>CAXIBC010000063.1:0-15670 GCA_964022115.1 uncultured Oleispira sp. | reverse complement strand
CTATGTCATTTTCCAAGCTTGGCTTAAGCGACCCTATTATTAAAGCGGTCAAAGACTTGGGTTATACCAAGCCAACGCCGATTCAGAGAGAGGCCATTCCTGCTATTCTACTGGGTAAAAACATCCTAGGTACGTCTCAGACAGGTACCGGTAAAACCGCCAGCTTTGTATTACCACTATTAGAAAAACTTTCTAAGGTTAATAAAAAAGGCAAAGCACAGACGCTTCGAGGCAAGCGTATTCGTGCCTTGATCCTAACCCCAACACGAGAACTCGCGGTGCAGATTGAAGCCAGTGTGGCTCAATACAGTAAGTACGTTGATTTAACTTCTATGGCGCTATATGGCGGCGTGGATATGGAAGGACAAAAAGAGCGTTTGATTGATGGCGTTGATATTTTAGTCGCAACCCCAGGTCGCTTATTGGATCTATTGCATCAGCGCGCCTTGTATTTTGATGAAGTTGAAATGCTGATTCTAGATGAAGCTGACCGCATGTTAGACATGGGCTTTATCGACGACATCAGTAAAATCATTGAACGTTTACCGTTCGCCCGTCAAAACTTATTATTCTCTGCCACCATCAACGAAGATGTACGTAAACTCGCCGATAGTTTTTCCGGTGATAGCATGGAAGGCATTGGTTTTGCCGACAAGGGCCTTGGAAATAAAGAGTTCTACGACGATTTAGAAGATATTAATATTTCTCCGTCATCAACCTCAGCCGATACCATTAACCAGTGGTTAGTCGCAGTAGATAAAGATACCAAATCGGCTCTACTTAGCCATTTGATCCTTGCAGAAAAATGGGATCAAGCACTGATCTTTATCGAGAAAAAACACGGTGCCGCCAAACTCGTTAGCCAGCTAGAAAAGCGTGGCATTAAAGCCGATTGTATTCACGGCGATAGAAGCCAAGCGATGCGTGAAAAAACCTTAGCCGCGTTTAAGTCCGGTGAATTAAAATACCTAGTAGCAACGGGCATTGCCGCCCGTGGTATCGATATTGGATCGTTAACCCGAGTAGTGAACTACGACTTGCCATTTAAACCAGAAGAATACATTCACCGTATTGGGCGTACTGGCCGAGCAGGTGCTTTGGGTGAAGCGATTTCGTTTGTGGCTATGGGGGATTTTAAAAACTTATGCGCTATCGAAAGCCGTTTAAAACACATTATTGAGCGTAAAGAAATTGAAGGTTTTCCTGTTCGCAAGACGGTGCCTGTATCAATTTTAAACTATGTGCCTAAGCACCAAAGAGAAGGCCATACCGGCTCGGATAATAGCAATCCTTATTATGGTAAAGGCGCAGGAAAAAGCTCGACTAAGAAGCAAAAAGCGAATGCTTGGGATCGTAAGTAGCTAGCCTATTTATCGATAAGTTTTTTATCAGAGGGCGCCTTAATCCCTTTTCGAATGACTTTTCCAGTGGTTTTAGTCGCGATGCCGATACTGCTATAAACCACATCTGAAATGAGATCGTGAGTACCACGAACGACTAAGGTGACATGACGGGTAACGGGGATGGCTTCAAGAATGCCAAAAGGAATGGCGGCGATACCCTTGTGTATGGTTCGTACCGCAGAGGTGGTGATGCCGATGGTATCTTCTAGCTTTTCTTGGGTTTCGAGCAGTTGCCATTGCTGCTTGATCAATAGCTCGCGTTCTTTATGGTGGCTACTGATATGCAATAAATGACTTTTACACTGCTGGCTTAGGTTGTGCTGTTGCCAAGCGATAGCCAGAGTACCAACGCTGATTAGCAGTGAGGCAATGGCAAGGATGAGTAGCAAACTAGGACTAAGTAACATGGATTTTTACTTCGGCATTAACACCAAAAGACGGTAGTTGCTTGGCAATAATGTCTCGGGCTTCTTTGTATACTAATTTATTAATAGTATCAGGGGCTAGGCCAACGAAGGGTTTTGCGAGTGCGGTTTTGGCGATGGCGAGTTCGGTCGGATTGAGTATTTCCACAGTAATGATGCGTTTATTTTGCTCTATAAGCAGTTTGTGTAACTTGGCTGGAATAACCGAATTGTCAGCAGCTAAAGCCGCGGCCTCTAATAATAAAGCTTGGCTTTGTTCACGACCGCGCAGCCAAAGCAGTAGCAAAGTGATACTGATGGCCATGTTGGCTAAGACAAAGAGTGTGATGGCGATATTCATTGGTAACCTGCGCGACTGAGCTTAAAAACCGATATACCAAGGTACCATAATGTGTGCATTGAGAATACAGAGCTGTGTATTTAGTTATACCACCCTAGAAAATTATAATTGATAAAATCGTGCCCATGAAAAAAACAGATAAGTTATTAGAAAATACCCTCGTAAAAGTGCTCACTCAGGTGTGTGAACAATCACTTAAATCCATCGAAGGCTTTCAGTGGCTAACCCACTTAGTTAACTACAAAGACTTTCCAAAATCTCTCACGGTAATCTGCGTTTTTGAAAGCCAAGATCAGGTATCGACTTTACTGAAGTCTACCAAGCATGATTATTTAGTGACTATGATTGTAGAGCAGTTAAAGTCGGCGGGGATCCCGTTATTGAATACGCAGCAACAAATTAAATTTGATAGCGAACAAGCCTGTAATTTAGAGCATGGTGGTAACTGGAAGCGGCGCTTAAAATAATTAGATTATTTGTCTCTGCGGTCTTTTAGCGCTGAATTTCGACCTCACTTATATTGGAACCATAGTCTATTAAGTAGGCTAATTATTTCTTGTGAGCGTCGGGTTAACGTGTGTAATATCTGTTAAATAATAAAAATAAACTTTAAGGTATTTCTTATGTATTTTAGTCGTTATCTGTGCGTCTTTATGTCTGTCATTGCCTTATCGGCTTGCGGCGGTGCATCTTCTTCTAATACTAGTGCTGCGAGTCCTCCCAATGCAAGCCCTCCTAATAATGCCGATTCTGCTAATCAGAAGCAGGATGCAGACTCTGATGGGGTTAGCGACGATTTCGATAATTGCCCTGCTGACAGTAATACCGATCAGCAAGATATGGATGGGGATGGTATCGGGGATGTCTGTGACCTGCAGGACGACCGTGATAGCGATAGAGATGGTATTTTAGATGTATTTGATAATTGCCCTATGCTCGCGAATAACGATCAACAGGATTTAGATGAGGATGCTATTGGGGATGCGTGTGACCCAGAAGATAATCGCGATAGTGACAATGATGGGATAGGGAATGAGGCGGATTTATGCGCCGATACTCCAGCGGGTGCGAGTATTGATAGTACTGGCTGTGCTGTGACTCAAGTTAATGCTTCATGTGGTGATAGCTTTGCCAGCGTAGCGGCTAAGCGTCATTACCAAATTAAAATTCCCTCTCAGAGTGGCGAAACCATTAGCTTTGAAGTCTTTGAACCTGCAGAAATTAGCTGTGGAAAACGAGCCATGGGGGCACACCCCTTAGTGCTGCATGGGCATGGATTGGGGGGCTCACGAGTCAGTGATACGGGTAGTGAATATAGCAGTAGCGGGATTGATAGATTGGTAGCGGGTGGCTACCCGGTGATCAGTATTGATTTACGCGGTTTTGGCGATAGTGGCGGCACAGTGAGAGTTATGGACCCTGAGGTTGAGGGGCTGGATTTATTGCAGATACTAGATTGGGCAGAGGCAAACCTTGATTATTTAGCGTGGCGGGACGAAAGCACAAATACGAATACGAGCCGTCCAGAAACATTCGAAAGTATTGCCGGTGGTGTGAATTTGCTAACGGGTTCGATAGGCTTAAGTTATGGTGGTGGGTATCAAATGTTGATACATGCTATTGATGAAAAACAACGCTTAGATGCCATGGTGCCGGATATTACTTGGCACAATCTGCCTTATAGCTTGAATCAAGGCGACGTTGTTAAATCCGCTTGGTCTTTGCTATTAGTCGCTGGAGCAGAAGCCGGGAGTTATGCTCCGGGTATTGCCAATCAGGATTCTCCACTCGCGCGCGGGCTTGACCCCTTTGTATTGGAAACGTTAGCGCGTGGCGTGGCAGCTAATGAATTCCCACGTGATGCATTAGATTGGTTTACCTACCACAGTCCAAGTTATTGGTGTGATCTCAACGGACAGGCAAGCATGCCCTACAGTGTGGTGGCGAGTGAGTTGAATAACAATATTATGAGTGAGTTTAACGAATCTTCGGGCAGTAATACCTATAGGGGTCAGCTAGGAGTCGATGTATTATTGACTCAAGGTATTCGCGACACATTGTTTAATTTCAATGAAGCGTGGTGGAATTTCCAGTGTCTGTCTGAGCGCGCTGCGGTAACCGGTCACGAAGTTCGTCTACTGACCCATGAAAATGGACATATTATCCCCGGCTTTGTTGAACCACTGTATTTTCAAGAGCCAGCTGGCAAGCTTGCTTGCGGTGATATTGATCAGCGTGATGCGACCATAGCTTGGTTTGATGAGAAGCTACGGGGTAAACCGGCTGCTGATTATTTCCGTGGTAATAACGCAATTTGCACGTCACTGGCCGATGATGACGCTGTGATGATTCCGCTGGAAAAATTCAAGGCACGGCGTTCTATTAACGACGATACGCAGGTTACATTTAGCGAGTACAAACATTTAGCGGCCAATAATGTGCTTAATGGCGCGGCTGCGCAAGCGGCCCATGTCGCAGGGCAGGATGTGGTTATTGTGCCGGTACTAAAGGTGACTGATAGCAAGGGCGCGATTATAGCGGGCATTCCTCAGCTTGATATTAAGGTTACGTCAGCTCAGACCTTGAATGAAGCGGTTTGTGATTTGGGCAGCGTCCCTATTCTAAGAACGGGTTGTGATAGCATTTTGTTTACCGGCGTGGCGATTCGTAGTGCCGCTGGTACATGGCGATTACTGGATGACCAAATCGCACCAGTACGAGGCCTAGGTGAGCATGTTGATATGGATATGGTAGGAATTGCTGAGCGTCTTGAGCAAGGTGATGAGCTGGGCTTGTGGGTTAGTGGTTATCATGCTCAATACCTAGAAGCGTTTTCTCGTGATGTGAGCATATCGGCAGTCGATATTGCCGCTAGCCTGCGCTTGCCTCTGTTCGCAGTGAAATCAGATGGTCAGCCTGATTTTGATACCAGTATTACCGAATCTGTTGGGGCGCCATCGCAAGAGGCTGTATTACCTAACTTGGAATAGTCAGAGGCGCTATGGTGACTCTAGCACCCTAGTGATTATCTATAAGAAGGCGACCATTGGGTCGCCTTTTTTCTTGTGCTAATCCGATGTGATCATTAAGCTTGCTGGCCATAAGTACTGTGTGTCTTAAGGTGATGAGAGCAGTGATGAGAATTGAATTAAAATAAGAGGAAATGCCATGAAGACAGTCGTATTGCCAACAAGAGCGGGGCACTCTATTACTGCGCAAATTTTTCCAGCGCAAGGAAGCAGTAAAGGTGTCTGTATTATTGCCACGGCTACAGGTGTTGCTCAGCGCTTATACGAAGATTTTGCCAACTGGTTAACTGAGCACAACTATACCGCTGTTTCTTTTGATTATGATGGCATTGGTTTGTCGATTGATGGGCACGTTAAAAACAGTAAAAGTGATAAATTAAGCTGGGGTAAATACGATTGCCCCACTGTACTTGAGTTTGTTAAAAGCGAATTTCCAAATCAAGAAATAACCTGGATTGGACATAGTGTGGGTGCTCATATGCTCGGCTTTATGGAAAATACCGAGGGCATCAGTAAGGCCATTACCGTTGGCGCCGGTACGGGCACTTGGTGGTATAACGCTGCACCGACAAAACGCATTGCTTGGTTCTTATGGTATTTCCTTGTACCGGCTACTGTGCCTTGGTTAGGGTATTTCCCTGGGGATAAGATTGGCATTATGTGCAACCTTCCTAAAGGCGTGATTATGCAGTGGCGCCGTTGGTGTTTGAAAAAAGACTATGCCGTAGGTTATGAAGGTGATTGGTTGCGCGAGCGCTTTGCGAAAGTCAGCCTCCCTATGACCGCCATTGCCTTCACCGATGACGACATGATGTCGATGAAAAACGTTGACATGCTGCATGCCTTTTATAGTTCAGCGGATAAAACTAAGGTCATTATTAAGCCTTCTGATGTCGATCAAAAACGTATCGGTCATATTGGTTGGCATAAAGCACGCTATCGTAAATTATGGGATAACTACTTCTTGCCTGCCTTGGTGTCGTAGCTTTCAAGCTAAGCTATATTTCTAAGCTATATTTTTCTAAGCTATATTTCTACTCTTGCTTATGAGGGTTAGTCATATAGCGATTGAATTTCCCCCGCGGGCATCGGCAGTATGGGTCTTTGACTATACTTCTGAATATCTACTTTGTTGGAAGCCACCTAATGGTTAAGCCAGGCATTCCCGAAACCGAAGACCCGCGTATTGCCGAATTGCGCTCTCTATTAATACTCGATAGCTCACCCGAAGAGCGCTTTGATCGTATTACTCGCATTGCCAAGCAATTATTTAATGTTCCTATTGCCCTAATAAGTCTGATCGATACTGATCGCCAATGGTTTAAATCAAATATCGGTTTAGATGCAACTGAAACAGGGCGCGATATCTCATTTTGTGGCCATGCTATTTTAGAAAATGATGTTTTTATTGTTGAAGATACTATTAAGGATGTTCGCTTCAGGGATAACCCCTTGGTGACAAAGGGCCCTAATATTCGTTTTTATGCCGGTGCTCCACTGATAATGCCTAGTGGTAATAAGTTAGGAACCTTATGCATTATTAGTTCTGAGGCAAGAGAGTTTGACTCAGAGCAGGTTGGTTTGCTGCAAGATTTGTCACAGATAGTTATCAATGAATTGGTCTCTCGCCAAGTGGCGACACAAGATGTTTTAACCGAAATTTATAACCGCCGAGGCTTCGAAATGCTTGCTAAAAAGGCGTTAGCCAACTGTGCGCGTTATGGCTGGAAAAGCACACTAATCTATTTCGATCTTAATAAATTTAAACAGATTAATGATACTCATGGTCATCAAGCCGGTGACCAAGCCTTGGTTGACTTCGCTGATTTGTTAAGCCATATCGTTCGTGAGTCGGATATTATTGCCCGCCTAGGTGGGGATGAATTTGTGGTTGTATTAATGAATACCGAGTTTGCGGATGCGCAAGCTAAAGTGCATTGTTTTATCCAGAAAGTTGAGCAATTTAACATCCTGCACGACCGTCCTTTTGAACTGAGTGCCTCTTATGGCATTGTTGAGTATTCAGCGAAGCAGCATAAAACCTTAAATGAACTGATCTCTGCCGCGGATGCTTTGATGTATCAATTTAAACAGCAGAATAGCTAGCTTTGTAAATCATAATTAATCATGGTGGAAACTCGATATGGCAGAAATACATCATAGAGTGGGTATCAAGGCATCAGCTGCATCAATTTACCAAGCCTTGATAACGAATGAAGGGCTTTCCCGCTGGTGGACCAATGATGTTTCCGGGGCTGGGGATGTAGGTTCGATTATTCAGTTTCGATTTAATGGCGGTGGACCAGATTTTGAAGTGACGAAATTGGTTGAGAATAAAACAGTTCAATGGAAGCATTCAGGTAGTATGCCAGAGGAATGGATAGGCTCTGAGATTAGCTTTGAGTTACAAGAGCAGGCAGAGCAAACTATGCTGCGCTTTACTCATTACAACTGGCAAGAAGCAACTGACTTTATGGCCCACTGCAGTACTAAGTGGGCGGTATTCTTACTCAGTTTGAAAGACGCGCTTGAAACGGGGGAGGGTAAGCCGTTTCCTCATGACATAGCGATTGATCACGCATAAAAAAACCCGCTAATGAGTACTCATTAGCGGGTTCTTAAAATATGGTAGCTATGGGCAGACTTGAACTGCCGACCCCAGCATTATGAATGCTGTGCTCTAACCAGCTGAGCTACATAGCCATACTTGTTGGCTTTCGCCTCTCAAGTGGCGCGTATTATGTCACCATTTATTATTTCGTCAAGAGTTTTTCATTCTTTTTTCTATTTTTTTCAAAGGCTTAGGGTTAAGCTCAGTCATTCCTGTCAGCAATCAAATTGCAGGCATAAAAAAAGCGCTCTGCTTACCTTTTTATAAGTTATAAAACCTATAAATTATCGGTCTGCAGAGCGCTTTTCAGCACTAAATACTGGCTAAGAAAAGCTTAGATTATGCCTTTCTCTTGCAGGTTCGCAATCATGCTATCTAGGCTATCTTCATCAGCGGCTAGGCTAATGCTTGCATCATCTGCACCACCGGCAACTAGAGCGATCAAGCCGGCATTTTTCAATACCTCAGCGTTTTCGTTAGCGGCAATAGCAGCGACCTTACCCATTTCGAATAAACGACGGTCAAGGGCTTGGGCAGTCACCTCAGGGTTACTGCCATTAATTGCAACGATCGCTGGCTTTTGGCCAAAACGCTTGGCTTTATCGGCCGCAGAAACCGCTGTGGTATCACCATCGCTATCCAGCGCTTCGCCAACAACCATACCCGCACCAACGGTGACGTTGGTTAAGCGATCGATAATGATGAAAGCACCTGTCGCGCGGTTCTGCTGGTAAGAATCAAATGACATTGGCTTGTTCAGTGTGATTTCACACAAAGCAATTTCGTTTAATTTAACCTCAGAAGCAGGGTGTTGCTCCATAGTGTTTACATCAACACGGTGATGAATCTTGCTTACGGCGCCTTGAGTCACAGAAGACGAGAACTTAATTTCGTACTGCTTACCGGCAACCAATTCAGCATCAGCCATCCATACGATGTCAGCGTTCACTTTACGTGCAACCGTTGGTAGGTCGTCAATGTGAACTAGCATGTCACCACGAGAAACGTCAATTTCGTCTTTCAGTGTAATAGTAACCGCTTGGCCATTGAAGGCTTCGTCTAGGTCACCATCAAAGGTCACAATCTTATCGACTGTGCTGGTCTTACGCGATGGCAAGGCCATTACGCTATCGCCAGGGCGAACTTTACCCGAGGCAACCGTGCCGCAGAATCCACGGAAGTCTAAGTTAGGACGGTTAACGTATTGAACAGGGAAGCGGAAGTTCTCAAGATTTTTATCTTCAGATACTTCTACCGTATTCAAAATTTCCATTAAGGTCTTGCCGGTATACCAAGGTGAGCGCTCAGAGCGGTTCACAATGTTATCGCCGTCTAATGCCGATAGAGGTACACACTGAATATCAGGAATATTTAGGTTCTTAGCGAAGGCCAAATAATCTTCTTTGATTTCGTTATAGCGCTCTTCGCTAAAGTCCATCAAGTCCATCTTATTGATCGCAATCACAACGTGCTTAATACCTTGCAAGGAGGCAATGTAAGAGTGACGTTTGGTTTGCGTTTGTACGCCATAACGGGCATCGATCAAGATGATCGCAAGGTCACAGGTAGATGCACCGGTGGCCATGTTGCGGGTATATTGTTCGTGTCCTGGGGTATCGGCGATGATGAACTTACGCTTCTCGGTAGAGAAATAACGGTAAGCAACATCAATGGTAATGCCCTGTTCACGTTCAGCGGCTAGACCATCTACCAATAACGCAAGGTCCATTTTATCGCCTTGAGTACCGGATTTAGCCGAGTCGTTTTCGATCGCCGCTAACTGATCTTCAAAGATCATTTTAGAATCATATAGAAGACGGCCGATCAAGGTCGATTTACCGTCATCTACGTTGCCGCAGGTTAAGAAGCGCAACATTTGTTTGTTTTCGTGCTGTTTTAGATAACCAAGGATATCTTCAGCAATCAAGTTAGACTGGTGTGACATTAGAAGTAGCCCTCTTGCTTTTTCTTTTCCATAGATGCGGAAGAGTCGTGGTCAATTGCACGGCCCTGACGTTCAGACGTTGTGGTGAGCAGCATTTCCTGAATAATTTCAGGTAGTGTATCTGCTGTCGACTCAACCGCGCCTGTTAATGGATAACAGCCAAGAGTACGGAAGCGAACCATTTTCATTTCTGGTGTTTCGCCTTCTTTTAATGGCATACGCTCATCATCAACCATGATTAGCATGCCGTCGCGATCAACAACTGGGCGTTCTTTTGCAAGGTACAGGCTTGGAATATCGATGTTTTCCAAGTAGATGTACTGCCAGATGTCGAGCTCGGTCCAGTTAGACAATGGGAAAACACGGATGCTCTCGCCTTTGTTTACTTTACCGTTGTAGATGTTCCACAACTCAGGACGTTGATTTTTTGGGTCCCAACGGTGGTTTTCATCACGGAAAGAATAGACACGTTCTTTCGCACGAGATTTTTCTTCATCACGACGGGCGCCACCAAATGCAGCATCAAAGCCGTACTTGTCTAACGCTTGCTTAAGCGCCTGTGTTTTCATGATGTCGGTATGCTTAGAAGAGCCGTGTGTAAAAGGTCCTACATTGTCAGCAATGCCATCTGGGTTGGTATGAACTAATAAGTCCATGCCAACTTTCTCAGCCATCTCATCACGGAACGCGATCATTTCCTTGAATTTCCACAAGGTATCGACGTGCATAAGAGGGAAAGGAGGCTTGCCAGGATAAAACGCTTTACGCGCTAAATGCAGCATTACCGCAGAATCTTTACCCACAGAGTAGAGCATTACCGGATTATCGAATTCGGCCGCTACTTCGCGGATGATATGGAGGCTTTCAGCTTCCAATTGTTTTAGGTGAGTCAGGTTATACTCAGTCATAATCGCTTTCGGAGTTGATGAACAAAAAAGTGATAGTAGGGTGTATCTTTAATCAGTCTTCACAAACTTCTTAAGACACACTCCCTAAGATGGCGATACTATACCAAGAGCCGAGGCATATAAGAAGATGATTCTAATAACGTTTAGATATAACGCTATGTAGAAAGTTTGATCAATTCCCTCTCTATTTCGTCCATTATAAGCTAAGTAAAACCACTTGTTGCTGACTTGTTGATGACTTGTTGGTTGAATAGTTAGGAAAGCCAGATCCGTTATGAAAGAAAGGTTGAAGTGATGTCCGTAAAAACATGGTCTGAAAAAGCACTGAATATTATCGGCCCTGTGGGCAATATAGAATTACGCCTTGGTCAGCATCAACCAGGTGATCGGCAAGTTGAAGTTTCTACCGAGCCAAGTGTCGGCTTGATCATCTGTCACCCACATCCACTGCACTTAGGCACTATGGATAATAAGGTAGTGACGACTTTGGTGCGTGGGGCATCTCGCTTAGGGTTAGATACCCTTCGCTTTAATTTTCGCGGAGTTGGCCAAAGCGAAGGGCAGCATGACGAAGGTCGTGGCGAGCAAGATGATCTAGAAGCTGTGGTAAACTATGGCATTCGTGTACTTGGTTGGCAGCAAGTATATCTGGCTGGTTTTTCATTTGGTGCTGGGGTTGCGTGCTTGTTCGCTAGTCAGCATGCAGAAAGAATAGCCGGACTATTTCTCGTCGCGCCTGCAGTGCATCATTTTGAGGCCCCATCCACCTTGCCGTATGAGTTCGAAAGTCATGTATATATGGGAGATGCCGATGAGGTTGTGCCTTTTGATGAAGTAGAACACTGGGTCGATTTATTAACTCCTCAGCCTCACTTTCATATCTTTGAAGGGGCAGGGCATTTCTTTCATGGCCGGCTGGTGGAGTTAAAAAATGCCTTTGTAGAGGATCTAGTAGCGGTTATTAACTAATGCATTCACTCAATGAATAGTGAGAATACTATTAAATTGATGGATTTTAGGCTAAATTGCGCGCCTTATATTTAGCCTAAAACCCTGCATTGGCAGGTCATTGAGAGGAATATCCCTTGTCTACGCCCTTAGAACTCTATCAAGAAGACTTAAAACGTGACGATTTTTCTTATGATGCCGACCAAGAAAAAGCGGTAAAGCACCTGCAACGCGTCTACGATGATCTTGTCTCTCGCTATGAACAGTCAAAGAGCCAAAGTTCTTTAGCCAAGGTGTTTGCTAAAAAACCGCAGGCGCCCGTGCAGGGGTTGTATTTTTGGGGTGGCGTTGGCCGTGGCAAAACTTACCTAGTCGATACTTTTTATGATGCGCTACCGTTTAAACGTAAAATGCGTACTCACTTTCACCGCTTTATGCAGCGTGTCCATAATGATCTGACTCAGCTTGAAGGGGTTAAAAATCCACTGACAGCGATTGCTGAACAAATTTCAAAAGAAGCCGTAGTCATTTGCTTTGATGAATTTTTCGTATCCGATATTGGTGATGCGATGATTCTGGGTGGCTTGATGGAAGAGTTGTTTGCCCGTGGGGTAACCCTAGTATCGACCTCGAACATAGTACCCGATGGCTTATATAAAGACGGTTTACAGCGCGACCGTTTTTTACCCGCGATTAAACTATTGAATACTTATACCGACGTCGTCAATGTGGATAGTGGTGTCGATTATCGTTTACGGACTTTAGAGCAAGCCGAGCTGTATCATTTTCCATTAGATGATAGTGCTGACGCGAGCTTAGAAAAAAGCTTTAAGAGTCTAATTCCTGATCCTAAACATGTTGAGTTGAATGTTGATATTGAAATTCTAGGGCGCAACATTCCGGCGAAAGCTATTTGTGATGATGTAGCTTGGTTTGAATTTGAAGGTTTATGTGATGGCCCACGCTCACAAAATGATTATATTGAAATGGGTAAGCTTTATCATGCCATCATCATTTCTAATGTGCCTGTAATGGGCGTAAAGAATGATGATTTAGCACGTCGTTATATTAATTTGATTGATGAGTTTTATGACCGTGGTGTAAAAGTCATTATGTCGGCGGATGCTCCTATCCATGAAATTTATGCGGGTGGTAGTTTAGAGTTTGCTTTCCAGCGCACCACTTCGCGTATGTTGGAAATGCAAAGTCGAGATTACCTAGCGCGTGAACATAAAGCAGATTAACACTCGGTATAGTTAACCGCTAACCCACCCAGTGAAGTTTCTTTAAACTTCACTGACATCTCCATACCCGTTTGCCGCATGGCTTCAATACAGTTATCCAAAGACATCATATGTTGGCCGCTGCCTCTTAATGCTAAAGAGGCAGCGGTATACGCTTTTAATGCGCCAAAGCCATTACGTTCAATGCAGGGGATTTGCACAAGGCCTTTAACTGGATCACAAGTCATGCCGAGGTGATGCTCTAAGGCAATTTCGGCTGCGTTTTCTACTTGTGCTGGGCTGCCACCTTTTATTGCACATAAGCCTGCGGCCGCCATCGCCGAGGCCGAACCGACTTCACCTTGGCAGCCAACTTCAGCGCCAGAAATAGAACTTTTATGTTTAATAATGCCACCGATCGCCGCTGCGGTTAATAAAAAATCGTGGATTAATTGCGGCGTCATTTTTTTGCCATTGAATAACTCGTGTTGATAACAATAATATAATATCGCTGGAATAACCCCTGCTGCACCATTAGTCGGCGCCGTCACCACTGCGTGGCCAGCGGCATTTTCTTCATTAACGGCCATGGCGTAAGCGCATAACCACTCGTGTAAATGAGCCCCCTCAGGCTGCCCTTGCAATTGTTGATATAAGGCTTTAGCACGACGCTGTACTTTTAAACCACCCGGTAACATACCTTCATTATTTAAACCATTATCAACACAATTTTTCATCCCTTGCCAAATCGAATCTAAACCAAAGACTAAACTCTCGTGGGTTCTAAATTGACGTTCATTTAGATCTTTCATTTGCGCAATACTGCATTGGCTTTTGCTCGCCATGGTTAACATAGAGGTAGCATTGTCGAAAGGAAATTTACAGCGAGAGCTATTAAGCATTTTAATTGGTGCAACCAAGTCATTCATTTCTTGCAAGGTATTAATGAAGCCACCACCAATAGAGAAATAAGTTTCTGCAAAAATGACGCTATTTTCCTTGTCTAATATTTCGAAAATCATGCCGTTGGGGTGTTCACTTAAGGTTCTATTTTTATCGAAAATAATATCCGTCTTGGGATTAAAGAGCAGGGTTTTACAATGATCAGGGAATTCGAGTTCTATGCTGTGCTTATGCCAAAGCTGATTAATCAGTTCGGCAATATCAATAATGGCTAATTCTGGTGGGGAATAACCATGTAAGCCAAATAACAAGGCATTATCGGTGGAATGACCATGACCCGTATGGGCGAGAGAGCCTGTGAGAATACAGTGAAGGCGATGGGCGTTAAGGGTGAATTGAGTATTATGAGCGTATCTATGTTCAATAGTTTGAATAAATTGAACGGCAGCAACCATGGGCCCTACGGTATGAGAGCTAGATGGGCCAATGCCGAGTTTAAAAAGATCCAATGTACTTATAAACATGCTAATCACACAAATACAGCAGGTATGTCTTTCATGTTAACGCACTTTGGCTGAATTAGCTGGTTATTTATTGATCATATCTAGCTTTGAAATTGTGTGAACAATTGTTGGATAACCGGTAAAACAGAGGCCACAAGTAAGAGCGCCATAGCAATATTGAATAGTTTTTGCTGCTGGGGGCTTTGTAAGACGCGCTGAATTCCTTTACCAAAGATCAGCCAGCTTGAGGTTGAGATAGTCGCCGCTAATAAAAAGAGGCTAGCAATGATGATAACCTGCCACAGAATATCATCCCCTAAAGTAGTAAAAGCAGAAATAGCGCCACTGGCCATAACCCAAGCTTTTGGGTTAACCCATTGAAAAAGAGCGGCTTGTAAGAAACTGAAAGGCTTAGACTTTTCACCCTCTAGCGTATTTGGGTTAGCGTTGGCAATAAGCCAAGATAAGTACAAAAGATACAATAAACCTATTATTTTAATGACTTGGTGCACAATGGGGTACTGCTCAAAAACAATACTAAAACCAAGGCCAATTAAAATGACCATCACAGGAAAACCAATACAAACCCCGAGCACGTGAGGGATGCTATTTTTGATACCAAAGTTCATGCCCGAAGTCATTAACATGATGTTATTGGGCCCAGGGGTGATGCTGGCGGATAAGGCAAAAAGAAAAATAGCGAGATAGAATTCCACGGTAATAGCCTATTTAAAAAATAAATTAACTAAATTGTAAATAAGACGGATGTTAGCAGGAAAGTCAGTGGCTGAAAAAGCAATCTAACAAAGAAAAGGCGCTCAAGAAGAAACCTTGACCATAGAGGCATTGCACTCTCTATGATCAATTATACTGCGGCCATTATATTGGGCTTTTATTTGCCATCACAGCGAGGCGCATTCACGGCCAAGTGAGGCACGAAGTTACAAGGGCTGTGGCGAGAATCTAGCTGTTCTTTCAAAATACCTTTCCAAGCCAAGTCACACGCTCCAGTAGAGCCTGGCATACACACGACCAAGGTATTATTAGCTAGGCCAGCCAATGCTCGAGACTGAACCGTCGAGGTGCCAATGTCGGCATAAGACAGGTGGCGGAATAATTCACCAAAGCCTTCAATGGTTTTATCCAATAAAGGAATAACCGCTTCAGGCGTTGAGTCTCGGCTGGTGAAGCCGGTACCACCGGTTAATAAAATAACATCAACTTCGTCACTGGCAATCCAGGCAGAAACGATGGCGCGAATTTGATAAATATCGTCTTTTACAATGATCTTATCTTCATAGCGATGACCTGCTTCTTGCAGGGCTTCAACAAGGTATTTACCCGAGGTATCCGTTTGCTCGTTACGAGTATCGGATACGGTTAAAACAGTAATGCGAAGAGGAGTGAATTCTTTGTTGGCATGGTTGCCCAT
>CAXIBC010000062.1:0-15790 GCA_964022115.1 uncultured Oleispira sp. | reverse complement strand
AATCACTTTTTCAAACGATTTAACCAAGTCATCAACCGCTTTCATTTGAGCCAAATAAGGCTCAAGCTTATCGAGTGGCAATGCACATGGACCATCACATTTTGCTTCGTCTGGATTTGGGTGTGCCTCTAAGAATAAACCGGCAATACCTAATGCCATACCCGAACGTGCCAGTTCGAATGCTTGTGCACGACGACCACCGGCAGAATCGGTACGGCCACCTGGGCGCTGTAATGCGTGAGTCGCATCAAAGATCACAGGAGCTTGTACTTTCATGTCGTCCATACCTAGCATATCAACCACTAGGTTGTTATAACCAAAGCTTGAACCACGCTCACATAACATTAGCTTGTCGTTGCCCGCATCTTGAAACTTGGTCAGGATATGACGCATTTCGTGTGGTGCTAAAAACTGAGGCTTTTTGATGTTAATCGCTGCGCCTGTTTTTGCCATGGCAACCACAAGGTCAGTTTGACGTGCTAAGAATGCCGGCAGCTGAATAATATCAACCACTTCTGCCACGGGCGCAGCTTGATACGGTTCGTGCACGTCAGTAATAATCGGAACGCCGAAGGTATCTTTAATTTCTTGGAAGATTTTCAAACCTTCTTCCATACCAGGACCACGGTAGGAATTAATCGAAGAGCGGTTGGCTTTGTCGAAAGATGCTTTAAATACGTAGGGAATGCCTAGTTTTTCAGTCACTTTCACATACTCTTCGCATGTGCGCATGGCAAGATCGCGACTTTCTAAAACATTAATACCACCGAATAATGTAAACGGAGCATCGTTATCGATAGTAAGATTTTGTACTTGAACTGACTTAATCATTCGGTCATTCCTTTTGATTCAATATTTTGAAACGATAATTTTTTATTTGTAACGCCGATATGCTGACTAATGAAGTAGCCTGCAGTTCGGTAGTTCGTTCTTTGCCACGCCGCAAGTACGCCACTTCGTTCTCCCTGTAGGCTCTACTACAGCTCCCTGCTGTAGAAGGGCTTTGAACGAACCACCGAACCGCTGGCCTCAGATACCTGAGTTAATTCTAAAGTTTCTTTAAGAAACTACTGACGTCTTTGGGCTTATAAATACAGCTGTATTTCCAAGCTGCATTGCAAAAGCATTTCGCTTATCGATATTAAGTGTATCGTTAAAGGCCATCTAAAAGAGGCATCTTTTAGCTGAGCTTACATGGACAAAACCGCAGGAGCAGGTTTTGAACAGCGAATACTGCAGCCGATATCAACTTAAAATCTGAGTCATTGTTGAGGTGATGTGTTAGGTGGTTCATTTCTGGTGGCGTCATTTCGCAGGGATGCGAAATACGAGCCTACAAGGACGTATTTACGGCGCCCCTGAAAGGAATGACCTAACGCAGCACGTACCAAAGCCTACAGCACGACCAAGTTATCAATGTGTATCAATTCTTCTTCGCCAACATAGCCTAACAACTCTTGCTGCTCGACGCTGGTCTTACCACACAACTTTTGCGCTTCGCTATGATCGAAATTAATCAAACCTTTAGCGATCACACTACCTTTGCTATTCAAACACGCAACGACTTCACCACGACGAAAAATACCTTTTACCGCTTTTACGCCAACAGGTAATAAACTATTTCCGCCTTTTCTCAAGGCTTTCACGGCACCATCATCTAATACTAATTCGCCACAATGTTGCAAATGCCCTGCAATCCACTGCTTGCGAGCGACCTCTGGGGCCGTATCGGCAACCAACAAGGTGCCAATTTTTTCTTTTGCACGTAGACGGGTTAACACATTTTCAATGCGGCCACCGACAATCACAGTATCAGCACCTGATCGAGCAGCCACTCCCGCCGCTTTCACCTTAGTAATCATACCACCACGACCTAATGCACCACCATCCCCAGCCATAGCGGCAAACGACGCATCCGATGCTCGGCCTTCGGTAATCAACTCCGCATCCTCATTATGACGAGGATCCTTAGTAAACAAACCATCTTGATCCGTTAATATGACCAAGGTATCCGCTTCTACCAAGTTAGCAACCAAAGCCCCAAGGGTATCATTATCACCAAAACGAATTTCATCGGTAATCACCGTATCGTTTTCATTCACGATCGGCACGACCCCCATTTCAATTAAGGTACGCAAGGTAGAGCGCGCATTCAAATAGCGCTGGCGATTGGATAAATCAGCGTGGGTTAATAAGATTTGTGCAGTATGTTTATTATGCTGTTGGAACGCAGTTTCATAAGCTTGAACTAAACCCATTTGGCCGACGGCCGCCGCCGCTTGTAATTGGTGAACTTCACTTGGCCGTGAAGTCCAACCTAAGCGCGTCATCCCTTCAGCCACCGAGCCTGAAGAGACTAATACAACTTCAATGCCTTGCGACATCAAGTCGGCAATTTGATCAACCCAAGCTTGGATACCTGAGCGATTAAGGCCTTTACCGTCATTAGTGAGCAGAGCACTACCAATTTTAATAACCCAGCGCTGCCCTGCTACAAGGCGCTCTCTGGCGGTATTTAAATCAACAACTGGTTTCATTGCTCTGATACTCATTAATGTTCTATCGGCTTATGGTTAACATGTTCTTAATGAAGGTAGTTTATTCCTGAACCCACTCAACTTCTACATCGTAGTCGTCATCATCATCGTCATCCAAACCAGCCTTACGGGCAGCGGCGCGTTGACGGCGGTATTCAGCAAGCTCTTCCATACGATCGCGCGACTCTTGCTCAACCGTTTCACGCTCTGCAACAATTTGAGCCGCGAACTCTTCATCTTCAGCAGCGCGTTCACGACGCTCTTCGATGTAGTCCATGATGTCATTGGTTAGCGGCTTAGTCCCTTCACCCGTCAATGCAGAGATCTGGTATACAGGGCCTTGCCAACCGGTTTTTTCTATTAGCGCCTGACATAATGCTTCATGTTCATCTTCTGATACAAGATCTAACTTGTTCAATACCAACCAACGGTCACGCTGTGCAAGCGCTGGCGAGAAGCGCTCAAGCTCACGACTGATCGCGAGCATGTTTTCAGCAGGGTCTGATTCATCAAACGGTGCCATATCAACAATGTGTAGCATCAACTGAGTACGTACTAGGTGCTTCAAGAAGCGAATACCTAAGCCGGCACCGTCAGAAGCCCCTTCGATCAGGCCCGGAATATCGGCAATCACGAAGCTCTTATGTTGTCTTACCGATACCACACCTAGGTTAGGGACCAAGGTAGTAAACGGATAATCAGCTACTTTTGGCTTAGCCGCAGATACTGAGCGAATGAAAGTCGATTTACCGGCATTCGGCAAACCTAACAAACCAACGTCTGCCAAGACTTTCATTTCAAATTTTAAGTTACGAGACTCGCCAGGCTGGCCTGGTTTTGTCTGACGTGGGGCACGGTTTACTGACGATTTAAAACGGGTATTACCCAAACCGTGGAAACCACCACGAGCAACCATTAATACCTGTTTGTCTTCGGCTAAGTCGCCTAATACTTCCAGCGTATCTTCATCAATTACGGTTGTGCCAACAGGTACTCTAAGGGTGATATCTTCACCCTTGTGGCCTGTCATATCACGGCTTTGACCATTTTTACCGTTTTCGGCACGATAACGACGGGTATAGCGATAATCAATCAGGGTATTAACGGCATCATCAGCAACAACAAAAACTGAACCGCCATCACCGCCATCACCGCCATTAGGACCACCTTTAGCAACGAATTTCTCACGATGGAAGCTCATGCAACCATTACCACCTTTACCAGCGTCTACGCTGATGCTGGCTTCATCTACAAATTTCATGGCAACCTCTCGTATTCATTCCCATATAAAATCGAGATAACTTGCTCACTATCATCATTAGGTATGTCGTTTTGCAGCACGTCGTGAATACCAGCCGCTGTAGGCCTTCACAGCGCTACGCTCCCTGTAGACTCAACTAAAAGATCCCTCTTTTAGATGGCTTTAAACACCACACCTAATGTCGATACGCAAATTATCTCAACCTTTCGCGCCTAAATTTGGCACTAAATTCTATAAAACAATTTTCTCAAACAAAAACGCCCCAGCATGGCCAGGGCGTCTTTTAGAACACATCTAACAGTAAAACTTAGCTAGCAGGAATAATGCTAATCGTCTTACGGTTATTTGGGCCTTTAACTTCAAACTTAACTTCGCCCGCTTCAGTAGCGAACAAAGTGTGGTCACGACCACAACGAACATTAGTTCCAGGGTGGAACTTAGTGCCGCGCTGACGAACCAAGATGTTTCCAGCTTTTGCCTGTTGGCCACCGAACAGTTTGACGCCTAAGCGTTTTGATTCACTGTCGCGACCGTTATTAGTACTACCACCAGCTTTTTTGTGAGCCATGCTCTAGCCTCCTAGTTTGGTTCCCTTGGTGCATCACTGCCGCCAAGTTCGCCGTAATTAATTAAATAAGTTATAAAGTCAGATTAACCAGCGATGCTAGTAATCTTGATCTCAGTGAACCACTGACGGTGGCCCATTTGCTTCATGTGGTGCTTACGACGCTTGAACTTCATAATTTTAACTTTCTTATGACGACCGTGAGCAACAACTTCAGCACTTACTTTAGCGCCTTCAACAACTGGCTGACCGATTTTAACGTCGTCGCCATTGCCGATTAGCAAAACTTTTTCGATCGCTACGGCTTCGCCAGTAGCTACTTCAAGTTTTTCAACTTTAAGTGTTTGACCTTCTTCAACACGGTACTGTTTACCGCCTGTAACAACAACTGCGTACATCGCAATGTCTCCGTTGTGGGTTTAAGAATCTAAACACCGAACCTCTCAAGTGATCTTACTCAGCCTGCCGTTGCTTTGGTTCTAGTTTTACGGGAAATACTCTGATTTCCAATATAGTAGAGAACGGAATTTCGGGGCGCGAGATTGTAACCCAACGCCCTAGTTGACGCAAGTCTATAAATCACCACCATACTTGACAGTTTACGCCCATAACCATAGCATTAGCGCCTAGATTTCCTCATTCTAAGGCGCTATTTCCACCATGCAGGTTAAAGACATTTACGCGATTATCGAGCAAGACTTTGCTGACGTTGATACGCTCATCCGCGAACAGCTTTCTTCCCGCGTCCCTTTGGTCGAAAAAATCGCCGACTATATAGTCTCCAGTGGTGGCAAACGCTTACGCCCTTTACTGGTTATCATGACCGCTAAAGCACTGGAAAAGCCAGGCGCTCAAGCAAATAAACTCGCCGCTGTGATCGAGTTCCTTCACACCGCGACTCTGTTACATGATGATGTTGTTGATACCTCTGACATGCGCCGTGGCAACCCAACCGCCAATGAGAAATGGGGCAATGCACCAAGTGTCTTAGTCGGTGATTTTCTATATTCGCGCTCGTTCCAAATGATGGTAGAGCTGAAAAATTTGCAAGTGATGGATATTCTATCCAATTCCACTTGTGTAATCGCTGAAGGGGAAGTATTGCAGCTTGTTAACTGTAAGAATCCAGATACCAGCGAAGAACAATATATGGAGGTCATCAAGGGTAAAACCGCGATGCTGTTCGAAGCCTCTACCCACGCCGCAGCGATTTTGTGTGAAGCCAATGCCGAGCAAGAGCTGGCATTAAAAGAATATGGCCACCACCTAGGCATGGCTTTCCAGCTAGTCGATGATGTATTGGACTATGAAGGTGATGCCGAAGCCATGGGCAAAAACGTCGGTGACGACTTGGCCGAAGGCAAAGCCACCTTACCTTTGATTCATGCCATGCGTGAAGGTACGGATGAACAAGCAAAACTGATCCGCAAAGCCATCCGTAAAGGCGGTCTAGAAGACATTGATGCCATCATGGATATTGTTAAAACCTGCGGCTCTTTGGATTACACCAAGCAAATAGCTCGCAAGCACGTTGAGCTAGCGCAAACTTGTTTGGAACATTTAGCCGATACTGATGCCAAACAAGCGTTGCACCATTTGGCGCGCATCGCCATTGAACGAAATACTTAAGCCACAGCATACTATTTGCTAGGGCCTTTACATTAGATAGGAGCCCTTACATGGCTTGGATTGTCTCGCGTTTTTCCTTCTTCCTTCTGCTGCTGAGCATCAGCTCAGTGCAGGCGGGCATTCTTGATAGCTTAACCCAAGGCGAATCCAAGTTTCTTCCCGTTAACGAAGCCTTTCCTTACCAGATAGAGCAACAAGGTGATGAGCTGTCCGTTATCTGGGACAGTGCTGACGAGTATTATCTATATAAAAAGAAGATGCACCTAAAGCAAGGCAAGCAAAAGTTTAATCCCTTGCACTTATCAGAAGATGGCATTTTGAAACACGACGAAGCCTTTGGTGAAGTCATCGTATTTTACGGCCAGCTCGAAGCACGTTTTGACCTCAGCCAAATCAACCCTAATACCCCCACAACTTTAGGTTTTCAAGGCTGTGCCGATGCTGGCCTATGTTACCCACCGCAAAAAGTCGACTTGGATATCAACTGGGCACTAATAGAAGCTGCCGCAACCAGTAAAACCGCCACCCCAAGCCAAGCTAGCAATACAGTTAATACCCCAAGCACTCGTATTGAACAAACCAGTACTGAAAGTGATAGTTGGATCGAAGGTAAATCCTGGCTCAGTGTCGTCGGCCTCTTCTTTATTCTAGGCTTAGGGCTAACCTTCACCCCATGCGTTTTACCTATGGTGCCCATCCTAACCAGCATAGTGATTGGTCAGCACAAGCATACTCCAGCCAAAGGGTTTGTTTTATCCACCACCTATGTATTAGGCATGGCCATCACCTATGCCGCCGCGGGTATTACCGTCGGTTTATTAGGCGCTGGCGCTAACATTCAAGCTTGGATGCAAACCCCTTGGATTTTGACCATCTTTGCTATCTTATTTTTAGTGCTGTCATTATCCATGTTTGGTTTTTACGAATTGCAATTACCTGCAGGTTTACGCAACCGCTTACATAACATGAACCAAAAGCAAAAAGGGGGCAGCCTATTCGGCGTCTTTCTCATGGGTGTTTTATCAGCCCTAGTGGTTTCCCCTTGCGTATCAGCTCCACTCGCGGGTGCCCTAGTGTATTTGAGCACGACCGGTGATGCTTGGTTAGGTGGCAGTGCCTTATTAGCCCTTGGTTTAGGCATGGGCACCCCACTGATTATTTTAGGCACATCGGGCGCATCCATGATGCCAAAAGCCGGGGGCTGGATGGATCAGATTAAAGCCTTCTTTGGTATCTTATTAATCGCGGTCGCCATCTGGTTATTATCGCGCTTTTTAGACGCTACCCTCATCTTGGCACTGTGGGGTGTACTCGCCATCGTATACGCAATTTACCTGGGTGCGATTGAACCGATTGAACCTGCACAAACTGGGGTTAAGCGCACGGTAAAAGGTTTTGCCTTTGTGATCTTAAGCTATGGTGTGCTGGCCTTAATCGGTGCCTTACAAGGCAATGACGACCCTCTCAAGCCGTTAGCATCAGCCCAAGCTACGACCGCAGCGGTTTCTACAACGAGCGCTCATCAGAGCAGCCCATTTGAGTTCATTAAAAATAAAACACAACTTGATGCGGCCGTAAAAAATCATCTAGCGGCCAACCCTAATGGCGCCATAATGTTGGATTATTACGCCGACTGGTGTATTGCCTGTAAAGTGATGGAGAGATCCGTCTTTCACCAAGCCGATGTGCAAGCTTACTGGCCCGAGCTTTTATGGTTACAAGTCGACGTCACCGAGCAAACTCCCGAGCAAGTCGAACTGATGACAGAGTTCAATTTATTTGGCCCACCCAGCATGTTGTTTTTCACCGCAAAGGGCGAGCTTGATCAACTTAGAATTTTAGGCGAAATGCGCAAAGAGGAATTTATACAGCACTTGAATAAAGTCAAAGCGACACTGTAAGCGTCTCATGCAATGAGAAACTGCATCGCCATGGCAGCAAATCTTTAGTTATTATGATTATTGTAAATTGCAGTAACTAGTGTGATACTCCATTTTTTTAATGGAGTAAAAACTATGGAAAGTTCTTCTAAGTGGCAACGACTGTTACGCTTAAAGCTAATACTGCTACTAGCCTTCATCTCAGGCTGTGCCACCGAATCCCACCAGCTAGTCAAATCTCAAAGTGTCGAAACCTTTCGTACACCGTATAGCGGCATCAAAACGACCTTAGTGATTGGCAACTTTCAAAATCGCTCTAACTATATGCAAGGCTTATTTTCTTCAGGTGATGACCACTTAGGAAACCAAGCAAAAACCATTCTGAAAACCCACCTTCATCAAACCAACCGCTTTAAAGTAGTAGACCGAGAAAATCTCGAGCAATTACAGCAAGAAGCCAAGTTACGAGGCATGCAGCAAAATATTAAAGGCGCTCGCTATACCGTCACTGGCGATGTCACTGAGTTTGGCCGTAAGGTAACCGGCGACAAACAATTTTTTGGAATTTTTGGATCCGCGAAAACACAAACAGCTTACGCAAAAGTATCACTGAATGTGGTCGATGTAATGAGTTCAGAAATTGTATATTCAACCCAAGCTGCAGGCGAGTATGCCCTGAGTAACCGTGAAGTCATAGGCTTTGGTTCAACTGCACGATACGACGCAACGCTCAATGGAAAAGTGCTTAACTATGCCATTACAGAAGCCGTGAATAATATCGCTAGAGATATAGATAACGGCACATGGACGATTGAGCAGTAATTAAAACAAGGAAGTTAAAAAATGATCCATACCAATAAATTATTATTGGCCGCTATGATGTCGGCCTTATTCTTATCTGGCTGTGCCGCGAAAACCACCTATTATTGGGGGAACTACGAGCAATTAATTCATGACTCTTATATAGAGCCAGGTAGTGCTGACCCAGTAACCCAGATTGACCTTTTAGAAACAGATATTCAAATAGCACAAAGTGAAGGTCTACCGACGCCTCCTGGTATTTATGCCCACCTTGGCTACATGCATTCTCTGCAAGGCAATGTCGCACAGGCGAAAAACGCATTTCTACAAGAGAAAAACTTATATCCAGAATCGGCCAGCTTTATTGATGGCATGCTAGATCGCGCCTACGGGAATAAATAATCATGACTATTATTAAAAATATCCCTTCCCTGCTGCTCGCTGGGCTCTTTATGTTAGCCACGGGCTGCGCAGTAACGCCCTATAATTACTCGGCTTTAAATGAAGCGAAACCCCGCTCAATTGTTGTTATTCCCCCAGTAAATAGCAGCGTAGAAGTCGATGCACCTTATATATACCTATCAACCATATCCAAGCCCCTAGCCGAAAAAGGGTACTATGTATTTCCAGTCTCTGTGATTGATAACTTTCTAAAAGAAAATGGTTTACCAACCCCAGCAGAAATGAATTCTATTTCATTAGACAAGATTCGCGAGAATATTGGTGCCGATGCCGTATTGTATGTAGAAATTATTGATTGGGGACAAAAATACAATGTTTTATCCTCTAACGCAGTGGTCAGAGCCAAACTGAGGTTGATTGATACCCGCACCGGCAGCCTACTTTGGGATGCCGAAGCACATGCGATACAAGAAGGTAGTGGCTCTGGGGGCGGCATTGTTGGCTTGCTCATAGGTGCCATTATTAATCAAATTGCAGGTTCCATCGTCGATGTGACCCCAGACTTATCGCGCACAGCCAATGAAGCGGTATTCTCTTCGCAAAAGCGTGGATTATTAAAAGGGCCCTATGCACAACCTAGTAAGGTGTTAGCTGAAACAGAATAAACTCTGCATATTAAATCCAATACCGGTGGATGAACCTGCGGTATCAGATGAGCCTGCGGTATCAAAAAAGGGGCGCTATCATGGTTGAATAAAACCCAAGCGCCCCTATAACTGCTGTATCTAACTACTCAAAATTGGATCCTATTATGCTCATTGTGTGCTCACACTGCCATGCAACCAATCGTATTCCATCAGACCGCAAAGCGAGCGAAGGTCAATGTGGTAAATGTAAGCAAACGATTTGGCAAGGTAAGCCGGTTGATCTCAGTGAAAGTCAATTTGCTAAATACACCCACAAAAATGACATGCCCGTGGTGGTTGATTTTTGGGCCAGCTGGTGTGGCCCTTGTAAGGCCATGGCACCAGCCTATGAACAAGTCGCCATGCAAATGAAAGAGCAAGCCTTGTTCGCAAAAGTGAATACTGAAAATGCGCAGCAGTTAGGTGCTCAATTAAACATTCGTAGCATCCCGACCCTAGCGGTTTTTCGCAACGGCAAAGAAGTCGATCGCATTGCCGGCGCCTTACCAGTGAATCAACTTCAGCAATGGATTCAGCAAGCGTTAACTAAAATGCCTTAATTGAATTGGGCATTCAACACCCAGTTACTAGATGTTATTCAGCAACATCATTTCACCAGGGTATGGCTTTAAATAATAAGAGTTCTCTATGTACCCCTTTGGATGACGGCGAAAATGATGTCTTAATAACGTGATAGGAACAATCAAGGGCAGCAAGGATTTTTGATACTCCTCTATGGTTGCCCGCAACTCTTCTTTATCACCGGCATCCAGGTCATTTTTTAAATAACCTTGAATGTGCTGAAGAGTATTCACATGATTCTTAGTCGTTGCGATCGACTTTAACAAGGTCATCATCAAGGTTAAATATTCCAGCGCTAAAGCATCAATATGTTTATCACTGTTCGCCAATAAAGCCCCTAAGGTACGCCCTTGATTTTGATGATGGCTCATAAAAATATATTTATGCTTAGCATGAAAAGACTGCAAGCCTGCTAGCGTAAATCCTTGCCGCTCCATTTCTTGCCAGCGTGCGTAAATATATACTCGCTGAATAAAATTCTCGCGCAAACGAGGGTCAGATAACCTTCCCTCTTCTTCTATGGGTAAATGCGGAAAGTTTTCCATCAGTCGCTTAGCATATAGACCCACCCCAGTCTTTTCTGCCATCTGGCCTTTTTCTATGCCTTTATACAGCTTAACCCGCTCCATGCCGCAGCTTGGGGAGTCTTTCTTCAAAATATAACCACTCAACTCACCGTGCCAAGCTTTTTGATCGTCCGCAGACTGATAGAGCTCTGCCGTAACATCTAAGTCAGGGCTTTTAGTACCTACACAGCGGACTTCATCATCAACAGTGACTAAGCGTATCGTTTCTCTTGGGATTCCTAATCCGATACTGACTTCTGGGCAAAATGGTTTAAATTCAAAATATTGGCTCAAAGTCTCAGTCACATAAGTATTTTTCTTATGCCCTGAATCAAAGCGAACATTCTCGCCCATTAAACAGCTACTAATCCCAATTTTTATATTGTGCAGCGCTTCGTTGCTCATGCTTATCAACCTAATTCATCATTATTATTCTTACGCCATAGAAATCATTTTAGATCACCTGACATTCACTGAATAAAGCATCAAAAAATCTACCATCGATAACAGTTAAACATAAAAAAAGGATAGCTTACAAAATAAGCTACCCTTTCAAAATAACGTAATTAAGCTTTAACCGACTTATGCACGGCTAACAAACTTACGCTCTTCAACATTCACTTTAATCTTTTCTCCAGTGGAAATGTGCTCAGGAACCTGCACCGTCAAGCCAGTAGAAAGTAGTGCTGGCTTAGTACGAGCCGTCGCAGACCCCCCCTTCAATGAAGGATCAGTTTCGGTGATCAAAAGGTCCACTGTAGCCGGTAGCTGAAGTCCCACAGGGGCATCATTAACGATCACCACCAATAAACCTTCAGTATCTTCACTAATAAACTGTAGCTCGTCTTCAATGCTTTCTTGGTTCAAACTGTAAGAGGAATAGTCTTCACTATCCATAAACACATATTCATTACCATCAGAATACGAGAAAGTAGCTGGGCGTCTTACTAGATCGGCAAAATTCAACATATCAGAATCCTTAAAGGTTTCGTCAATCTTGTTACCCGTTACTACATCATACATACGCATGCGATAAATACTGCCACCAGCACGACCTTGAGGCACAGAGCGCTCAATATCTCTTACCATGTATACATTGCCGTTATATTCAACAGCCGCATTCTTCTTAATATCGCTCGCTTTAGGCATCTTTCGTAACTCTAAAATCAAAAATAAAAGAGTACTATAATCGACCGTTTAATCAAGCAGCTTTCATTTAGCCTTAATAACCTGATTTTTCATTATCCGTTGGTTGAGCACCATCATAGATAAATATATCGCTATCGGACTTGTCTTCTACACTGATACTCAACTTTTGGTAGATACCGAGCGCTACTATCGATAAAGAGGAAACGAAAATCAGCGCTGCGGGATACAGCAATAACTGCAGGTCTTTTGTGCCCGCCTTAAAAATATAGACTAGACCTTCAATACTGACCGCTATGGCTATGATCACCATTATTTTGGTAATGGTCTTACGCGCTTCCCCTGGGTCGCGCAGCTCTTTCTCATGAAAGACCTCTTCTTCGATCATATATTGTGCAACATCAATAATCGCCGCCGCAATAATAATAGCCCCCACAGATTGCAATATTAAAGGGATAAACTCTTCTTTATTTTCAGAGACTAGATGAACAAATATTTCATATACCGACCAGCCCATAGTAATTAATGCGATTAATATCAGTATTAAAGCAGCAATAAAATGAACCAGCGTTAAAAATTTATTACAGAGGTTTTCCATATTAATCCTACTTCATTAATGAACATAGGCTCATCACCTACTCTTCTAACGAGTATAGTAGCTAGGAAGAAATATTTAAATCCGTCTCAAATCAGCTATTCAAGACGATAGTTTTGCAACTGAATTGGCTCAGGCAACTCCGTTTCACCCAAAATATCTAATAAGTTTATTTCAGTTGTACGCGACATGGCCGTCAACGCCAGATCGTTAGCAGAAATACCAAAAGGATCTTGTAACTCTTCACTTAAGGCATCCAAGCCAAAAAAGGCATAAGCCACCATGGCGCAAAACAAGGGGGTAATAAAGCCTTGGGAAGCAACAATACCAAAAGGCAAAATAAAACAATAAAGATAGGCCGTTCGCTGTACCAATAACATGTAGGCAAAAGGCAGTGGCGTATTTTGAATCCTCTCACAAGAAGCCTGAATACTGGCCATAGAAGTAATGCGCGCATCGAGTGTCTGGATCAAATAATCCGACAATAAGTGATTCTGACGGCAGGAGCCGAGTACCTTCCCCATTAACCTCAAGAGCGCATCGGCTAAATTGTTCGATTGACGCAGTGCGGCTATATCCTCTGTTTGTAGATACTTTTCAATATCATCCCAAGGATCAGTATGGCGCAACTGATGTCTTAATGCGTGATTAAAAGCGATGATCAGATAAATAATGCGCTCTTGTATCTCAGCTCCCTTGTCAGTCTCACTATCAATAAAAGACACCACCTGACGAGATAAACTACGAGAATCAACCAATAGCTGCCCCCAATGCTTGCGCGCCTCCCACCAACGTTCATAACTGGCGTTATTTCTAAAGCCAAGGAACAAGGATAAAGCGATGCCCATTAAGGCTAGTGGTTGCAATACAAAACTAGGGAAGATAGCCGGATAATAATGCTGGCCAGCCGCGACCCCGAGCCCTAATAACGCAATAAAGACAATTTGAGGGAAAATACGCGGCACGATAGAACCGTGCAAGATGAAAAAAAGTTGAAAGGCATTAGGCTTATCTCGAACAATCATAATACCTCCACGGTGAAGACTAAGACAAGAATAGAAGCGGCCATCAAAGGACTCGATAACCGCTCTATGCAAAGACTATTGGTTCAAATAGCGAGCATGAAAACGCAAGTGCTCTGTAATAAAGCTAGCGATAAAATAATAGCTATGATCATAACCTTCATGTAGGTTTAATTCCAATGGATAACCATTGGCTCTCGCCGCGGCCTCTAATACTTCTGGCTTTAATTGCTCGACTAAAAAGTCATCCGCCGCGCCTTGATCAACTTTAGCAGGCACAAATTGAGTGGCTTTTTTCATCAACTCACTCGCATCATAGTCGCGCCAAGTATCTTTATCTTTACCCAAATAAGCACTTAATGCCTTTTCTCCCCAAGGACAGCTCATTGGGTTAGCAATAGGACTAAACGCCGACATCGAACAATAACGATCTGGGTTGCGCATAGCAATGGTCAGCGCCCCATGCCCCCCCATTGAGTGACCCGAGATCGCACGCTTAGTCGATACCGGAAAGGTGGTTTCAATTAACTGCGGTAATTCGTTCACTACGTAATCGTACATTTGATAATGTCGATTCCACGGCGCCTGAGTTGCATTCACATAAAAGCCCGCACCTTGGCCTAGATCATAACCCTCATCATCAGCAATACCTTCCCCTCTAGGGCTAGTATCAGGGGCGACAATGGCGATGCCTAACTCCGCCGCGATACGCTGGGCACCGGCTTTTTGCATAAAGTTTTCATCGCTGCAGGTCAAACCAGAAAGCCAATACAATACCGGGACTTTTTCGCCACTGGATGCTTGAGGGGGTAAATAAATCGCAAAGCGCATTTTACAGTTGAGCACGTTGGAGTGATGGCTGTATTGCTTATGCCAGCCCCCAAAGCTTTTATTGATAGATAGGTTTTCAATTGTCATTTTACAGCTCCATCCGCTGCCCTAAAGTAATTACCCTAGAGCAGCATAGACATTATTTATTGATCAAAATGAATCACAGTACGAATGCTTTCGCCTTTGTGCATCAATTCAAATGACTCGTTAATGTCTTCAAGTGCCATGGTATGAGTAATAAAGTCGCTTAACTTAAACTCGCCGGCTAAATAACGCTCAACGTAATCAGGCAGCTCAGTACGACCCTTAACACCACCAAAGGCACTGCCACGCCAGACTCGACCTGTCACCAACTGGAACGGACGCGTAGAGATCTCTTGGCCAGCACCGGCAACACCAATAACAACCGATTCACCCCAGCCTTTATGGCAGCACTCTAATGCAGAGCGCATTAGGTCAACGTTACCGACACACTCAAATGAGTAATCAACACCACCATCGGTTAGTTCAACAATCACATCTTGAATGGGCTTGTCATAATCTTTTGGATTAATACAGTCTGTTGCGCCTAACTTTCTAGCCAGTTCAAATTTACTTTCGTTAATATCGATAGCAATAATACGAGACGCTTTAGCCATAGTCGCGCCGATCACGGCGGACAGACCAATACCACCCAAACCGAAGATAGCAACCGTTGCGCCCTCTTCGACTTTAGCGGTATTCATCACAGCGCCCATGCCTGTGGTAACGCCACAACCTAATAGACATACTTCTTCTAGTGGTGCTTCTTTATTCACCTTGGCTAACGAAATTTCGGGTAATACTGTGTATTCCGAGAACGTTGAGCAACCCATGTAATGGAAGATTGGCTCGCCGTCTTTATAAAAACGGGTCGTGCCATCTGGCATTAAACCTTTACCTTGAGTCTCACGGATTTTCTGGCATAAATTGGTTTTACCCGATAAGCAGAACTTACACTCACCACACTCTGGGGTATATAAAGGAATAACGTGGTCACCCACCGCAACACTGGTAACCCCTTCGCCCACTTGCTCAACAATACCACCCCCTTCGTGACCCAGTATCACAGGGAAAATACCTTCAGGATCTTCCCCCGATAAGGTGAAAGCATCGGTATGGCATACGCCAGAGGCGATAACCTTAATTAATACTTCACCTTTGCGAGGAAGCATCACATCCACTTCTTCGATTGATAGAGGCTGCTTTGGGCCCCAAGCGATGGCGGCTTTTGATTTAATAAATTGATCAGACATGGTCTTCCTCACC
>CAXIBC010000061.1:0-16320 GCA_964022115.1 uncultured Oleispira sp. | reverse complement strand
TAGATCATCCAGTACTTTTTTAGGCACCCCATTATCGATCCAAAAGCGATACAACAATTTCACAAATGGCATTGATACCTGAGGTAGAACCGGTTTGAATTCTCTTTCTTTACCTAATAGATACACCAACCACCCGTTTTTATATTATTGTTCTTGGGAAGATAGTGATTTTTTCCGTTAAAACTGTCAATAGGTTTAGAGACGATCAATAAGGATAAGTTAGTATTTGCTATAAATCTGACCAAAGAGTCTAAAAATATATTTTAATATAACTAAACTACAGGCTACTTAATTCGAGATATTGCTCTACTGCGCATTGGATTTCAGCCATGGAAAAACCACGATAGGCTAGATAGCGGTAAAGTTTTTGTTTCTCTTTATACTCTGCCAAATTTAGCGATTGAGACTTTTTCAGGCCACTTTCATAGGCCTGTAAAAACCAATCGGTATCACCACTCAATACCTGCTCAATCAGTTCCTTTTTGATTCCTTTGTCCTTTAATTCGCGCTCAATTCGCAGTCGACCAAGCCCACGATTTATTCGCGAGCGTAAAAAAGATTCAGCGAAGCGCTCATCACTTTGATAACCAGACTGGGTTAAATAATCTAATAACTGATCAAGCTGTAACTCATTTTTGCAGCGTGATTCGAGCTTTTGAAAGAGCTCATGACGGGAATATTCACGGCGTGACAGCAAGTTGATTGCCGCCACTCGTAATTCGCTATCCGATAGCGCAGCAGGTTCAGAAAAACCTGCTGCTTTAGACCGTTTAGAATAATTTGAATACATTCGAATTTACTCTAAAGTCACTGTTTATTAAGACTCGGCTTGCTCAGCGTCTTTATCTGTATCCTTACTTTTTTCTAAAGTTGGAGCAGACAGTAGTTGCGCACGTATCTCAGCCTCAATCACTTCTGCAATCGCAGGATTTTCCGCCAAGTACTTAGCCGCATTCGCTTTACCCTGACCAATCTTATCTCCTTGATACGCATACCAAGCCCCAGACTTATCCACTAGGCCACATTTAACACCAAGATCAATCACTTCGCCCATGTGGTAAATGCCTTCACCGTACATGATTTGGAACTCAGCTTGTTTAAACGGTGGTGCAACCTTATTTTTTACAACCTTAACTCGGGTTTCGTTACCTGTAACCTCATCACCCTGCTTCACAGCACCGGTACGACGAATATCCAAACGTACCGAAGAATAAAACTTCAACGCATTACCACCGGTCGTCGTTTCAGGGTTGCCAAACATAACACCAATCTTCATACGAATTTGGTTAATAAAGATCACTAAACAGTTAGCGTTCTTCACATTGGCGGTAATTTTACGTAAAGCTTGAGACATCAATCGTGCCTGCAAACCTACGTGGTGATCACCCATATCACCTTCAATTTCTGCTTTTGGTGTCAATGCGGCGACCGAGTCAACCACGATCACATCAACGGCACCTGAACGCACTAGGCTATCCGTAATCTCTAAACCTTGCTCACCGGTATCTGGCTGAGCCACCAATAAGGTATCAAGATTAACCCCTAACTTTTCAGCGTACAGAGGATCTAATGCATGTTCTGCATCAACGATGGCAACGGTTTTACCTTGCTTTTGTGCTTCCGCCATAACCGATAGACAGAGCGTCGTTTTACCTGAACTCTCCGGCCCATAAATTTCTACGATACGGCCATAAGGTAAGCCACCTATACCCAGCGCGATATCCAAACTTAAAGAACCTGTAGAAACAGAGGGAATCGCTTCACGCGGCTGATCACCCATTTTCATAATGGAGCCTTTACCAAACTGGCGTTCAATTTGGCCTAGAGCCGCTTCAAGTGCTTTTTGCTTGTTTGCATCCATTGTGACGTTCCTTTAAATATTTTGTTGGGCCAGAACATTCTAGCGCAAAAATGTTTTACTGTAGATTTAACCAGTATTTAAGCATAGCTTCTTTGCTAGGCCAAGTCGTAAAGTACAAAATTTACAATATAAATTCAGAATCTAGCCACAGGCACCATAAATGCTAGGCCTCAGCATAAAAATATTTTTTATGAATGCATAAAATCACGCCATTCTGGTTAAAACATACAGTATTTTATCCAGTACTATTTTATTCTCAAGTAGCGGCATTCTCGTGATTGAGATGTCATTTGTAATACCACTATTTAATCAGCCTTTGTTTAATCCCCCTGCAATCCATTACAATGCTGTTTTTTTGCCATTTTAATTAGGATTTCTGCGCCGCCATGAGTAAATCAGCCACAACGACGCACACCCCAATGATGCAACAATATTTCCGCCTAAAGGCAGAAATTCCAGAGACTATGTTGTTTTATCGCATGGGCGATTTTTATGAGCTATTTTATGATGATGCCCGCAATGCTTCGCGCCTATTAGACATTACCTTAACCGCTCGTGGTCATAGCGGTGGTGAGCCCATCCCTATGGCGGGCATTCCTTATCATGCCGCCGAAGGCTATATAGGAAAACTCGTGCGCTTAGGCACTTCGGTAGCCATTGCTGAACAAGTGGGTGATCCAGCCACCTCAAAAGGACCTGTTGAGCGTAAAGTAGTGCGGGTGATTACCCCTGGCACCTTGAGTGACGAAGCTTTCTTAGATGAGCGCCGCGACAATTTACTTGTGGCAATTAATAAACAGAAGCAAAACAAACAAGATGTTTATGGCATTGCCATGCTCGATATTAGCTCTGGTCGCTTTGTGGTGATGGAAGTATCTAGCAGTGATGCTTTATTAGCCGAACTTGAACGCATTAAACCCGCAGAGCTTTTATATAATGAAGATCATGCTTTTGTTGAAGCAATCACTAGCCGACAAGGCGCTAAGTCGCAATCACCTTGGCATTTTGAATCCGATACCGCCTTTCGCTTATTAACGACCCAGCTAAAAACCAAAGACTTGCGGGGTTTTGGCTGTGAGCATCTAACTGTGGCCATACAAGCCGCGGGCGCGCTATTACAATATGCCCAAGATACTCAGCGCTCTAGCTTGCCTCACATTCGCACCTTGTTAATTGAGCAACCTGACGACGCTATCATCATTGACCCAGCGAGCCGAAAAAATCTAGAAATCGATATCAATCAGCAAGGGGAAACTGAACATACCCTAACCTGGGTTATGGACCGCACTGCCACGGCCATGGGCAGCCGTTTATTACGTCGCTGGTTAAACCGCCCGATTCGTAATCACGATACCTTAAATCAACGCCAACAATTGATTGCCGAGTCGATCGATGATTATCATTGGGAACCCCTGCATCAGCAGTTAAAAGGTATTGGGGATATCGAACGCATATTATCCCGAATCGCTTTAGGCTCAGCGCGGCCACGGGATCTTGCACGCTTGCGCGATGCGCTTGCACGGCTACCTGAGTTACAAACTCTATTAGCGCAATTGAGCGCTAGCCGAGCAAAAGAGCTCGCTGCGTTAATTAAGCAATATCCTGCTTGGGTCGAAGAACTACAAAAAGCCATTATCGACAACCCACCTGTGATTATTCGGGATGGCGGTGTTATCGCTGAAGGCTATGATGAAGAGCTCGATGAGTTGAGAGCCATTAGCCAGAATGCCGGTGATTATTTACTCGAGATTGAGCAAAGAGAAAAAGAAAAAACCGGTATCTCTACATTAAAAGTGGGCTATAACCGAGTACATGGTTATTTCATTGAAATCAGCAAAGCACAATCACATGCCGCTCCGGTTGAATACGTTCGTCGCCAAACCTTGAAAAATGCTGAACGTTTTATCACCCCAGAGCTAAAAGAGTTTGAAGATAAAGCCCTCAGTGCCAAAAGCCGCTCTCTCTCACGAGAAAAACATTTATACGAACAACTGGTGGAGCGTTTAGGGCAAGATTTATTTAGCTTGCAAGATACCGCAGCGGGTTTGGCTGAGCTGGATGTGTTAATTAATTTAGCCGAACGTGCGAGTACCTTAAGATTTACTCCTCCAACCTTAGCGTCCCAACGTGGTATCCATATTTCTCTAGGTCGCCACCCCGTGGTAGAAGAAATTATTGATGATCCTTTTGTGGCCAATGGCCTCGAACTAAATACTGATCAAAGCATGCTGATTATCACGGGCCCTAACATGGGGGGTAAATCTACCTATATGCGCCAAAATGCTTTGATCATTTTACTCGCCCACATTGGTAGTTATGTGCCTGCGGAAAGTGCAACCATAGGACCTATTGATAGAATCTTCACTCGCATGGGCTCTGCCGATGATCTTGCCGGCGGCCGTTCGACCTTTATGGTAGAAATGACGGAAACCGCTAACATCTTGCATAATGCGACCCCGAATAGCCTCGTTCTTATGGACGAAGTTGGCCGTGGAACCAGTACCTTTGATGGTCTATCCCTAGCGTGGGCAGCGGCCGTTCATCTTGCCCAAGAAGTGCATGCGCTAACGTTATTTGCTACCCACTATTTTGAAATGACGACCTTGCCAGAGCAGCTCAATAATGTGGTTAATGTTCACTTGACCGCTACCGAGCACGATGAACGCATCATCTTTTTGCATAATGTCGAACCAGGCCCAGCCAGTCAAAGCTATGGCTTACAAGTTGCTCAGCTCGCGGGAGTACCTAAGCAAGTGATTCAGCAAGCGAAAGCTAAGCTGCATTTATTAGAAAATGAAAGTTTAGATTTAGCCGGCAGTAATGCCGAAATAGCAGCGATAGAATTGAAACCTGCTAGTATTAGCCCAATGCAGTCCGATATGTTCGCCCAAGGCCCTTCTGAAATTGAATTGGCGGTTAAAGCACTATCGGCGGATGACTTAACCCCTAAACAAGCATTGGATGAAATCTACCGTTTGAAATCGCTATTATAAATACTTTAGCCATCAATATGCATGAATTTGCATATTGATATTCTACCGTGATATATATTTATTCAATTTATGACCTTGCGGTATGAGCACGGCATCACTAGAATGTCGCCACCGTGATGGGCATAGACCCAATGAGATGAGGAGATAGACTGCAATGACATTTGTAGTAGGTGATAACTGTATTAAGTGTAAACACACAGACTGTGTCGAAGTATGCCCTGTAGATTGTTTCTACGAAGGCCCTAACTTCTTGGTAATTGACCCAGATGAGTGTATTGATTGCGCACTATGTGAACCTGAGTGCCCAGCACAAGCCATTTTCTCTGAAGATGAAGTACCTGCGGATCAACAACAGTTTATTGAACTAAACGCGGAACTCGCTGAAGAGTGGCGTGATAACAACATCACTGAAATGAAAGATGCTCCTGCGGATGCAGAAGAGTGGGATGGTGTGCCAGATAAATTGCAGTACTTAGAAAGATAGCTTTGTTGTGCCTGAGTATTTGTGCCTGAGTATTAGGCGCATAAAAAAAGGGCTACTTCCCGTAGCCCTTTTAGCACCCTAGCATCCCTTTCATCCTATATAGACACCCTGTCCAGTTCCTTCCATTTTTGCCACCCTGGCGGTCAACTCCTTGTTAACCATATATTTATCTTAGTGGCTAATCTTAAATGCTCAAGCTCAAACAAAACTTAAACTAGCGTTCTGCTTACATAGTTTACAATGCTTTAAGCATCACCAAAAATAGTGCTCGCATTTAACCCTTGGCTTTCCATAATTTCACGCAGGCGTTTTAAGGCTTCAACTTGAATCTGACGAACACGCTCGCGCGTTAAGCCGATTTCACGCCCCACCTCTTCTAAAGTACTAGTTTCATAACCTCTAAGACCAAAACGACGGGAAACGACCTCTCGCTGCTTCTCAGTCAGTTCATCTAGCCAATCTGAAAGGCTACCAGTGATATCATTATTTTGTAATGTTGTGCATGGGTCTGCACTGCGGTCGTCCGCCACGGTATCTAACAAACATTTATCAGAATTTGGACCTAAGGGTGTATCAACTGAAGTCACACGTTCATTCAGTGCGAGCATGCGCTTCACATCAGCAACGGGACGTTCTAATAATTCTGCGATTTCTTCTGGAGAAGGTTCATGATCAAGCTTCTGGGCTAACTCGCGGGCGGCACGCAAATAAACATTTAATTCTTTAACCACATGAATCGGCAAACGGATAGTACGGGTTTGATTCATAATGGCACGTTCGATGGTCTGTCGAATCCACCAAGTCGCATAGGTCGAAAAGCGGAAACCACGCTCTGGGTCAAATTTTTCTACTGCTCGAATAAGGCCTAAATTGCCTTCTTCGATTAAATCCAATAAAGACAAACCGCGATTAACATAGCGACGAGAGATCTTAACGACTAAGCGTAAGTTACTCTCAATCATGCGCTTACGTCCTTTCTCATCACCCTTACGAGCGAGACGTGCAAAATGAACTTCTTCTTCTGGGGATAAAAGTGGCGAAAAGCCAATTTCATTTAAATAAAGCTGGGTAGCATCTAAGGCTTTAGCGGAACTTGGCTCGGCGATAAATCGCTCTGACGTGGCCTTGCTCGTTCGTTCTACAGGTTTTGCTGCTGTTGTTGTTTTAGCTGGTGCTTCAATAACTACATCATCGAAGGTTTCTGCGCTAATTTCCTGTTGAGCTGCCATGTGTCGTCCCGCCTTTTTTTTCGTTCTGGTTGTTTCTGTTATGATTCAGGTTTCATACCAGAACGATTGATTAAACATTAACCTCCCTCAGAGTGCCGTTTGGGCAAAAACTGAAGGGGGTCTACTGGTCTGCCATTCCGACGAATTTCAAAGTGAAGTTTCACTTTATTCGTCCCAGTAGATCCTATTTCGGCAATAACTTGCCCCGCTTTAATTTTTTCTTTCTCGCGGACCAAGATGCGGCTAGCATGGGCGTATGCGCTTAGAAAGGTTGCATCGTGTTTTATGATTACTAAGTTGCCATAACCACGAAGCCCCTTCCCTGCATAAACGACCGTCCCTGCCGCAGCTGCATTTACAGATTCCCCCTTTTCGCCGACGATATCAATACCCTTGTTTTGGCGACCATTGGTCGAAAAACCATCAATAACCTCACCTTTTGCAGGCCATAACCAGTCTGTTTTTGTACTCAACGACGGCTTATTTGGCGCACTATGACTTCTTTTAATTCGCCTTGTAGCAGGCTTTGCTCGCTTTGCCTTAACTTTTGACGTTTTTCCGACACTGTTAACATTTGCTGATTTTTTGTACTTAGGCGCATTGGCTATGTCAATTTTCTGTCCTGCATAGATAGTATAAGGCTTGGCAATCGAGTTAGTGTTAGCTAACTCGCGGTAATCCCAACCGTAGGTCCATGCAATAGAGAACAAGGTGTCACCTTTTTCGACTATATGAAAACCTGTCGTCTTTTTACTTTCACTGAACTTCTCTTCAGTTGATATAAATTCGCGACTACTGATGCAACCTGTCATAACTACACAAATAGCGATGATTGATACATAAGTTGCAGGTTGAAACATTCGACTTCGATCGTTGTTTTTTTGACACCCATACATGACAGCTTTACGCCTTTTGCAAATACATGTAATTGTTTTAACTTATAACTATTAAAACAATGGTTTTTATTACTTATTACTCTAAAAACACCTAAAATAAATGCTTTTATTTTGTAACTTTATATTACAGCAATAAAACTTGTAGCTCACTTGGACGCTGAGAGCGGTTAACCCTTTCCGCTTTCATCCTCCAAATAGCTAAATTCACCCTGCTGTTAAATTTCTACTGGACGCTTGGATACCTTTTCCAACAAAAATACACAAGTAAAACCTAAAATAGCGACTAGCAATGCCCACATCACTTGCTCATTATTCAGCCACTGCGGTAAACGATTGAGCTGTTCAAACGGTACTTCTAGACCTTTACTGTTCAAGCGATAGCTAATGGTTTCTTTCCACGGCCATACTTTTACCAGTGCACCGAGCATAAACCCCGTTAACAGGCTGAACATTAAATCTTGATAGTGATGCAATAACCAACTTAAAAGCCGTGAGAAAAGCATTAAACCGATACCCGCACCAACAGCAAAAATGAGCATAATATCCAGCTGTAAGCCTTTCACTGCGGCTAATACTGGCGCGTAGAGCCCCATAAGTAATAAGATAAAGCTGCCTGAGATACCAGGCAGTATCATGGCGCAGATAGCGATGCTACCAGCGCAAAATATATTAAAGTAACTGGCTTCTATGCTAGTAGGGCTAGCAATACTAATAATACCTGCGATAACAGCCCCCACAAGCAAGGCGGTGACATTCACTAGCGGCCATTGCTTAATCTGCTTACCCATATGTAGGCTAGAAGCTAAGATCAAACCAAAAAAGAACGACCATAATAAAACCGCATGGTGATCAAATAAATAATGAATGACTTTCGCTAGCGTCAAAATAGCCGTTAAAATACCCGCTAATAAAGTAACGAGGAATAGGCCGTTAATTTCCTGCCAAGCCGCTTTAGGCCCTTTTTTCACTAAGGTATTCAGTGCCTGTAAATTTATCGACTTTATTGAATCTAATAATTCAGTATATATTCCTGTGATAAACGCGATCGTACCACCGGAAACTCCAGGTACAACATCAGCACTGCCCATTGCGATGCCTTTTAAAAACAACCAAATATGCTTCACACTTTTTTCCTTATACTCTTTATTAATCGCTTTAATAGAGCCATTGAGTCCACTATTAAAATAAGGTTCGTAACTGTTTGCTAAAAAAAAACCTGCATAAGCAGGTTTTCATAGGATCAAGCCATACGCTTATTAGCATTAGGCTTTTTTAATACCCGCTAAAAAGGGCACAAATTTAACCTCTTGTAAAACTTTTCGCTGCCATTTATCACCCTGACGCGTCACCAATACCAAAGATTGTTTGTCGCCGCCAACAGGTAATATCATGCGCCCACCATCGGCCATCTGATCGAGCAAGCTTTGTGGAATATCTTCCGGTGCAGCCGCAGCAATGATGCCATCATAAGGCCCTGATTCTGGCCAGCCCCAATGCCCATCCGATAACTTAAAACTCACATTCGTTAATTTCAGCTGCCTAATGCGCTGACGAGCTTTATTAAGCAGGGGTTCGATACGCTCAACACTGTATAGCTTTTTTACTAGCGGCGCTAAAATTGCTGTTTGATAACCCGAGCCTGTACCGATTTCAAGTACATTGTTCAGTGCTCCAGCCGCCAATAGCAGCTCGGTCATTTTAGCAACAATATAAGGCTGGCTAATCGTCTGACCATTACCAATCGGTAACGCGGTATCTTCATAAGCTCTATGAGCAAGCGCTTCGTCGATAAAGATATGACGCGGAGTTGAAGCCATGACATCTAATACTTGTTGATTTTCAATGCCATTATCCCGCAAACGTTGAATCAAGCGATTGCGCGTTCGCTGGGAAGTCATCCCAATACCGGCTAGTTGTTGATCATTCACCCGCAAATCCTTGTAAACTTACTTGAGCATTAAATGCCTGATAACTGAGCTAAGCATTCTAATGCATTTCCATGAGTCATATCTGCCTGAATTGGCGTAATACTCACTTTTCCTTGCTCAATAGCATGAAAATCTGTCCCAGGACCCGCGTCGGCCCCTTCTCCAGCCGCCGAGATCCAATAACACTCTTTGCCTCTTGGGTTAGTGGTTAACACAGGGTTATCAGAGCGAGCTCTATGCCCTAAACGAGTCACTTCCATACCCTTAAGCTGTTCATAAGGCACATCAGGTACATTGATATTGATAATCGTGCGTTCTGGTAAAGCCAGTTTTTCAATTTGTGGCAATAGTTTTATCAACACCTGCGCCGCCGTGAGAAAATGCTTTTTTCCAACTAAAGAGATAGCAATAGGCGCTTTATCTAAAAAGCGACCTTCCATCGCAGCGGCCACTGTGCCCGAATAAATCACATCATCGCCAAGGTTGGCACCAGAATTAATCCCAGCAATCACCCTTTCGATTTGAAACCCTTCACCTTGGTAAAGCGCATTTAAGCCAAGGTGAACGCAATCCGTCGGTGTACCGTTAATGGCAATAAAGCCATTATTTAAATACAAAGGCAATAAAGGTCGATCAAGGGTGAGAGAATTCGATACGCCACTTCTATCTCGGTCAGGGGCAATCACATGGCAGTCAAAACCTGCATCACACAGAGATTGTGCGAGTTGAGCCAATCCAGGAGCATGAGCACCATCATCATTAGATAATAAAAAAGCCATGGCTTAAGATCCTTCTATCACGTGTTCAAATCGATCAGGTTCTGTTACTTGCATAAATTCTTGTAATACCGAGGTCGCATAATGCCCCGCCGCTAGAGCAAAAGAAATATTTAAGCTTAGCGCGCCTGGCTGTCCGCTTTCATCCTCTAACCACTGCCATTGCATATTTTCAATGTTCGATACAATATCACGGCGCTCTTGCTTCAGACCCGCGAACTCCATACCATCACACAGCTCATGATTCGGGCCCGATACGGTTTTTTCTAGTATTAACGTATCTTCTTTTGAATTCAAACGGCCACGTCCCCACATAGGAGCGGTAGCCTGGCGAGCTTGATCCGTTGCATTATTGGCAACATCGATATCACCCGCTAAGGTTTTACCCCATAGGCCTTGGGCAATACGAGCAGCGATCACTTCATTGAAGATATAAGAGCGAGCAGCGGATAAATACATGCTTTTCTTTTGACGATTCTTTTCTCGACGCTTACCCGTCAGCATGGCTAGGGCCTGATCCATATTGCCACCGCCACGACCAAATCGCTGCAAACCAAAATAGTTTGGTACACCACTTTGCTTGATCTTTTGTAAATTGTTTTCTACCGCCTGCTTTACCGCACTCAACTGCGTTTCTTTCTCAGAGTGAACCTGACGCAAGATGATATTAAAACGATTACCGACGAGATCCCCACGCCTTAGTTTTTTGCTATGACGGGTTTGCTGAAGAATCTCAATATCTTCATCTGGAAATGGACGAGTTTCTAATTGCAATTCAACTTTAGGCGCATAAATACTGAACCATTGAGTAGTAACGGCGTAGCGATCTTTTTGCCCAGCATAACTGACGTCCTGCTCTTTAACGGCAAATTTTTCTGCTAATAAACGGGCTACCCAATGGGTATTTACTTCACGCTTTTTAATATGCAGATAAATGTGCTCACCTTCACCACAAGGCGATAGCAATGGAATTTCATCTACCTGAAAATCTTCAGGGTTTTGTTTTAAAATACCCAGTGCCGTTGTTTCTGGGTACGCTTTGGGCCAATCAAAATTCCACATTATATTTTCTCTATGTTCTGTCTATTAATAAAGCAACGGCGTGTACAGAGATGCCTTCTTTACGACCTTCAAAACCTAACTTTTCGGTGGTCGTTGCTTTAACATTCACTTGGTTTATTTCGCAGTTAAGATCTTCTGCAATTCGCTCGCGCATTGTTTCTATGTGCGGAGCCATTTTCGGCGCTTGGGCAATAATGGTGATATCACAGTTACCAACTTTATAACCTTGCTCTGCTACCAGCCCCATAATATGCCGCAATAAAACACGACTATCCGCGCCCGCGTATTCATCGTCGGTATCTGGAAAATGCTTACCAATATCGCCCAACGCACAAGCACCTAATAACGCGTCGGATAAAGCATGCAAGGCCACATCGCCATCAGAGTGGGCGATCAAACCTTGGCTATAAGGAATTTTAATTCCGCCTAGAGTTATGAAGTCGCCTTCACCAAATTTATGTACATCAAAACCATGACCAATACGCATACTTTTACTCTCAATTTTAAAGCTCTAAATCTACCTTACTCAACATGAGGTATCGAATTCTACGGCACGTCGTAAATACGCCCCTGTAGACTCGGCCTCGGGATCCGTCCCGAGGACGGCCTTGAGTCCAATACACTCATATTTCACTGTTAAATTTTCTTTAAATTATATGTTTTAAGAAACTAAACTTAAAAATTAACTTCTAGCGCTCACCGCACTCATATCTTTATTTTTTCTATATGCTGCGTTTTAAATAAAATAAACTTTAATGCTATTTCTATTTAAGCACTCCGCGTATCGATATTAAGTGAGACTTTTTAGGCCGTCCCTTCACATGGAGGTGAAGGCCGAGCCTCCACGGAGGGATTTACGGCGTGCCGTAAAAAGACTTACCTAATGGCGATAATGAGCGCAGTGCGATTTAGTAACCAAAACCGTCAACGCTTTTGCCTTCAAAGACTATTTAAATAGAACTCAGCCAATTTTAAATCTTCTGGGCGTGTGATTTTTAAATTATCACTGCGCCCGCTTACTAACTTGGGTTTCGCGCCAGCAAACTCCATCGCCGATGCTTCATCAGTGACTTCAAAACCTTCGTTCAATGCTTTCTGTAAATTATTTAATAACGAATTCAAAGGAAACATCTGCGGTGTTAATGCATGCCATAACTGGTCACGATCTACCGTATGCTCAATATTGCTGGAAGTAGATTCGCCACTCATCGCTCCACGCTTCATAGTATCCCTTACCGGCGTCGCCAAAATACCGCCATCACTATAATGCTCCAGTGCTTGAAAAAGCTTATCAAGATCACCATGGGTTAAACAGGGGCGAGCAACATCATGAACCGCAACCCAAGGTTCAGTTTTACCATTATCATCCGCGATAAGTTCATTAATCCCCAGCAAGCCATTTAAGACCGAATAACAACGTTCACTGCCACCATCAATAACTAAAATTCTTGGGTCTTTATCATAACCGCGAGCTTGGCTAATATTTTGCCAATACGGGTCCCCTTTAGTCACGACAAGAACGACTTTGTAAAAAGCAGCATAAGTTAAAACATTATCTAAGGTATGCTCGATAACGGTTTTTTTATGGCCGTTAATCGTCAGCTCTAAATACTGCTTTGGCCGATCGGCCTGCATTCTTGAGCCAATACCCGCAGCCGGTAATATTAACCATGTTTGCTTGCCCATAATGATCAATGACTACCCTTAGTTTCATCTAATATTAAATAAAAGCTTTCGTCCTTACCGATCAGACCTAAATCTTCTCGCGCTTTTTCTTCGATCAAATCATCACTTAGCCGTAAATCATCAACTTCAGCTTTTAACCAGTCATTACGGACTTGCTGGGCCGCAATATCTTGCTCTAAGGCATTCATCTGCCCCTCTAACTGCCAGCTAGCCACAATCCCTGTATCATCAAACCAAAAACGATATTGTAAAATCAGAATCAATAAAATCGGTATGGATAAGGATAAAATCCATTTCATAGCCATTTCTATTCCTTTGTTATCATATCTAGAGAAAATAAAGACTCGTTAAGCAAAAAAGGGAAGCGAGTTTTTATCGAAATAAAAATTCGTCTTCCCTTTTACAAAAAATCTGCTTTCAGCCTAAAGCTTACTGACCTTTGATTTCTTTCAAACCCTTGTAAGGTGCTTTACCTTCCAATTGCTCTTCGATGCGAAGTAGACGGTTGTACTTAGAAACACGATCAGAGCGGCATAAAGAACCTGTCTTAATCTGGCCTGCACACGTACCCACAGCCAAGTCAGCAATGGTAGTATCTTCAGTTTCACCCGAGCGGTGAGAGATAACAACCGTATAACCTGCATCTTTTGCCATCTGAATGGCTTCAAGCGTTTCAGTCAAAGAACCAATCTGATTGAATTTAATCAAGATAGAGTTAGCAACACCTTTTTCGATGCCTTCTTTCAAGATCTTGGTATTGGTTACGAACAAATCGTCACCGACCAATTGTACTTTTTTGCCTAAAATATCAGTCTGGTATTTCCAACCATCCCAATCAGACTCATCCAAACCGTCTTCGATAGAAGCGATTGGGTAAACGTCACATAGCTCAGCTAGGTAATCAGAGAACTGGTTAGAAGTGAAAACCTTGCCTTCACCCTTCATGTCATATTTACCATCAACATAAAATTCAGTCGCTGCGCAATCCAGTGCAAGGGTAATGTCTTTACCCAACTCATAACCGGCGTTTGCAACAGCTACCTTAATGGCGGCAAGTGCATCAGCGTTAGACGCTAGATCAGGTGCGAAACCACCTTCATCACCCACAGAAGTACTCATACCCTGTTCGCTTAATACTTTCTTCAAGCTATGGAAGATTTCTGCGCCAGCGCGTAATGCTTCAGCAAACGTAGGAGCAGCTACCGGTTGCACCATGAATTCTTGAATATCAACATTGTTATCAGCGTGCTCACCACCGTTGATGATGTTCATCATAGGTAATGGCATAGAGTACTGACCAGAAGTACCGTTTAGATCAGCAATGTGCTCGTATAACTCAACACCTTTGGCAACAGCAGCGGCTTTAGCCGCAGCAAGTGATACCGCCAAGATAGCGTTAGCACCCAAGGTTGCTTTGTTATCAGTGCCATCTAGTTCAAGCATCTTGTTATCAAGAGCGCGCTGATCTAAAGCATTCATGCCGATTAGAGCAGGCTTGATTACATCGTTTACATTAGCAACGGCTTTCAATACGCCCTTACCTAGATAACGGCTTTTATCGCCATCACGCAATTCTAACGCTTCACGAGAACCGGTCGATGCACCAGAAGGAGCGCATGCTGTACCGAAGAAACCACCTTCCAAAGTAACGTCAGCTTCAATGGTAGGGTTACCACGTGAATCCATAACTTCGCGTGCTTTGATATTTATAATGTTAGCCATGTAACTATCTTCTCCGTAATGTAATCTTGTTGCGCCGCGGATACGAATAACGATCAACGCGGCATGCTACTTTTATGTTTTGAAACTTATGCTTTGTTTTCAATCGCTGCATTAATAAAAGCGCTGAATAATCCATGTCCATGACGTGGAGTCGAGGTAAATTCTGGATGGAACTGACAACCGACAAACCATGGGTGATCAACCACTTCTACAACTTCAACCAAGTCGCCATCAATAGAGCGACCGGCAATGCGTAAACCGGCTTTTTCCAATTCAGCAATAATAGTCGCGTTGACTTCATAACGGTGACGATGTCGTTCGTTTACGACGTCTTGACCATAGGCAATTGCAGTATTTGAGCCTTCTGCTAAGCGACATTCTTGTGCGCCTAAACGCATGGTGCCACCTAAATCAGAACTGGTATCACGCACTTCAGTATTACCCGTTGCGTCTGTCCACTCTGTGATTAAGCCAACCACTGGGTGCGTCGTATCGGCATCAAACTCGGTAGAATGAGCGTCTTTCCAACCGACAACGTTACGCGCGAATTCGATTACAGCAGACTGCATGCCTAAACAAATACCTAAGAAAGGTACCTTGTTTTCACGAGCAAACTGAACGGTGCGAATTTTACCTTCAACACCACGATGACCAAAACCACCCGGTACTAAAATTGCGTCTTTACCTTTCAGGATATCCGTACCTTGACGCTCAATAACTTCCGCATCAATAAACTGGATATTTACCTTGGCTTTATGGTGAATGCCGGCGTGATCGATGGCTTCGATCAACGACTTATAGGCATCCAACAATTCCATGTACTTACCGACCATGGCGATATTAACTTGCTGCTCTGGATTTAACTTGGCATCAATAACGCTATCCCAGTCGGTTAAATCAGGTTCGTGACAGCTTAAGTCGAACTTTTCAACAATCAGATCATCAAGACCGGCTTGATGTAATACGCCTGGAATCTTGTAGATAGTATCAGCGTCTTCCAAAGGAATAACCGCACGCTCTTCAACGTTGGTAAATAAAGAGATTTTACGCAAAGAGGAGGCATCAATCTTATGGTCGCTACGGCAAATCAATACATCTGGCTGTAGACCAATAGTGCGCATTTCTTTAACAGAATGCTGTGTTGGCTTGGTTTTAGTCTCACCAGCTGTCGCGATGTAAGGCACTAGAGTTAAGTGCAAAGACAAAGCACGCTTAGAACCTAACTCAACCTTCATTTGACGAACGGCTTCTAAGAAAGGTTGTGATTCGATATCACCTACCGTGCCACCGATTTCAACCAAAGCAACATCAGAACCTTCAGCACCGTCCATTACACGACGTTTAATTTCGTCAGTAATATGTGGAATTACCTGAACTGTGCCACCTAGGTAATCGCCACGACGCTCTTTGGCAAGAACATCCGTATAGATACGGCCGGTAGTGAAGTTATTACGACGTGACATCTTAGTATTGATGAAACGCTCGTAGTGACCCAAGTCTAAGTCAGTTTCAGCACCATCTTCGGTGACGAATACTTCACCGTGCTGAAACGGGCTCATGGTACCCGGATCGACGTTAATATAAGGGTCCAACTTCAGCATGGTGACCTTAAGGCCGCGTGCTTCTAAAATTGCGGCTAATGAAGCCGATGCAATGCCTTTTCCTAACGAGGAAACAACACCG
>CAXIBC010000060.1:0-16641 GCA_964022115.1 uncultured Oleispira sp. | reverse complement strand
GTTCCGTCGTGGTTATGATGCGCGTAAAAAATCCGATATATTCCTGATTTATACCCTTGATGTTGAAGTATCGCCCGTACTAGAAGCTGAGTTGTTAGAAAAGTTTGCTGATGATCAGTTGATTAAACAGACCCCGGATTTAGACTATCACTTTGTCGCTCAGGCCCCAGAAGACTTAACTGAGCGCCCAATCATCGTTGGTTTTGGCCCTTGTGGCTTATTAGCGGGTTTAACCTTAGCGCAAATGGGTTATAAGCCCATTATTCTCGATCGTGGTAAAGAAGTCCGTGAGCGTACCAAAGATACTTTTGGTTTTTGGCGCCAGAAAAAACTCAATACTGAATCCAACGTACAGTTTGGTGAAGGTGGTGCTGGCACATTCTCTGATGGCAAGCTATACAGCCAAGTAAAAGACCCTAAGCAATACAGCCGCAAGGTATTAACCGAGTTTGTCGCCTCTGGTGCGCCAGCAGAAATCATGTACGTGAGTAAACCTCACATCGGAACCTTTAAGTTGGTTTCTATGGTAGAAAAAATGCGTGCCGAAATTATCCGTTTAGGGGGCGAAATTCGTTTTAGTTGCCGAGTCGATGACATTGATTTAGAGAAAAACGAAGACGGCACTCGAATTACCGGCTTAACACTGTCTACGGGTGAAAAACTGAAATCCAATCACATTGCTTTTGCTATTGGCCACAGCGCCCGCGATACCTTTGAGATGTTATATAACAAGGGTATTTATATCGAAGCTAAACCTTTTTCGGTTGGTTTTCGTATTGAGCATGAGCAATCCACCATCGATGCGGCACGCTTTGGCCCCAATGCGGGCAACGAAATACTTGGCGCCGCGGATTATAAACTCGTTCACCACTGCAAAAATGGTCGCTCTGTTTATAGTTTCTGCATGTGCCCTGGGGGCACTGTCGTGGCGGCGACCTCAGAGGAAAATCGTGTAGTCACCAATGGTATGAGTCAGTATTCTCGTAACGAACGCAACGCCAATAGTGCGGTCGTGGTCGGTATTGATCCAAACGATTACCCTGGTGGTCCACTTGCTGGGATTGAATTTCAGCGTCAGTTAGAAAGTAATGCTTATGTACTAGGCGGCTCAGATTATGATGCCCCGGCGCAGACCGTTGGTGATTTCTTAAAAGGCATAGATTCCAGTAAAAAAGATTTAGACAGTTTGGGCAGTGTTAAACCGTCCTTTAAGCCGGGCATTAAACTGGTTGATCTGTCGAAGGCCTTACCCGAGTTTGCGGTAGAAGCGATTCGTGAAGCGATTCCTGCATTTAATCGTAAAATCAGAGGTTTTGCTAAAGACGATGCCTTATTAACGGGGGTAGAAACACGTACTTCGGCGCCGATCAGTATTAAGCGCGATGAAACTTATCAGAGCATTAATACTCAAGGCTTTTATCCAGCGGGTGAAGGTGCGGGTTATGCCGGGGGCATTATGTCGGCAGCGATTGATGGCATAAAAATCGCCGAAGCCATGGCTCTTAGTATTAATGCTTCTATTGCTAACAAATAGAGACTAAAGAAGGAACTCAAGATGAAATTGTACGGCAGTTATACCTCACCCTTCGTTCGCCATTGTCGCATCGCTTTATTAGAAGGTCAGGCCCAAGGCACGCTAGCGTGTGAATTTATTGAAACCGATGCCGATAGCAGCGCTAAGCTTTCGCCGACAAAAAAAGTGCCTTTTTTACACGATCAGCAAGAGGGTAAAGAGATTGCTTTAACCGACTCGGCTAGCATCTTGATGTACTTGCGTGAACAGTCGGGCAAGCGCTTTTTTGATGATGCTCAAGACTTCAATCTATTTTGTAATGTAAATACCGTATTAGATGCTTCGGTAAACTTATTTTTCTTAGAAAAGTTTGATGAGATTTTACCGGCTCAAAGCAGTTACCTGACCCGTCATAAAGAGCGAGTTCAAAGTGCATTGGTACATATGAATGAAAACTCATACAGTGCCCAAGCCCCGTTTAGCGATGGTGAATTACGTTTGGCCTGCTTTTTAGATTGGGGGTTATTTAGAAAGCGAATTCACCTTGAAGGTTTAGACAATTTACAGGCATTATTAACTGCGGCAAGAAACTATCCGTTATTTGCGCAAACAGCCCCGCCTAGTGATGCATAAATAGTGATGCATAAATAGGGCTAATGCTTTTTAAACGGCATTATTAACAATTGTGAAAAGCGTAGTGGCGTATCGGAATCATTGTATTGCGGTAGGCCAATATCAATATGCTGGTGGCCTAACTTTGGCTGATCTTGATAGCTATGAAATACCTTATCCCAAAGGCTAATATTAAAGCCAAAATTGCTGTTATGCTCTTGCCAAATTTTTGAGTGATGAACCCTATGCATGTCGGGGGTCACAATGATTTTTCGCAGCCAAAAGTCCAGTCTCAACGGCAAGCGTACATTGCTATGGTTAAACAAGGCGAGTGCATTGAGCAGTATTTCAAAGACAATGACACTGGTAATGGAAAAACCAAAAATAAAAATCACCGAAAATTTAATTAATTGCGATAACAGTATTTCTATAGGGTGAAAACGAATCCCTGTGCTGACATCTAAATTGATATCACTATGATGAACTTTATGCAGTTGCCAGAAAATGGGAATTTTATGAAATAATCTATGCTGCCAATAGATAATAAGGTCGAATATCAATAGGCTGGTTAAAAGAGTTAAAAATCCAGGAAGGGCAAGGGCATTGATCCTAGGTTGATTTAATAATCCCCATTGATTGTTTTGGCAATACAAGGCAAAGCTAGCAAGGCTTAAGGGTAGTAGTAATTTCATTATAAGGGTCGAACTAGCCGCTAATCCGAGATTATTGAATCGGCTGATGAGGGTGCTTTTACCTGCATGAAGGGCCAAAGGCGAGCGCCGAGGGAAGCGTATTTCTAAACTGGCCATAAGAATCAGCAAGGTCAAAAATATACCCAAGCGTAATGTTGTTTCAAAAGTGAGTAACCAAGTATCCATCTGCTTAGTTTAGCACTAAAGGGATATGGGCATTAGACCTATTAGGTTTCTTTAAGTGCAGCCGTTAATGCGTCTACGAGTTGTGGCTGGTTAAACTGAAACCCCGTATCTAATAAGACCTTAGGTACAACGTTCGCACTGCCCAATAATAATAGCTCTCCCATTTCTGCAAATAACAGCTTAACGACAAACTCAGGTAAAGGTAGCAGGGCTGGCCGAGTCAAGCAGTCGGCGAGTACTTGGCTAAATTCCGAATTGGTGACGGGATTTGGGCTAGTTAAGTTCACTGGGCCTTGGATTTTTTCATTTTGCAAAATAAAATCAATGGCGCGTATCTCGTCCTCTAGGCTAATCCAGCTCATATATTGCTGCCCTGAGCCAATACGGCCACCTAAACCAAATTTATACGGCAATAACATCTTTTTAAGCGCTCCCCCTTTTGCGCTAAGTACAATCCCACTTCTGATAAATACCGTGCGTATATTCGCGCTGATCGCAGGCTGTGCAGCTTGCTCCCATGCGGTGGTGATATCGGTTAAAAAGTTATTGCCTTTAGCGCTGGTTTCATCAACTGATTGCGAGCCCGTATCCCCATAAAAGCCAATGGCACTGGCATTGATAAGCACCTTTATTGGCTTAGGCTGAAGGGCTAGGGTATGTGCTAGTAGTTGGGTTGTTTCAGTACGGCTACTGATTAGCTCGAGTTTGCGTTGCTTTGACCAAGGCTTATCCCCAATACTCACCCCATTGAGGTTAATTACCGCATCTAATGGGATATTAGGGTCTAGGTAAATCTGCTTTTTACTCGGCTGCCAACTAAAAGCAGAGCCCGAGTCATTGCGCTTGAGAGGGTAGACCTTATGCCCTTGGCTCGGTAAATAACGCATTAAGGCTTGGCCAATTAAACCTGAAGCACCACTGATTAATATATTCACTCTAAAGCTCCTTATCTGAAGCGCAGCGATCGCACATTGAATGAGTTTCAGTATAGGATGTGCCTAGCTAAACTGCCTAGGTGAAGAGAGAAGATAAATAATTGACTAGCTGATTATTTATAATCAAAGAACTTTCTACGTTCCAAGCCCGCGCTATTAGCATTGACCTTATTAGGATGCTTAAATTCCTTCCAGCTAGCCACATGGCGGCCAATGTTCAAGTGAGGAAATTGCGTTGTGTCTTTCACCGGCAAAGCCAAAAAATCTAATAGTGTTGGCAAGCTATTTTCATGGCTAACATTTAATTGTATAAAATCATTACGGCCAGAAAAATACTCCAATACTTCATTTTGGTGTTTGCGGTAACAGGCTTCTAGGTGCTCAGGGGTATGGGGATCGTCTGTGGTTGTTAAAGCAAAGACTTCATTAAAGCTGCGTTTTAGAACAGGGCTAAATACCCCAGTCACAGGATCTAAGCGAGCTTCCATTTTCTTCAACAGCATTTGCGCTGAAGGAATCCACTTATCTAAATCCCGGTCAAGATAGACAAACTTAGAATCCGGAAATAGCGCATCTAATTCTTTATAATCGCTAAAACAAGGGGCATCAGAAATAACATCGGCAAGTTCAAAAGCATGTTTAGTGAAGGCGGTATGAGCGACCATAAATTCATGTTCAAGTAGCGCGACGCTGATGCTGGTCGTACCCGTTCTGGGCAGGCCAATAATAAAAAGTTTGTTCATGAAGGGTCGTTTTAATTCTAGAGAAAGAAAGTGATAAAGCAGATTAAGCCAGAGTTTTCTTTTGCTTGAATCTGCTTTTACTTTTAAGGATGGGGAGTTAGCTAATCTTACCCGTCACCCGGGCACGCTTAGATCCGACTTCAACAGCTTTTTTGTTCGCCGCTGCTCTTTCATCGAGGTAGTTATCAACTAGGTTTTTAACCGCAATGATTAATCCCATGGCGACGAAAGCACCCGGTGGCAAAATAGCAAAGAGGAAATCAGGGTAATCATTAAAGATAACAATCTGCCAGTTCACCGCCATATCACCAAAGATCAAATCCATATTCGTGAATAATGTGCCTTGGCCAATAACTTCGCGTATCACCCCTAATAGAATCAAGACCACAGTAAAACCAAGGCCCATGGTTAACCCATCAACGGCCGAAGGGATTAAACCGTTCTTACAGGCGAAGGCGTCAGCACGGCCAAGGATTGCACAGTTGGTAACGATGAGTGGAATGAAGATGCCTAGAATTTGATACAGTTCATAGGTCAAAGCTTGCATCACCAGTTCGGTAACGGTCACAAAAGAGGCAATGATCATTACAAATGCGGGTAAGCGCACAGCGTCTGATACGTGATTGCGAATCAAGGATACCGCTAAGTTTGAGCCGACTAGTACTAAAATAGTGGCTAGACCCAAACCAATGGCATTCACGACGGTACCGGTTACCGCTAATAGTGGGCACAAACCTAATAGCTGCACTAATGCCGGGTTATTTTTCCATAGACCGTCTAACGAGATCTCTTGTAAGGATTTATTCGCCATGTGCAAGATCCTCTGGGTTAACGCTAGGGTTGTGGGGGGTTAGTGTATAGTCTTTATCGACTGCGAGTTCTTGGCCATGCTGCTGGAAGAATTTCAGCGCTAGGCGTACCGAGCGCACAATGGCTCTAGGCGTGATAGTCGCGCCCGTGAATTGATCAAACTCACCACCATCTTTTTTCACCGCCCAGAATTTTTCTTCAGGCTTTAATAACGATAGGCCAGGAAATTGCAGGATCCAAGGATTCTTATTCGCTTCAATTTTATCCCCAAGTCCTGGGGTTTCTTTATGGTCGATCACGCGCACACCGGCTAAGGTGCCATCTAGTTTAATACCCACAATCATATCGATATTGGTGGTATAACCGTCTGGGGCTGTTACTGGTAAGATCACAGTATGCGCTTTACCATTTTTACGCGCCACATAGGCAACAGCATCTTCAGATATAGGGCCTAATAAACGCACATTAAGGTGGGTATGCACATCATCGTGAGTTAATGAAATGGTATCGTTTAATAAGTCGTTATCGTAAGAATTTTTTGGCACAATTTCGTGCAAGGCTTTTGCTTGTGCGATTTGAACATTTTTTTCAATTCTATCTTTGGTCATAAACTGGGCAATACCAATAGAACCCGCTGTGACAATAGCAAACAAGCCTAGGCCAATGGCATTTTTACGAATCGATAGTAATAATTCATTCATCATTAACCCTCCTTGTCTGTGCTAGCCGATTGAGCTGCTTCGGGTTTTATTGGCAAGCCCCGCTTGGCCTTGTCGTGGCCATAGGTTCTTGGCTGGGTATAGGTATCGATAAAAGGTGCGGCAAAGTTCATCAATAAAACTGCAAATGCGATGGCGTCTGGGTAAGCCCCCCAAGTACGAATAACAAAGATTAAAATACCAATGCCTGCACCATAGATGATTTTACCTAAGGGGGTTGTTGATGCCGTTACCGGGTCGGTTGCAATAAAGAAGGCCCCCAGCATGGTTGCACCCGCAAACATGTGTAACGACCAAGGCACGTATAAATCAGCGTCCCAGCCTAGCAGCATAGAACAAGTACCAAGAGCGGCTAATAAACTCAGAGGGATGTGCCAAGTAAAAACACGTAAAGCTAATAGGGCTAGGCCACCGATTAGGAAAGCGATATTAACGAACTCCCAGCCAGCGGCAAACCAGTTGCTAGCCGAGCCGCCAGTGCTGTCATTAGCAAATAGTGGACCTTGTAGAATTTCGACAGCGGTTTCATTTTTAGCGAGATGTTTATAAACATCTAAAGGGGTTGCCCCGGAGAAACCATCACTTACACTGGCTGCTCCCGAGAAAATAATACTTAAGCTATCGGTAAAAGGCAGGACTTGCTCTGCGCTGAGGAAAAAAGGCACAGCCCAGGTCGTTGTCATTTGCACAGGAAAAGAAATCAAAACCAGTGCGTAACCCACCATGGCTGGGTTAAAAGGATTATTACCTAAACCACCGTATAAGTGCTTCGCAAAGATCATGGCAAAACTAACCGCCACCACAGTGACCCACCATGGGGCAAATGGGGGTAAGGCTATGCCTAATAAAACCGCGGTTAATAAGGCGCTATTATCTTTTAAGAAAAAACTAATAGGGCGCTTACGTATTTTTAAAATAATGGCTTCGCAGGCTAATGCTGTAATACTGGCCAAAGCGATATTGATTAAGTTACCCCAACCAAAAAAGTAGGTTAAGGCGATTATGCCCGGCACCGTCGCTAAGATAACCAAGAGCATAATGCGGCTCGTGGTATTACCACCATGAGCATGAGGAGAGGTGATATTTACAAATCCCATTTTAAATACCTGCCTTATCGAACTGAGCTAAATCGGCTTGCAGCTCTGTTAATTTTTGCATTTGTTTATCTAAGCCTTTCTGTAATGCGGGTAAGGTATCTAGACCTTGCTCTTGTGCTAGCTGGAGTCGTTGTTGAGACTTATCAATACGATCTTGCTGAGCGCGTAATTTCTTTTCTAAGTCTTCGCGGCTAATTTCTTTTTTAACCACAGGTGCTGATTTCTTCGCTTCTGCTACTTGCTGAGCTAATAGCTTTACCTTATCACGACGAGTCGCTACGGCTTTTTCAAAAACGGCTAACTGTTCAGCTTCGGTATTGTCTTCATCACCAGCGGCTTTCAATTCAGCGACCTTATCCATCGACTTCTTCAAGCCAGCTTGAGCGGCGGCCAGCTGTTTTTGCAGTTTTTCTAAATCTAATGGGGCCGCTTTTTCACTCACTTGATTGGTTTTATCCGCCGTATTTTCCGGTTGTTCTTGTGCTGCTTTGGCGGCGGCCGCTTTTTTCGCTGCTTGTGCTTTTTCAGCATTGGCAGCACGGGCTTGGCGTTTCGCTTCTTTTTCGGCCGCTTCACGTTCTAAGCGCTGCTGGCGTGCTTCAAAGCGAACCTTAGAGCGGGTAGATTTTTCATGCGCGGCGCGTTCTTCTTTTATCGCCCCTTTTGTATGGCGGTAGTATTGCACCAAGGGGATTTGACTTGGGCAAACATAAGAGCAAGCACCGCATTCAATGCAGTCGGCTATATTATGCTGCTCGGCTTTATCGAGTTCCCCAGATTTACTAAACCAATATAATTGCTGGGGTAATAAATCGGCAGGGCAAGCTTCGGTACATAAACCACAGCGAATACACGCCGAAGCTATATCGTTAGCGGGTAATTCTTTTTCGCTAGGGGCCAATATACAATTGCTTGATTTTAATATTGGCAACTCATCACTGCTTAAGGTAAAGCCCATCATTGGGCCACCCATAATCAGTCGCGGCTTCTTAGTAGGTGTCGCTGTAGCTGAATCTTGTGTTTGTGAACTAAAAGAACCGATAAATTTTTGAAATAAACTCTTCTCTTGTTTAAAATCCGCGAAGTCTAATAGGTGCTTTACTGGTGTACCGATTAATACTTCGACATTTTGTGGCTGGGCAACCGATTCACCCGTGATGGTCGTAATGCGTGAAATGAGCGGTTTACCTTCGGCAATCGCGCGGTAAATGGCTTCGCAGGTACCGACATTTTGACAGACAATACCGATATCCGCAGGAATACCACTAGTTGGCACTTCTTTACCCGTTAGGATTTTAATCAGCTGCTTTTCGCCACCGGAAGGGTATTTGGTTGGAATGGTGACAACCGTAATGTGATGCTCACCGTGTACTTGGTGTAAAGCATCTTCCATTGCTTTAATTGCTTCTGGCTTATTATCTTCAATACCGATTAAGCAGATTTTGGCCGAGGTTAATTTAAGTACTATTTGAATACCACGAATCGTCTCAACAGCGCGTTCGCGCATCAACATATCGTCGGCAGTAATATAAGGTTCACACTCGGCGGCATTAATGATTAAGGTATCTATTTGCTTTTCATTAACCGCCATTTTAACCGAGGTGGGAAAACCCGCACCACCTAAGCCGGTAATACCGCAGTCGCTAATACGCTCAACTAATACGTCTTTATCGGCGTCTAAAAAATCGGTAATGGCGAGGCTACCATCTTCAATCTCGGCTAACCATTGATCTTTACCATCGCTTTCGATAATAACGCAGGTGCCTTCAAGGCCAGAGCTATGAGGTAATTGTCGTTGCTCAATGGCAACCACTTTACCGGAAGTGGGGGCGTGAATAGCCGCACTGATAAAGCCTTTTGGCTGGGCGATTTTTTGCCCTTTTAATACCCTATCACCAAGATTAATAATCACATCGGCTGGGGCGCCAATGTGCTGACCAACCGGAACGATAAGCTGAGCTGGTAACGGAAGCTTTGCGATAGCGGTTTGTGTCGACTGTTGCTTGTTTTCTTGTGGGTGAATACCACCGTCAAAAGCGTGCAGAGTAATCGGTTGCATTAGTGCACCTCCTTTTCGGGTTTATGCCAGTGCCAAGTTTGTAAGGTGGTTTCAATCGGCACCATGTCGATACAATCTACTGGGCAAGGTTCAACACATAAATCACAGCCAGTACACTCATCGGCAATCACAGTATGCATCTGCTTAGCTGCGCCCATAATTGCGTCGATGGGACAGGCTTGAATGCACTTAGTACAACCAATACACTCGTCTTCACGAATTAATGCGACCATAGGCACATCTTTTTCAGCACCGTGCTCAGCATCTAAAGGTTCGGCTTCAACCCCTAATAAGTCGGCCAAAGCAATGATGGTACTTTCACCTCCCGGAGGGCATTTGTTGATTTTTTCGCCTGCGGCAATCGCTTCGGCGTAAGGCTTACAGCCTGGGTAAGAGCATTGGCCACATTGTGTTTGTGGCAATAAGTTATCAATTTGGTCGACAATAGGATTGCCTTCCACTTTAAAACGAACGGCGGCAAAACCTAATATGGCACCAAAAATAATGGCTAACGTCGCCAACAGCACAATGGCAATTAAAATAGAACTCATTATTAGATGCTCACTAAACCAGTAAAACCAAGGAAGGCCAACGACATTAAGCCCGCGGTGATCATAGCGATTGCAGAGCCTTGAAACGGCTTAGGTACATCTGCTACTGCGATACGTTCACGCATGGCTGCAAAAAATACCATCACTAAAGAAAAGCCGACGGCGGCGCCAAAACCATACAAGATGGATTCAACAAAGCTGTTATCACGCTTAATGTTTAATAAGGCGACCCCTAATACGGCACAGTTAGTCGTGATTAAAGGTAAGAAAATACCCAATACCCGATACAATAAAGGACTGGTTTTACGAATGGCCATTTCGGTAAAACCTACGACTACCGCAATTACCATAATAAAACTAATAGTACGGAGAAATTCCAGCTCAAGGGGTATCAGCAAGTAGGTATACACCAAATAACTGCAAACCGACGCTAATGTCAGTACGAAGGTTGTCGCCGCAGACATACCAATGGCGGTTTCTAGCTTATTGGAAACCCCCATAAATGGGCATAAGCCTAAAAACTGAACCAGTACAAAGTTGTTCACTAAAATTGTACTGACCAGAATTAATAAATAATCGGTCATAAGGGGTGCTCACTCTCATTTAGGTGAAACTAAGTATTTTGCTATGGTTGTATGAAAAATAAACACAGCTGAAAAATTGGCGGCCTATTATCCCAAATAGGCGTTATTTCTTTCAAGTATGTTTTGGGATATTTTAAGCTCATTTTGTTATAAGCATAGCGCTGGTTAGCTTACTTCCTTTAAATAGCTGCTTATCCGCTCGATAGCGAAAGCAGATTCCCACTAAAAACTCGTATACAATGACGGTTTTGGCTCCCTGGTACTTATTCGTAGTACTTCTGGCTATTGTTTGTAGGTAACCCATGACTGATATTCTTTTAACACCCGCCGCGATCGAAGCTGCGATATCGTCTTATCAAGACCCCTATTTGAATACTGACCTAGTCAGTTTTGGCGCTGTGCAAAATATTGACATTAACGGCGGCAATATAACGATTGATATTCACCTACCTTACCCATCTGACTTCTTAAAAGGTGGCACCGCCGAAATTTTAAAAGTAATGGTCGGTAATGTAGAAGGTGTAGAAAATGTTGAAGTGAATATCAGCTGGCAAGTCAGTGCGCATAAATCGCAAAACAGTGTTGAAGCGATTAATAAGGTAAAAAATATCGTTGCCGTTGCTTCGGGTAAAGGTGGTGTTGGTAAATCGACAACTTCGGTAAACCTAGCGATATCCTTAGCAAAAGATGGCGCTAAGGTTGGCTTATTAGACGCCGACATCTATGGTCCTAGCCAAGGTTTATTAATGGGGGTTGCTGCAGGAACACGGCCTAAAACCATCGATAATAAGTGGTTTGTACCGATTGAAGCGCATGGCGTAAAAACTATGTCGATGGCCTACCTAACTACCGATGAAACGCCTATGGTATGGCGTGGGCCAATGGTGGCTGGTGCCTTGATGCAGATTTTGACTCAAACCGCTTGGGGAGAGCTGGATTATTTAATTATTGATATGCCACCGGGTACTGGTGATATTCAGCTTACGCTATCGCAAAAATTCCCAGTAGCAGGCTCTGTTATTGTCACCACCCCACAAGATATTGCTTTATTGGATGCGAAAAAAGGTATTGAAATGTTTCGTAAAGTGAACATTCCAGTATTGGGTATTATTGAAAATATGAGCATGCATATCTGTTCTAACTGCGGTCATGCAGAACACATTTTTGGTGAACATGGTGGGCAAAAAATAGCGGACCAATATGAAACTCAACTACTGGGTTCATTGCCTTTATCGAAATTTATTCGTGAACAAAGTGATGCCGGAATGCCAGTGGTTGTTGAGCAAGAAAATAGTGATGTGGCGTTAATGTATCGCAACCTTGCCCGTAACGTTGCCGTAGCTTTAGCTAAGCGCAGTGCTAACGACCAACAAATTCCAAACATCAGCATCTCTGACGACTAGTAGACTGGTCATAAGATAAAAAAAGGAATACTCCATGCGCTTAAGTGATGGTGATATTGAACAAAGAATTAAGCAAGGCTCTATAAAAATAGAACCTGCTCCAGCACCAGAGTCTATTGCTGGTATCAGTGTCGATTTACGCTTAGCAAATAGCTTTCGCGTATTTAGTAATAATACCGTGACACATTTGGATTTATCGGGTGAACGTGAACAGCTAACTCGTGATATGGAACGTATTATGAGTAAGGAAATAATCGTTGAAAACGATGAACCTTTCTTCATTCATCCTGGTGAATTGGTATTAGGTGCAACTCTAGAATCGGTCACCATTCCTGATGACCTAGTTGGTTGGTTAGATGGCCGTAGTTCATTAGCACGGTTAGGCTTAATGGTTCATGTGACGGCTGGCCGTATTGATCCAGGCTGGGAAGGGCAGATTGTATTAGAGTTTTTTAATAATGGTAAATTGCCATTAGCATTACGACCAGAAATGGTGATTTGTGCATTGTCTTTTGAAACCTTATCTAGCCCAGCATTGCGCCCTTATAATAAGCGTTTGGATGCTAAGTATAAGGGGCAAAAAGGAGCAGTATTTAGCCGCATTGCTAACGATTAAACGTTAGCAATACCCTCGATCATTTGATTTTAGATTTATACCGTTTAACTTTAAATGATCGAGGATAAAGATGTCACGACTGTGAAATGCCGTTATAACTCTGGATGCAATGATAGTATATTGGACAAAACTGTAATCACTGATTTTAAGTTTTTTAATAGCTGTTTTAGGAATATAGAGGGGATACCTTATGGCCCTTCGTCGTTGCCATTCTTCGAGCCTTTGTGGGCTGGATTTCTTGTATTTGTATCTTCTGTATAGCTATCTAGCACTATCGCCGCTTTCGTTGCTTTTATAAGTGCTGCCTTTTTTGTTTCTTCAGTTTCAGTGGTTGTTGCCGTGGTGGCCGTATCTTCTACGCAGGCGGTGATATTTATAACTGCGAGTAAGGTAGCGAATAGGATGGCAGCTTGCTTTAACATGTTTTTTCCTAGATTTAACGATTTTATGCTTGATTCTAAGTTTAAAGCATACCCCTAGCTCTTAATATGCACCAGCTTATATACATTATTTTATATAGCCCCTTTGTTGATATTCTTTTTCTTTTCTAAAAAACTAGTGTATGACTGATATGCCGTGTCTATGAGCAGTAACATTAGTAAGTAGAAACTGAATTTTAGACTATGGTTATTGATTGTACCGTTAAGCATCTCTTGATAGTGCTCTTATTATTAGCGCTTATTTAAGAAGACTTTTCTATTCAATCGATATCGAGGGAATTATTATGCCAATTAATCCTGTTGCTTGGTTTGAAATCTACGTCAATGACATGCCAAGAGCACAGAAATTCTATCAGGGCGTATTTGAAGTCAAGTTAGAGGTTTTGGGTGACCCTAATGATGCCAGCATTCAAATGTTAGCCTTCCCTTCGGATATGGAAAAGTATGGCGCTACTGGAGCATTAGCAAAAATGGAAGGGATGTCGGCAGGTGGAAATAGCACCTTGGTTTATTTTACCTGTGAAGATTGTGCGCTTGAAGAATCTAGGGTTGAGTCCGCCGGGGGTAAAATATTTAAACCGAAAATGTCTATTGGTGAGTATGGTCATATCTCTTTAATAATGGATACTGAAGGCAATATGATTGGTCTTCATTCTATGAGTTGATAATTGCTAGTATCTGAGTATTGAGGTAATAATTGCTCAACCTGATAAAGTTCGTATATTAATTTAATAATACCACTGACGTGACGGATATACGCATGGATCTTTTATTAATTGTTATAATAACTTCATTATTGGCGGGACTAACCATGGCTATTGGTGCCGCCGTGGCGTCTTATGAAAAAATTGGCGATCAGTGGATAGAAGAGGAAATACGCCATGGAATTATGGCTTTTGGTGGTGGTGCACTCTTGTCGGCTATTGCCTTGGTTTTGGTCCCAGAGGGGATTGCTCACCTAGATCCATTATCCGCTAGCCTTTGCTTTATCGTTGGGGGGCTGAGTTTTATGTTCCTTGATATCTTACTTAAAAAAATAAATACCCCTGCGAGTCAGTTGGCTGCTATGTTGTCTGATTTCATTCCTGAATCCATTGCGCTTGGGTCGGCGTTTGCTTTAGGGAGTGATAGTGCATTTCTATTGGCTGGATTAATTGCTTTGCAAAATTTTCCTGAAGGTTTTAGTGCCTATCGCGAGTTAAATGCCGTAGCCGCTTATAAGCCGATAAAGATTATAGTCATGTTTACTTTAATGGCTCTATTAGGACCTATTGCCAGTATCTCTGGGTATTTATGGTTATCAGATTACCCACAATGGGTGTCATCAATTATGCTATTTGCGTCAGGTGGTATTCTGTACTCAATGTTTCAAGATATAGCACCACAAGTGAAGCTAGAAAAACATTGGGCCCCGCCTATGGGGGCTGTATTGGGGTTTGTTCTTGGTATGGTGGGCTTAATGGTTATTCACTAATTATTTTTTGAGTAGATAAAATCGACGTAAAATAGTTAATGTACGTGAGCATTAACCTGTAATTGATCGCGATTAATATTAAAAGTTAATTTCAGCTAAAATCTTCATCTCCTTTAGGTTCAAGTCTCGGCAGTTTATTACGTTGCAAGCGGAATTTCGATAATTGATCGTATGCAAAACGCCGCGCGCGATTAATACTGCCTAATGGCCTGTGTTCTGGTAAAGAATGCCAGGCAGAAAAATAACTATTTTCAGCGAAATCCATTTGCGCTTTGGAATCAAAGGTTTGCTTCGGAATTTTTATGGAGGCGACTTTTATTAAGGGGGATAGCTTCTCTGGCCAATCGATGGTGATATCTTCAATAGGCATTTTCTTTGCGTCGGTTTGAAACTGAATCATGAAGTCAAAGCTAGCGTCTTCTTTTGCTAAGTGTGTGATCATGGCATCTTTTAAATAGTTCTCACTTTTTTCTTTTGGTATGGTACTACGCAGATTAGAAGTAGGTATGAGAGCGTATTTAACCGCTCGCTTATTACCTTGTTCATCTTGGCCAAAGAGATAGGCGCTATTACTCCAGTATCGGTTGTCCAGTGGACTGGAATGATGCTTGTTCATGGTTAACGCAATCCAGAGGGTGCGTAAGTGGCTGTCGAATGGGTTGAAGAAGAACTTAATGATACTTTTAGGGCCAAAAGCAGCCATGATGAGATTTTTGAAATCTTTGATCCGTGCGGCAAGAAAGACCGGGTGAGACATGAATAAAAAGTCTTGGGTGTATTTTTCTTCGGTAAAGCTGCTAGCAATTGTAAGTGCATCTTTGAAATACGACTCATCCTTTAGGTTGAGCAGCTTTTCGCCTTCTACGCCCATAAGCTTTATTGCAAAACCGATCATGTCTTTTTCGCTATCGGCATGAACCCGGTTTGAGGCATTCGATAAACGTATCCAAGCAGGAAAGCTGCGCTTAGGGCGACTTAAACCTTGTTTAAATACACCCACTTGTAATGCTTCGGGAAGATCCGCTTCAATAATGAACTCCGCTCGTATTATGCCATGGTGCTTAGGGTGAGCGTCACGCCTAATTGCATTAGGCTCATAGGCTGCTTCCATTTTTGTTTTCAGGAAAGCAATGGTTTCTTCGATGTCTTGCAGTTCATCTGGGGCAGGGTATTCAGTCGCAAGCTGTGGTGCATCATTATTTCTCATAACGTATTTGCTTAATATCCATATTTGAGGCTTATTTGAGACTTGTAGCATGCTAACACAGTTGTTTGTTGATGCTCAGCTGTAGCATAATCAGGCTATTACTATATAAGGAAATACCTATGAAAAAGACCTTCGCATTATTAGCTTCGTTAACCTGTGCTTCATTGAGCTTTAGTGCAGCAGCACAGAATGCATCCGTGGCGAGTGTAAAAGAATTGATGGATAAAACCGGTACTGGTGAAATGGCTGTGCAAGCAATGAACCAGATGCTACCCATGATTAAACAGATGGTTCCTAATGCACCAGAAGCTTTTTGGGTAGAATTTCAAAAAGAAATGAATCCGAATGAATTAGTAGAGATGATTATTCCTATTTACCAGAAGCATTTCTCGCAAGAAGATATTGATGCAGTGAATGCTTTTTATGATACCAAGGCAGGGCAGAATTTTATTAAGAGCCAGCCTATTATTATGCAGGAGTCTATGGTTGCAGGTCAGGCTTGGTCGCAGGGGATTGTGCAGAAAGTGATGATTAAAGCGCAATCTGAACAGCCTAAACCACAGGCTGCGGTTGAGTGATTAATTATTAACTTTTGGTATGAAATCGGGCTTTCCAAGTAATGGGAGGGCCTGAGTCCTAGTATCGCTAGACATGTTCAAAATAGAGATAATCACCATATTCTGAGGTAAAGCAGTAATACAACCCGCTGAACCACAATATAAGTATTTAATTTGATAGTGGGGCGCGAAGTTGGCGAGTGGGTGTGGTTTGTCTCCCCTGATGATATTGGCTTGGTCACTGTATGGGCATACAAGCCAGATGGAAGGGGAGTAGGTATAGATGGAATAGATTCTTCGAATATTTGTTAATGACCCTCTACTGAATTAGTAGCAAGGCATCGATCAACGTTTGGGAGGGTTGACTCATAAGTATTAATCAGGCTCGATAGGATCATTAGGATGAATGATCGGGTCTTGGTAGCTTGTATCGATTGTATAAC
>CAXIBC010000059.1:0-17214 GCA_964022115.1 uncultured Oleispira sp. | reverse complement strand
TGAAAGGCAGCGACTTGCGCAGCGATTACAGCGCCATCGCTCCAACCGACAAAATACGCATTATCGATGTTGAGCTGATCCAGTAATGCCAGCGTATCACGGGTCATTAATTCATAGGTAATCGCTACGGGGGCATCAGTGCTACGACCGTGGCCACGACTATCAATTTCAATCACCTGAAAATGCTGCGAGAGCAGGGTAGTGACCAAACGCCACATATCAGAATCCACGTAACCACCGTGCAGTATCACTAGAGGTGTACCTGAACCATGAATCTCGTAGTAGAGCTGAATGCCATTAACCTGAGCATAATCTGCTCGGCTAAGTTGGGGAAATAAAAGAATTAAGCTAATAAAAGCCAAGCGGAGTGTATTTTTAAGTCTCATCAATGAGTTCCTTGTCCTTGATAGTATTCACTGTAAAGCGCGGGCACTTTACAGTATCTAATATTTAATAACATGATATTTACATACCTATTCGAAAACACGATTTCATAAAGTGACTTTAGATCAGCCTGAAAGTTCAAGTTCTGGCAGGCTTGGCTCACTTGGCCCAAAGATTGCTCTTCCTCTTTCAATATTATTATAAAGCGGTAAAACCCTTATTAGCATGACCAAGTATGTTCTGAAATAGAGCAGAGCTTGGCGTAGCTGCACGGTAATGGTGCTATCGCAAAGAGAGAGGCTCCCGACTCATGGTTTCTGAGAAAAAGAAATTCGGCAACAAGCTATCAATTAGTAAGATTTTTGGACGTAAGGAACAGAATCCCATCCGGATTGCGGATAAAAAGATTCACCAATGGAAATATACTACCTGTGGTTATTGCTCTACCGGTTGCTCCATTGAAGTCGGTCTAGATAAAGAAGGAAAAGCTGTCGCTAGCCGTGGTAATGCCAATGCCGACGTCAACCGCGGAAAATTGTGCATTAAGGGTATTTTCGAACACGAGCTGTTCGATGCAGCAGGTCGTGGTGATAAACCACTGATGCGAAAAGCGCCTTACGAAGCTTGGCAAAAAACCGATTGGGATACAGCCCTCGATTATATGGGAGGTGAAATTCAACGCATTCAAGAAACCTATGGTAAAGACAGCTTCGCCATCGTTTCCACGGGCCAGCTATTAACCGAAGAATTCTATACTTTAGGTAAGTTAGCTCGAGGCTGTATTGGTAGTAATAACTACGATGGTAATACTACCTTGTGTATGGCGTCGGCAGTATCAGGCTATAAGCGTTCGTTTGGTAGTGATGGCCCTCCCGGTTGTTACGACGATTTTGAACATACCGAATGTTTAATGGCGTGGGGCTCAAACTTACCGGAACAGCACCCGATTATTTACTGGCGTTTAAAAGAAGCGCTGGAGAAACGCAAGTTTCCGGTGATTGTTATCGACCCTCGGGTGACTATGTTCGCTCAGTTTGCTGACATTCATTTAGCGATTACACCGGGCACTGACTTGGCATTAATGAATTCATTAATGCACGTTATTTTGGCGGAAGGTTTAGAAGATCGTGAATACATTAATGCCCATACGAATGGCATTGAAGAAGTAGAAGCGTGTGTAAAAGATTACGATCCCACCACAGCGGCAAAAATCTGTGGTATCAGTGAAGATAGCATTCGCCAAGTTGCTCGTTTATACGCCAAAGCTGGAGCGGCTATGTCGATCTGGACTATGGGTATTAATCAAAGCACCCATGGTTCAGACGGCGTAGTGGGTATCAATAGCTTGAACCTCATTACCGGTAACATAGGTAAGCCAGGGGGCACATCGTTGTCGATTACTGGCCAGTGTAATGCTATGGGAACCCGTGAGTGGTCTTCTTGCTCGGGTTTACCGGGTTATCGTTTATTGGAAAAGCCAGAGCACAGAAAAGAAATTGCAGATTTCTGGGGAATTGATGAAGAGTTCTTTCCCAAGAAACGTGGCCTAGCACAAACCGATATTTTCCCGGCTATCGAAACGGGTGAAATTAAAGGACTTTGGTTGGTGGCAACCAACCCAATGACCTCAATGCCGAATACCGCTCGTATTCGTAAAATCTTAGAGAAGCTAGATTTCTTAGTGATTCAAGATGCCTACGCCGATGTAGAAACGACTCAATACGCGCACATGTTTTTACCGGCGGCGGTTTGGGCCGAAAAAGAAGGCTGCTTCACGAATACCGAACGTCGCTACAATATCGTGCGTAAGGTACAAGAGCCGAAAGGGGATTCGAAAGCGGATTTTTGGATTTTTAAAGAACTGGCTAAGCGTTTTCCGAATGGCCAGAAGATTCATTTCCCTGAAACCGTAGCAGGGGCCTTCGAAGAAATGCGTGAACTGTCGAAAGGCGCAGGCCGTACGTTAAATATTTCAGGTATGACTCATAAGAAGATCGAAGATTCTTGTGGTATTCAATGGCCGTATACCGAGGAAGATGCTAAGCGAGACGAAGAGGCTACGATTGCTACTGAGTCGGGAAAACTGAGCGTGACAGGGGCTCCGCGTTTATACACCAATGGCAAGTTCCAAACCCCTGATGGTAAAGCTAATCTAGTGCCATTACCTTTTGTTAATAATAACGAAGTCCCGTGTACCGAATACCCTTTCTGGATGAACTCGGGCCGAGTAGTGGAGCATTTCCATACCCGTACGCGTACCGGCAAGATGGGTAATATGAACAAGTATAGCCCAACCCCATATATGGAAATGAATCCAGATGCCGCTGCTGAACTGAATGTAAAACATGGATCTTACGTACGTATTGTCAGTCGTCGCGGAGACGCAGTAGTGATGGTGCAGCTGACTCAACGTGTTGCCCGTAATTCAGTTTTTATTCCGTTTCACTTCCACGATTGTGTTAATCGAGTGTGCTTAGGGTTATTAGACCCGCACTCGCGCCAGCCAGCCTTTAAACAAGGTTCGATCCGCATTGAAGAAGTGGATCAAAAATTGGCGGCACAATTAAACGTTGAACGTCGTGCGTACTAGGCCTGTATAACAAGAGAATTAAAATGAATATCAAAGCTCAAGATGCAAATACAGCAGAACAAGTCACTAAGACCAGCCAAGCAAAAACGGTCGAGTTTTACGATGCATCGATTAATAATAGCGGCTTTAATAGCGCGGATGTTGGTTCTGTACGAAATAAGCAGACGATTAATAAAGAAGCTCTAGTGCCTGCCGGTAATCCAAAGCCCGGCAAGCCAGCCGTTGAAATTGGTTTGCGTGAAGAAAATATGACGGGCCTGCAAAAGACCCTACGTAAATACAACCCTTGGTTCATCGCGCGTAATTATTTAGATACATTAGGGACCGATAATAGCGATTTAGATCCTACGCCGCGTCCCATTTTTGATGCCCGCTCGGGAGAACGTGATTACGCAAAATTAAACGACCCTGTGGTATTTGATGAGAACCGCTACGGTACTAAAATTGATCTATTAAATATTTCCGATGTGCCGTTAACTGAAAACCGCTCGCTAGAAATTAACGGTAACCCTGCGGTAGGGGAAAACCCAAACCGTAATAAACAGCACGGCTTTCACTTTACTGCGGATAACTGCATTGGTTGTCACGCCTGTGAAGCGGCCTGTAGTGAGAAAAATGATTTACCCGCGCACTTATCGTTTCGCAGCGTAGGTTATGTAGAAGGGGGCTCGTACCCAGACTACAAGCGCATGAATATTTCCATGGCGTGTAATCACTGTGATAACCCTGTGTGCATGAAAGGTTGCCCCACTAAGGCGTATACCAAACACGCAGAATACGGCGCGGTATTACAGGATCCTGAAACCTGTTTTGGTTGTGGTTATTGTACTTGGGTTTGCCCATACAACGCACCGCAGTTAGATCCAATGGAAGGTAAGGTTTCTAAATGTAATATGTGTGTCGACCGCTTAGAAGTCGGCCTTAAACCTGCTTGTGTATCCGCCTGTTTGGGTAACGCACTTAACTTTGGTGTAGTAGAAAATACCCCAGAAAATCGTGAGCAAGTGAAAACCAGTATTCCGGGCTTCCCTGATCCGACCATTACCAACCCGAATATTCGTTTCCAGCAAACCAAAACCATGCCAAACGAAATGGCACGTACCGATACCATGCCGATTAAATACCATAAGCAAGACGATGGTTCGTTCCGCAGCGTAGTCGACGAGAAAGAAGGTAAAGCGCAATCGTGGAATCTTGCCCGTTTAAGCAGCCGTGAAAATCCACTAGTGATCTTCACCTTGTTTACTCAGGCTGCAATGGGTGCCTTTATTTTATTATTCTTGGGTAATTTATTTGGCATCGAAAGTTTGGTTGCGGTTAAAAATAGCGTGGCCTACATTCCGTTATTAATCTTGCTGGTGGGCTTACAAGCGGTTGGCTTGATTCTATCGACTATGCACCTTGGTAAACCGATGCGTTTCTATCGTGGTTTTAACAATTTGCGTTATTCACCGGTGAGTCGTGAAGCCTTAGGTGTGGCGTTATTCTTTACCGGTATTGCAGCATTTACCGGTCTTGAAATTTTAGGCTTTGGTATGAGCTATCTTGAGATAAGTGCTCCTGCTATTACTGATCTGATTCCAGCAATACAAACAGGTGCAGCGTACTTCGCCATCACAACCGGCCTAATCGGTTTGTATTGGATGGTTCGCAGCTACCGCATTCCTGCGCGCCCTTTCTGGGATCATACGCAGGTATTCACTAGCTTCTTCGGTACTCTGTTTAGTCTAGGTGCTTTGGTATTAGGTTTAGTCGCGATTCCAGCACTCGCGCTTTCAAGTGCAGAGAATGCAGCGCTAGTACCACAACTTTTACAAATCACAGCCGGTCTTGCTGCTCTTGGTTTAATCGCTGAGGGTCTAGGTTTGATCAGCCACGCTAAATACCTGAATACCGAAAGTGGTGAAGGGGCCGCAGCGCATTATGTGCAGCAAACCACCTTTGGTAAGACGTACATCTTGCGTAATGTGCTAATGGCAGCAACGGGCTTATTATTGGCCGCTGTTTCTATATTAGTTGCGACTGGCATTAGCTCAACAACGTTTGGCTTAGTGGTTGCCGCTATTGCAGCACCTGCCGTGATCGTGAGCTTATTGATTGGCCGTGCCTTGTTCTACATCCTAGTGATTCCAACGACTATGCCAGGGGCATTCTTCTGGAAAAACAAAGGCTTTGAAGAACATGCCCGTGATGTAGGATTGGCAGATATGCCTCAGGTAGGTGTTGTGCCTGCGTGTCATCATCACTAGGCACATACTGTAAAGTAAAAGCCTAATGGAATAGAAAATAAGAAAGGTGGGCATTGCCCACCTTTTTTGTGGATAATTAGAAATTGTAGTTACAGATCTAGTTATAAAGTACTAGATGTATTTGGGAATAGAAAGATTATGAAAATCGAAGATGTATTAAATAAAACCTGTTTGATTGGCTTGAGCTACATCAATACCAATGGCGATCTTTTGAAGCAAGCTCAGTATGCGGGTACTGTGATTAAGGTGGATGCAGAAGAGGGGATGACGGTTAAGTTGATGGCTATCCCGACTGAAGACGGAAAGGCTAAAACTGATTCTGAAAACAAGAGTACGCCTAACTTCCATATTCCGCCTTCACTAGAAGCTTGGTTTATTGCCCCTAAAGGTCATTATAAAAATTCTGAGCACAATATTGATATAGTAGACCCAGATTATTTTGTGACTTGGGATATTGTGAAAAAGAGAGATGATATGGAAGAAGGCCAGCAAGAGTGGTGGGAATGGCACCCGCAGACTCAGGCGCCTAGGGTGAATTGATTCAATACATTAATGAGGCAATAGTACTGAAGACCTATTAAACCGGTCGTAATAGTGTGGAATACATGAAAATATAAACCAACTATCGGCAAGGAAAAATAATGAAATTCTTTATATTACTGCTGACCCTGATAGCTAACGTTTCTTGCCTTGCCGAAAATGATAAACCAATAGACTGTACACGCATTACCATTAGTGCAGAATATGACGACTGTATTAAAAAAAAATACAGTGTCGAATCGACAACTCGAACAAAAAATTAGCCGCTATGAGAAACAGATTGCAAGGTGATTGCATTTGAAATTGAAGAAGGTACAGCCGCCTATATAACAACTATCAATAGTTGTGCGATTGAACTGAACGAAGCGCGTATGGAGCAGTTAAACCAGCTACTTTAATCAAGCTCCTCTAAATAATTCTGTGTCACTTCTTAACATCAATATATAAGTACTTACACAGATTTATTTACAGTAGCGTTTAAATTCATGAGGTTTTAAGCCCTTCCACCCAGCCTTCACTCACTTCCCACAACTTCCTAGCAGTCTCAGGATTATTAGCCTCTTTAGTACTACTCACAGGCTTACAATGAGAAAAGTATTTTCCTGCTAACTCCTCAGTATTGTCATGGCTCGCACAATACACAGTCGTCGTTGCACCTTGATTACCATAGCGGCGTTGTAATTCGTTAGCTATTAATGCATTACACAACTTGGCTTGGCCATAAGCGGTTTAAGGGTGAAAAACGATTGCTTTTATTTAATGGGAATTTATTGAAGTTAAGCTTCGCTGGCATTCTATGAGATTCGCTAGAAACCATAATTAAGTGTGGGCTGATGCGGGTGTCTAATATACCAAGTATAAAGAACTAATTCCTATTAGAATTCCCCTCTAAGACTTTCATTGATTAATAATTAATATAGGATACGCAGGTCTAAACAAGGAGGTGAGTATGACTATATACGTTGGTGCTAGGGATTTAAGTGGCCTACCATTTGGAACACACTAGTTTGTTGTTATTACATACTCTAGTCGTAAATCAATAAAGATTGGGCGACGAGTGTATGAAACTAAGCGACTAGGCCAAAATGTTTATGGAATAGTAATCGGGGCTCAAAATAGAGGGACATTGAACGTAGAAATATTTGAGGGAGCTGATATGTTGGCCGCTCAAGAGCATTTTGGTGAGGCCAAAAAAACATGGTATAAATCAGATTATGATACCGAAATTCAGCTAGTGAAATTCAATGGGTCTGAGCTATCGTTAGAGCATGAAAGTAAGCTTATATCTTTGGTTGATGCCTATTTAATTAATCAGTCTTTAGATCCAATCAATTATCCAGCTGCAGGGGCAGGGTATAATAGTAATAGCTGGGCTCAGTCGTTAATTGAACATGCAGGTGGCAAGGTTAGAGAAAATATGAAAGGTTTGGATATTTTTCATAACCGTCGTATACCTGAAACATACTTTACTCCAATTTGCCCTTCTAAACCTCGAGTGAAGCTAAATTGATAGGAACTCTGAATATGGATTTTAATAAAGGTTATAGACAATCATTAGTTATTTTTGTGCTTGGCTTATTGTCATTGGTAGCCGTTGATTATTCGATACGGCAGTTTGTGGAGACAACCAATACTTTCGGTATGCCTGAAGAGGTGTGGTTTGCTTTTCAAATAATTATTTCTGTAGTTTCATTTTATATTTTTATAAAGAGTATTCATACGTTGCCCATTAGTAAGAAGATAATCAGCAGTCTTCTGTTATTGATCATAGGCGCAGTTGTGTATCTTGGCATTATTTATGGTTATATCTTTTCTACACAGATAGATGGCTTTTAAGCCATCTGTCGTTTTACTCATAGGGTGCATAAGAGCGGTTCAGTTGCATCATTAAGCCCTTCCACCCAGCCTTCACTCACTTCCCACAACTTCCTAGCAGTCTCAGGATTATTAGCCTCTTTAGTACTACTCACAGGCTTACAATGAGAAAAGTATTTTCCTGCTAACTCCTCAGTATTGTCATGGCTCGCACAATACACAGTCGTAGCAGCTCCTTGGTTAGGATTTTTCGTTAACGGGCTAACCAGTTTAAAGAACAAAGAAAGAAACCCAGAGTCACGACCAAAGCTGGTAGTAATCAATGCACCTGGGTGCAGCGAGCAAGCGCTGAGGCCTTGATCACCATAACGACGTTGTAGTTCGTTAGCCATTAATGCATTACATAGTTTGGCTTGGCCATAAGCGGTTAAGGGTGAAAAGCGATTACTTTTATTTAGTGGAAATTTATTGAAGTTTAGCTTCGCAGGCATTCTATGAGATTCGCTAGACACCATTACGATGCGCGGTGATTTTCCATTTAAAGTCTTGGCTTCTAAAAGCTGAGGCATTAAAAGCTGGGTGAGAAGGAAATGGCCAAAGTGGCAAACCCCTACGGTCATTTCTAAGCCTTCGTTCGTTTCTTGATACTCGGTAGCCATCAAGCCCGCATTGCAAATCAAGGTATCAATGGCTTTGTCTTTTATATCAGAACAGAATTGTTGGATGCTTTCAACAGAGGCAAGGTCTAATGGAAAGAAGGCAAGCTTGCTTTGCGGGTGTAGTGCTTGGCAACGGCGTAAAGCTTCTTCACCTTTCTCTTTGTTTCGACAGGCAAATATAATGTTAGCTCCGGCGCCCGCTAATGCTTGTGCAGTTTCAAAACCAATACCACAGTTGGAGCCTGTGATGACTACCGTTCTTCCTGTTAGGTTTTTACCCTGCAATACATCATTTGTACTGCTACGTGCGCCGAGCTTTTTCATTAACTAGTACCTTTTAAGTCTTTTCAGCAATCGGTTTTTTGGTTGTTTTTTTCGCTGTCTTTTTAGTTGGCTTTTGCGCGACTTGTTCGTGGATGTGTTTCCACGCTTTTGCTTCTTCCAACTCGTAAGCCAGTTCTAATAGAACTTTATCTTCGCCGTAACCCGCAGAGAATTGCATACCAATGGGCAGGTTATTATCGCTGGTGCCCATAGGCAATGAGATAGCCGGTTCGCCCGTAATATTTTGCAACGCGGCAAAGGGCGCAAATTCAGTCATCATGTTAACCGTTGCACTGGCTGGTAATGCTTGGTTGTAGATGAAATTGTTTTTCGGTGCCGACGAAGCCAGTGTAGGGCATAACAAGACGTCGTAATGTTTGTGCAACTCGCGGGTTACTTTAATGGCATTTTTTAAGCGTCTTACCACAAATGGAAATTTAGCCATGTTGCCGACAAAGCTATTACTCAGGTGGGCACACAGTTTTTCCACTTTAGCGCTATTAAAGCCCGGGTCGATAATGAACTTGCCAAAGCGGTGCAATGAGAAAAATAATAAAGAATAGTAGGTGATAAAATCATCGGCTATGCGATCTTCAAAGGGGAAGGCAATTTCTTCCACACTGTGGCCTAGGCTTTCACACAATAAACCGGTTTCATTCAAAGTACGCTGCACATCGCTCTGAATAGCGATGCCTTTTATCGCCCCGCTAATTAATCCTATGCGCAGTCGTTTTTTCCCCGGTGCTTGAACATGGCCTAACTCGACTAGCTTGTTATTACGAAAATGTTTCTCGGCCTCGGCCATGAAGAGTGCAGTATCTCTTACGCTGCGGGTTAATACCCCTTCGTGTCCGACATTAATCGGCAGGGCTTCGGTGCCATGCATGTTAACTAATCGATTACGCGTGGGTTTTAAACCGACTAAGCCACAGCAAGCGGCAGGTATTCGAATTGAACCACCACCGTCGTTACCGTGGGCGATGGGGACAACGCCTGCTGCAACCAATGCTGCAGCACCACCGGATGATCCACCACTTGAGTGGTTAATGTTCCAAGGGTTGCAAGTAGCCCCATGAAGGACCGACTCGGTAACGGGGGTGATGCCAAATTCAGGCAGGGTGCTTTTGCCTAAAATCGTTAAACCGGTTGATAACATTTGATCGGTGAACTCACCGTTCTGCTTTACGGGCTTATTAGGGACTGCGCGGCTGCCGAATAAGGTAGGCAGTCCTTTTACGTCTGTGTTGTCTTTAATAAAAGTGGGAACACCGGCAAAAACTCCTCGGCCAGAGTGATCTTGATCGTTTAAACGGGCCTGCTCTCGTGCTAAGTCAAAGGATTCAGTCACGATGGCGTTGAGCTTGGGGTTCACTAATTTTGCTCGAGCAATGGCGGCTTCGGTAACTTCCGCGATGCTTACTTCTTTATCGGCAATTCTTTTCGCGAGACTGGTTGCGTCACAGTCGCCCATCGCATCTTTAGCCATGCTATTTACGATAAAATCTTTCATAGTGAACATCCCTTTTTGGTCGTGATTGTTATATTTATGGGTATAACTTATGGGGACTATCGAGGATAAGCAAGTGGTTGTAGGGGTGAATCGACGCCAAAAAAATCGCATAATTTATTTGCGAATGATTAACATTGATATATTTTCTGCTGTAATTTATTGATCAAGGTGAGGCTTGCACTGCATTGAGTTATTTAGGCGGCTTCTGTTGAGTAACAGTTACCGTGTCTTTCGGATGCTTTTCGTGGCTTAATCTTGTCATCATATCCAGCCACGAAGCCGCATTTTGTGCCTAAAAAACGTCACTAATACTTCTAATCCAATCTACCCCCTGGAGCATTAACAAGTTCTAATTCCTCCAGGGGGTATGCAGGTTGTACTGAATTAGCATCTAAGTGACAACCTTGTTGTGCTAAGTTTAATAATATTGCGCGACCAATACCTGAGCCAGGTCCGGTAATTACAGTCACTTTGTTTTATAGCACTTCATGCTGAGCGACCCCATTTGGGTTTGATCTGTCTGATGCTTTAGGCAAGTTTTTTAAGAAACTTTTATACAAGGTGGCTGTTCTCGCGGGAGCTTCGACCATAGGCATGTGGCCAATACCTGGCCAGACTTCCACTTGAATGTTGGGAATTCCTGCTTTCCATACATCAACACTGCTGACGTGAATTAAACGATCTTCTTGGCCCCAGAGTAATAAAACGGGCACCTGAATTTCATGTAATTGAGAATCCAACATATCTTTTCCATGGAAGTCGGCAAAGATTTGTTTTAATTGAGGGCGACGCTGTTGGTAACCTTCACCGATAGCCGCTAAAACAAAACCTGGCAACCAAGGTGGGTTAGCCATAGTCATCGGGTAAAACTCGGCAAACTCTTCATAACTATGTACTTCAAAAGGGTTGCGACCTTTGGCTAACATCTTACCCATGTCGCTAGTCTCTGCAGAATGAACACCGGCAGGATCAATTAACAAGGCAGATAGGGTGCGTTGAGGGTAATCTTTAGCAAAATAGGCCGCGATAAATCCCCCCATAGAATTGCCTGCAAGGTGGACTTTTTTAATTTCCAATGTATCGATTAATGCTAGCAAGCGTTCGGCTTGCTTGGGGGCGCTGTAGTCCCAGTCTGGGTTAAACGCGCTATCACCATGACCAGCGAAGTCGGGAATGATTACGTGGTAATCATCCACTAGATGACGGGCAAAGCGAGGCCAGACATCTTTATCGGCACTGTAGCCATGTAACAGTAATAGCGTAGGTTTTTCGGCAGAACTTTCACTTTCGTAATAGCTTAAGCTCAGCTCACCAATATTGGCTTCCTTTTGTTCAAAACCAAATAAACTGGCTTCAAGGTCGGTCGCATTTTCGAAAGTAATATGTCCAATCTTAGGGTAGGTTGCGCCTATCCAGATAGCGCTTATCGCTAAAATACTGATTATTAATATGCTACTTATTTTTTTCATTGTGAATCTCTTTATTTTTATCTTTGTTTATCGTTTTTGACTTATTTTATTTTAATGCTTACGAAAAATCATGATCTGCTGAGCGGAAGTTTTTGGTCCAGCGTTTATAGGTGAAGCTGAATCCAGGGAACATAGCAATCACATGACCGCTTTTGCTTTGGTACCAGCTATTACAACCACCTGATTTCCACACGGTTTTAGCCATTTCTTTATGGATATGTTGGGTATAACGAGATTCTGCGTCAGCCTTAACCTCAATCACTTTATGATCTTGAGCGTCAAGAGATTGAATGCTGGAAATGATGTAGTCCATCTGAGCTTCAATCACGACGATGGCCGAGGTATGGCCAATACCGGTATTGGGGCCGGTAACAATAAATAGGTTCGGGAAACCCGGAGCACTCGTGCCTAAGTAAGCGCGAGGGTATTCGTTCCAGAAATCTCCTAGCTGCTTTTTATCACGGCCAATTACTGGATATGAAATAACGCCATCAGTAGCATCGTACCCTGTAGAATAAACAATTAAATCTAGTTCTAATTGTTTACCGTCTTGAGTAATAATGCCCGTTTCAGTAATTTCTTTAATGCCTTGGGTTTTATCGTGTAGGGATACATTGTCACGGCAGAGAGCAGGGTAGAGAGTATCGGATAAAATGATACGTTTACAGCCAATGGTATAATCCGGTGTTACTTTAGCGCGCAGAACAGGATCGGAAATCTGCTTTTTAATATGTTTAACCGCTTTATTTTGTGCCGCTAGTTTGAGCATGGTTTTAGAGTACTTAAAGCCAATCACACGACTTTCAAGTTCCCAATAGATGGCCTTTCTGAGCAGTTTATAGAGGGCTTTATTTTTAAGTAATTTGCGCTGCCAAGGTTTAAATACATAGTCTGGGCGAGGTAAAACCCAGTGTGGGCTGCGTTGAAAAATGTGTAATTCACCCGCATCCTTTGCGATAGCAGGAATGATTTGTGCCGCACTAGCGCCACTGCCAATGATAGCAATGCGTTTGCCACTATAATCGTAATCTTGGTCCCAGTTATTGGTATGGAATGATTTACCTTTGAAGGTTTCTTTGCCTTTAAAGTCTGGAATAACCGGTGTACTTAGTGGGCCGGAAGCATTGATAACAAATTGAGCGCAAATGCTTGGCTGGTCTTGCAAGTGTACTTGCCAGAGTTTATCGGCTTCATGCCATTCAATCTTACTGACGTTGGCTTTGGTTTGTGTTTTATCGCGCAGGTTATTTTTGTCGATGACGTGGTTGGTATAAGTCTGCAATTCGTCTTGCTCGGCAAACATTTGTGACCAGTCGTAAGGCTCAGACTCGATTGAATATAGGGGTGACTGCACATCAACGGCTGCCCCAGGGTAAGTATTTTGACACCAGGTACCGCCCATGAAGTCACGGCGTTCAAGAATTAGAAAGTCTTCGATTCCATTCTTCTTAAGTTTTAGAGCGGCACACTGGCCGCCAAATCCACTGCCGATGATGATGGCTTTATAGGTTTTCATGCTGTAACAGCTCCGATTCGGTATTGATGCTATGTCTGTATTTTAAATTTATTTGAAGACGCACGTCGTCACTTTACTTCTGACGACAAGTGTTGTCAAATGCGCCTATGAATACAGTTAAAGCAATACCTCAAGGCCGCACTTATGGTGGATTGAGCCTAGAACAACGTAAACAGCAGCGTCGCGAGCAGTTTTTAAGTGCGGGCCTCGAAGTGTTTGGTAGCCAAGGATTTCGTCTAGCGACGGTGCGAGGTGTGTGTCGCGAAGCCAAACTCACAGACCGCTATTTCTATGAAGCCTATGGCACTATGGAAAAACTGTTGATGGCGGTTTATGAAGACTGTATGACCAATATTCGCAATAAAATTCTGCAAAAAGTCGCTGCAGCAGCCCCTGAAGCGGATCTAAATAAATTGATTTATGCGGCATTAGATTGTTACTTTTCAGAGTTGGAAGATGCGCGTATTGCAAGAGTATGCATGCTGGAGCTGGTTGGGATTAGCGCTGAGGTGGATGATTTATACAATAGCTATATTCTAGGTTTTGCGGAGCTAGTGATGGAGTTGACTCAACGGGTTTACCCTAACTGGGTCTTGTCGGATGATGAAAAGGAAGTACTGGGTATTTCTACCATAGGGGCAATGCGTCAGGCGGCAACAAACTGGTTACTCTCAGATTATCGCATTGAGCGTCCACTAGTCGTGGCCTCAACGGCGAAAATTTTTATTGGGTTGATGAAGTTAATTGAATCAGATCAGGGCTAATTAATGGCCTGTTTACAGTGAACCTCAAGCCATTTAGTTTTGCTTACATAACCTTTAAATCTCTAAACTTATGAAAGACTGCAACTCCTGTGGCAAGTGCTGCATTAAATACAGTAATGGTGCTTTATCGGCATCGAAACAAGAAGTGGAACTCTGGCAAGTGTTTAACCCTGATATTGCCGAATATGTGCATAAAGGCCAGATATGGGCGGATCCAAACACAGGTAAGCTGCTTGAATTATGTCCTTTCTTACGTTTAGCCAGTAGTGCTACAGCGTCACAGGTTAAATACAGTTGTGATATCTATTTTGATCGTCCCGATGATTGCAAATATTATCCATCGAACGTGCAAGAAATGATTTTAGATGGCTGCGAAATGATTGAGCCGTTTGATCTTAAAGACTTGAAAAAAGCCCAAGCTAAGCTCGATATTATCATGACGGATAGTCGCTAATAGTGGTTAATATATCACTTTAACAAGGGTTCACTTATTCACTCTGCTAAAGTTAATAGTGTCGAAACTTTATCATTAGGTAAGTATTATGAGTTCAGCCACTATCAGTAAGATCGAAATTCAAGATTTTTCCGTTACCGAGCTTATGAGCAAAAATGTACTGTGTGTTTATGAGGGCTGGACCATTCAGCGCTTAGCCGAATTCTTCCTTAAAAATAATATTAGTGGCGCCCCTGTTATTGCCTCCGATCATGAATTGGTCGGGGTGGTGAGTATTTCTGATATCTTTCGTTTTGAAAATGCCGATGATGAGACCAAGAGTGAAGCGTTAAGGCGCTGTTATCGAGACAGTACGGGTATTGATATCGCTAGTCGAGCGGACTTATTAGAGTGGAGTAAAAGCTCGCAATCCAGCTGTACGGTACATCAAATTATGGCGAATCATGTGATCAGTGTTAATACGGATAGCAAGCTGAGTGACGTTTCTGCGACCATGATCAAGAACGACATTCATCGAGTTTTTGTAACCGCAGACGAAAAAATTGTCGGTATCGTTTCTGCCCTAGACGTTTTACGTAAGCTCTAGGTTGTGAATAAGGGGCTTAAGTTCCTAGCAATATGTTAGAATAGCTGGCTAAATCGACAGCACCTGTCAGAACAGCATCTAATAGCAGCATTTAAGAGCACCCCTCATGCATTCAGCAGAATTTAAAACCCTACGTGAATCCCTTGGCCTGACCATTTCAACGTTAGTAAAAGTGATCGATGTTGATGAGCGTACCTTACGCAAATGGGAATCCGGTAAGAAGCAGCCACCACAAGGGGTAGTGGATACCCTAGTTGGTTTCGATAACCTAGTAAATAAGACGGCCGCGGAAATAATTACTTACCATCAAGAGTCGATGAAAAATGGCGGCCAGCAAGGGGTTGTGCTTGAGCGCTTTGTTGAGGCTGAAGATCTAGCCGCCGCCTATCCTGCCTTTGCCGGGTTACCTACCATGACCTTTGCGACTGTCTTGTTTCGCGTAAGACAAAAGTTTATCGAGCTTGGTGTACCGGTTTCAATCATCTACAAAAAAGCGTAAGGATAGATCGATGGAATACCGTAAGCTCGGCAGAACCGACTTAGACATTAGCTTGATTGGCTTAGGTACTATGACTTGGGGGTTACAAAATACCCAAGAGCAAGGCTTTGAACAGATGGATTATGCCCTTGAGTGCGGCATAAATTTCTTCGATACCGCCGAGATGTACGCTATTCCACCTAGCCCGACTACCTATGGTACGACCGAAACGATTATCGGCAATTGGTTTAAAGACCGCGGCACTCGCGATAAGGTGATTCTAGCCTCTAAAATCGCTGGGCCGGGCTTGCCATGGATTCGTGAAGGTAAAAACCACATCGATAAGGCCAATATATTAGCTGCGGTAGAAAGCAGCTTAGGCCGCTTGCAAACCGATTATATCGACTTGTATCAATTGCATTGGCCAAACCGTGGTTCGTATCATTTTGGTAAAACTTGGGACTTCGCCCCAGAGTTTGATCCACAAGTGGAAGAAGATAATTTCTTAGAGTGCTTACACGTTTTTCAAGGCTTGATTAAAGACGGTAAAATCCGTCATATTGGTCTATCCAATGAAACCGCGTGGGGTATGAACAAGTGGTTACAGTTAGCTGAAAAATATGACCTGCCACGCATGGCGAGTATTCAAAATGAATATTCATTATTGTGTCGTAACTTTGAGCCTGATTTAAGTGAAATAGCGCTAAGTGAAGAGTGTGGCCTATTAGCCTGGTCGCCATTAACCCGCGGTATTTTAAGTGGTAAGTACCTAAACGGCGCACAGCCAGAAGGCGCTCGCTTAACCATTGAAACACGGGTAGAGCACAGAAAAAGCCCACAAGTTGATGCCGCTACCGCAGCTTATATTGATCTGGCCCAGCGCTATGGGCTCGATCCTTGCCAAATGGCGTTAGCATTCGTGAATAGGCAAGCATTTGTGAGCTCAACCTTGATCGGTGCCACGACGATGGGGCAACTTAAGAGTAATATAGACTCTATAGGTGTGACATTAACGGATGAAGTGCTGGACGAAATCAAAGTGATTCGTCGCCAATATCCTATGCTTTTTTAAGCATTAAACAAAAGAGTTAGACCGAGTATTAACATGAACGATAGAACCAATTATCAAAACAACCCTTTGCATGGGGTTAGTTTAAATAAGTTGATTACCGTATTGTCAGAGCATTATGGCTTTGAGATCTTGTACGCTTATTTGAATATTAATTGTTTTAAAACCAACCCAAGTATTGAATCGAGTGAAAAGTTCCTCAAGAAAACCGATTGGGCACGAGAGAAGGTAGAAGGCTTTTATCTTTATGAATATAAGAGCTTGCCAAGGGCTTCAGCCAAAGAATTTGAATTGCCTCCGCGTGATCGCACCATTCCTAAAGATCAGATTCCAGGCGAGCCGAATGAGCTAAGCCTAGCAGATGCTGAACGTTTACGTGAAAAGCGCGCTAAGAAGGCCGCAGAGCATGGTAATGGTGTAGGTTATCGTCATGGTAAGCGTTTTGGTGGCGACAAGGATGGTGGCAAGCATAGTGACAAGGGTAAGCCGTATCGAAATAAAGACTCGTCATCAAAATCATCAGGGACAGCAAAGCCCTTTGCAGGTAAATCGTATTCAAGCTCGTTTGATAAGAAAGAGTCTAATCAAACCTCTGCCGGTAAGAAGCCAACCAGTGGCAGCTCTGACCCTTGGGCGAAGTGGAAAGAAGACTAATTTAATGTGACCAAAAAGACCTTTTTTGGTTATAATTGCGCCAATTTAAAGCTCGACACAATGATAGACAGCAAGGTCTACAAATTTATATTAGACAGTACAGGTAACCGAATGGCTTTTTTTGATTTAGAAACCCCAGAAAACAACGAAACA
>CAXIBC010000058.1:0-18046 GCA_964022115.1 uncultured Oleispira sp. | reverse complement strand
GTTAACATAGAACTAATTTCATGCTCTATGTGGTCATAACCAGGCTCATAACCGTTCTCATCAACCTCGTCGAGAGCCTCATTATTTGCTTCTTGAGTGATCTCTAGCGCACACGCCTTCTCTTTTGATTTACGTCGAAAAAAATGGCTAAAGAAACCGCCATTAGTGGCTGCTGGGGTATTATCGATCTCTTGTTTTAGGGCTAAATCAGATAATAATTCAGCCCACGCTTTTAATTGTTTGCCATAACCCGACCACTGCTGAAGGTGACTCTCAGAATTGCTAATAATATTTTTTATGCGGTTTTTATCATCGCTTGAGCTGGCTAGGTGCAACAGGTTTTGAGCGGCCTTTTCTAAACTTATTAATATCTCATGGGCCTGCAGTTGCCACTTCTGCTCAAAGCGAGTGAGTTCAACCTGGAGCGTTTGCAAGTTAGTTTCTAGACCACTGCCGTCGTTTTGTGGACTAATGCAGTCGCGCAACTTTGCCAACGGCTTATCGATACTCTCGGCCTGACCCTCCGCCAGTAGAGATACCATGACCAAGGCGCGGCGCAACTGGTCTTGTTTACACTCGCAGCTCTGTTCTAGGTGCTCATGCTTCTCGATGAGATCTAGGTACTTGTTACGCCATTTATCGATGGATTTTTCTGATTGATCGCCTGTGTGCGACATAGTCCCAATACCAAACTCTATGTAATAACCTGAGTATAGAATCATTTTAGCAAAGCGCTGCTTTGAGGTGTAAATAGCTAAAGGGTAAGTGATTTAGGCAGTTGAATCTGCATAGCAATAGGCAGGTGATCAGAAATTGCAGTATCTAATACCGCTACCTTGTTAATTTTTAAACTATCACTGACCAAAATATGATCCAGCCCACGCTGAGGCTGCCAGCTGGGAAAGGTGTGTAATAAGGGGTCTACAGAGTGGAAGTGCAGGTTAGCCAGTGGGGTATTGGTGAGCAGGTGTTCGGCTTGATTATTTAGATCGCCCATAATGACAACATGTTTCGCCCCTGCGATCAGATTTTGAATATAACCCAGTTGAGCCGCTTGAGTTTTACTGCCTAATGCCAAGTGCAGGACTATGATGAATAACGGTTCCAGCTGCCCTATTTTCATTACCATGGCGCCACGACCTGGCAATAATCCTGGCAGTTTATGATATTCAACTTGGCTCGGTGTTAAACGCGAGAGTAGGCCATTACTGTGTTTTGCTAACGGCCTAATATTACGATTAGTTTGTTGAAACCAATGAGGGAATTGCGCTTGTTGAGCCAGATGTTCCACCTGATTGATAAAACCACTGCGCCAGCTGCCACCATCAGCCTCTTGTAAGGCGACGATATCAAAGTGCTGTAATATCTCTGCGATGCGATCCAAGGTAGGCGTTCGTTGCTTATGGGGCCACAGATGCTGCCAGCTGCGCGTCAGGTAATGGTGATAACCTGCGGTTTGGATGCCGACTTGAATATTAAAACTGATGAGGTTGAGCTGGTTCGCGGCCTTATCTGCATGAGGTAAGGCCTTGAGAAATTCGGATAAGCTCAGTCTATGATTGACCATGCGAATACCCTATAAGCTTCATTTTGTTAACAAAGCTTATTTTTTACGTTCTTGTTCAATCAGGTAATCAACTACCTTGAACATATTTTGTTGACCACCGGCAGAAGCGGCATCGACTAGGTATTTACCGTTGACGACGATCGCTGGTACACCGCTGACACGGTAAGCGCGAATGCGTTTATCGGTTTGCTGCAGTCGGCTCTTAACTGTGAACGAGTTGTACGCTTTATTAAAGTCTGCTTCGCTAACCCCATAAGCGGCAAAGAATTCTTGCTGTTCTGACTTACGCTGCAGGCGTTTGCCATTGATGTGAATGGCATTGAAAATATCACTGTGTGATTGTTCAGTAATGCCTAATACTTCCCCCACATAAAACATTTGTGCATGAATAACCCAAGCTTTACCAAACATGGCAGGAAGGCGAGAGAATTCAACATCCGCTGGTAATTTAGCCGACCAGCTATTAACGTGCTCTTCTAGAGAGAAGCAGTGACCACAGCCGTACCAAAATAATTCTTCAACATGAACCTTACCATTAGCCGGTACCGCTTGAGGTTGCTCAATGAGCTTATAAGCTTTGCTCATGTCAGCAATTGGAGCTTCTTGGTGATTATGCCCATCAGCGGCAAAACTGCTGAAACTGGCAAGAAGAATGGCGGCAGTTGCGACGATACGTCCTAACATGAGTAACTCCAAAACTATTATTTTAATGAGTATTTATAAGTCTTATTGATAGCGATTGTGGCACAAAGGTTCCGCAATCGGTAGATAGCAATGTAAGAAAAGGTCAAACTAAGCAGCAGGACATAAAAAAAGCGGCCGAAGCCGCTTTTTATACTCGATGGCACTACCGTTATCGATCAGCAGTAGCCAAACAGTGGTTAGGTTATTTCAAACCTTGGATGTAGCTAGAAACGGCTTTGATTTCATCCATGTGCATACGAGATGCAATATCACGCATAACATTGCTAGCGTCGTTAGTACGTTTAGCGTTATAGAAGTCCATCAATTGCTTCTCAGTATAAGCGGCATGTTGACCCGCGACACGTGGGAAACCAGCAGCAGGGATGCCTTTACCGTCGGCACTGTGGCAAGCGATACAAGCAGGAACCCCTGTTGCTTCGTTACCGCCTAAGAAAATGCGCTTGCCTGCTTCTACTAATGCAGGGTCAGCAGCACCACCACTTGCCTTTTGGCTCGCAAAATAAGCAGAGATATCAGCAATATCCGTTTCGTTTAGGCCCATAACAAAACCAGTCATTTCTGGAACCTGACGGTCACCATTCTTAATATCGGTGATTTGCTTCACTAAATAACGCTCGCCTTGGCCAGCAATTTTAGGGAAGTTAGGGGCTAAGCTATTACCGTCAGCGCCGTGGCAGGCACCACAAGTGGCTGCTTTGGTTTTTCCTGCAACCGCATCGCCTGCTTGTGCAGCAGAGATAAGGCCAACAGAAATGATTAAGCTAATCAGTACTTTTTTCATCGTCAGGTCCAGTTATTTAAAATTTTTAATTATTTACTTGTAGCCATATGTGTAATTAATGCTTTGTACTGGTCGTCAGTACAATCATTACACAAGCCTTTTGGTGGCATAGCGCCTTTACCATTGCTTACGCTAGCAACCATGGCATCCATACCGGTAGCTAAGCGTGGAGCCCAAGCCGCTTTATCAAAAGCCTTAGGAGCACCAGCAACACCCATGCCGTGGCATATGCTACAAGTTTGTTTATATTTTGCATCAACATCAAAAGCGTTGGCGTTGAAGCTAGTTGCAGCAATTAGAGTTGCCAGAAACGCGATTTTTTTCATAAGAGATTCCTCTTTGGGAGCTAATTAAAAATGCACGGCTTTGAATCACCCGACTATGATACAATTGATCGTCGGATTAAAAAAGCCGATGATTATATACCATTAATTTCCTAACGGTCATTACGTTTACCTTATGTTAAATGCACAAACATTGATTTATACCAAGACTCGCTTCATGCAAAGCGCCGCAAAGTTCACTCAGTGCCCTCAATGGGACGGTGTCGAGATCGCCTTTGCAGGCCGCTCCAACGCTGGTAAATCGAGTGCGCTTAACGCCTTAACCGAACAAACTAAACTCGCTCGAACCAGTAAAACACCGGGTCGTACGCAGTTAATTAATTTTTTCCAAGTGGATGATACCCCATATCGCTTGGTGGATTTACCCGGTTATGGCTTCGCTAAAGTGCCAAAAGCGATCAAAATTGAGTGGCAAAAGCAGTTAGGCGCGTATTTAGATAAGCGCGATTGTCTGCGCGGTTTGGTTTTAGTGATGGATATTCGTCACCCTATGACCGAATTTGACCAAACTATGGTCGATTGGGCGCATGAATCGAATATGCCGTTGCATATTTTATTGACCAAAGCCGACAAGCTTAAGCGTGGGCCTGCGTCTGCTACCATGCTACAAGTGAGAAAAGCCGTAGCTAATATGGGCGATCTGGCGACAGTACAGATGTTTTCATCCTTAAAAGGTGATGGCGTAAAAGAATTGCGTAAGCATCTGACTAAGTGGTTTATGGACAATACTGAGTTTCATGAAGAGGATGGCATCGAAGGCGAAGGTGCGCCTTTTATTGAAGGGAATGAACCCCCCGCTTAAACATAGCCGATCGTCATTGATAAATAGCCTTTATTGCCTTTAGCCATAAGGGCTTTTTTTTGCCTAGAATTTGAAGATGACTTTATCATAGGCAAAAAAGAGCCCGATTGATTATTGGGGATCAATCGAGCTAGGCTTCGGATCTTTGGGGAATCACCGAAGAAAAAGGAACGTTATAACTAATGATAGTAATAACGTTAGACCTTACGGAGAGGTTGGAAGCACACATGATTGCTTACCTATATCTAACTATAGACCGCTTTTTCTATTCTTCCACTTTAATGCGAATGTGCTTGCTTAAAAATTAATGTGCTTCACCCCAGTTTTTACCAAAGCCCACATCAACAATCAGCGGCACATCAATCTTAACGGCATTCTCCATGATGTCTTTTAGCTTGGCCGAGAAGGCCTCTAATTGCTCGGTTTTCACTTCTAATACCAATTCATCGTGTACTTGCATAACCATCTGCGCATCAAACTCTTGGGTCGCTAGCCAGTCTGAGACCTTGATCATGGCCTTTTTGATGATATCGGCGGCTGTGCCTTGCATCGGCGCGTTAATCGCGGTGCGTTCAGCGTGCTGGCGGCGCATGGCATTTTTCGCTTTAATATCAGGCAGATATAAACGACGACCAAAGATGGTTTCGACATAACCCGCATCGGCGGCATCGGCACGGGTATTATCCATGTAGGCCTTTACCCCTGGGTAGCGCTCAAAGTATAAATCGACGTACTCTTGTGCTTGATTACGGCCAATACCAAGCTGCTTAGCAAGGCCAAAGGCCGACATTCCATAAATTAAACCAAAGTTAATCGCTTTCGCGCTGCGGCGCATATTCGGCTCAACGTCTGCAATCGCAACCCCAAAGACTTCGGCTGCGGTGGCGGTATGTACATCAATGCCATCAGCAAAGGCGGTTAATAAACCTTTATCTTTAGACAAGTGCGCCATGATGCGTAATTCGATCTGGCTATAATCCGCTGCGACCATGGTATAGCCTTGTGGAGCGATAAAGGCATTGCGAATACGACGGCCTTCTTCGCTCTTTACCGGAATGTTCTGCAAGTTCGGATCCGTCGAAGATAAGCGCCCAGTTGCCGCGATTGCTTGGTGATACGAGGTGTGCAAACGGCCAGTGCGTTGGCAAATCATCAAAGGCAGCTTATCGGTATAAGTCGACTTCAACTTGCTTAAACTGCGGTTTTCTAAAATCAGCTTAGGCAGCTCATACTCTTCCGCAAGCTGCACTAAGACTTCTTCGGCGGTCGAGGGTGCACCTTTAGGGGTTTTCTTAACCACCGGAAGTTCAAGCTTTTCAAATAAAATTTCAGCTAATTGCTTAGGTGAACCTAGGTTAAATACCTGCCCAGCGACATCGTGAGCTTGCTGTTCTAGCTCGATTAGGCGGCTGGAGAGTTGAGCACTCTGCTGATGTAAAATCTCTGGATCGATTAACGCGCCATTGGCTTCGATCTTGGTTAATACTTCGACTAGGGGTAATTCGATGTCTTCGAAAACCGCTTTTAAATCGGCTTTATCACTGTCATTCAGCTGCGCCCATAACGTTTGGTGCAAGCGTAAAGTGATATCCGCATCTTCCGCGGCGTAGGGGCCTGCGATGGCAATTTCGACCTTATCAAAGGTAATTTGCTTGGCGCCTTTACCGGCCACTTCTTCGAACTTGGTGGTTTTGGTATTTAGGTAATAAGACGCTAGGCTATCCATATCGTGGCGGCTAGCGACGGAGTTAAGTACATAAGATTCGAGCATGGTATCAAACTGAATACCTTTAAGCTCAATGCCGTAGTTGGCTAGCACATGGGCATCGTATTTTAAGTGCTGGCCGACTTTCTTATGCTCAGCGCTTTCTAATATGGGCTTAAACTGAGCTAAAACGGCATCGCGGTTTAGCTGAGCTGGGGTATCTTCTAATTGGGTATCTGGGCCAATGTGAGCTAAAGGTACGTATGCGGCTATGCCCGCTTCGATAGCAAAAGAGAAACCGACGATTTCTGCTTCCATGTAATTCAGCGAGGTAGTTTCAGTATCAAAAGCAAATAACTCAGCTTTTTCTAACTTAGCCAACCATTCATCAAGCTCCGCTTGCGCAAAAATGATGTGGTAATCGGTTTTTATGTCTTCCGTAGAAGGCAGCTTAACTGAACTTTCATTGCTACTAGTAGACGATTTTGCCTTGCTGGCTGGCTCCCCCGCTACCTCACCCCCCAGTTCTGCAACCCAAGATTTAAACTCGAATTCGCTGAATGAAGCTAATAATGCTTCTTTGTTAATGGGCTGTGGTTCGATCTCGGTTAGGGTTTGCTCTAGCTCAACGTCGCACTTAATCGTCGCTAATTCGTAGGACAGTGGTAAAAATTCTAAGGCAGAACGTAAGTTCTCACCTATCTTGCCTTTGACCGCCTCGGCGTTATCGATCACACCTTGTAGGGTTTCATAAGCCGCTAGCCACTTAACCGCGGTTTTAGGGCCACACTTCTCAACTCCAGGAATGTTATCGACCTTATCCCCCATTAACGATAAGTAATCGATAATCTGATCTGGGCGTACACCAAACTTCTCGATCACCCCCTCAACATCCATGAAGGTATCCGTCATGGTATTAATCAAGCTCACGTGTTCGTTAACCAACTGCGCCATGTCTTTATCGCCGGTGGAGATAATTACGTCGCGTTTAGCGTGTGTGGCTTGGTAGGCTAAGGTGCCAATAACATCATCGGCTTCAACACCGTCAATAACCAGTAGTGGTAAGCCCATGGCTTTAATAATGTCGTGAATAGGCTGAATCTGCACCCTTAGCTCATCGGGCATAGACGGGCGATTGGCCTTATATTCTGGATACATGTCGTTGCGGAAGGTTTTACCCTTGGCATCAAAAATCACAATAATTGGTGATTCTGGATAGTCCTTTTGCAGCTTCCGCATCATGTTAATAACCCCACGAATCGCCCCAGTAGGATGGCCATCGGAATTGGTTAGGGGTGGCATGGCGTGGTAAGCACGGAATAAGTAGGATGAACCGTCTACTAAGATAGTCGGTGCGGACATGGGTGCTGAAATCGGTTCTGACATAAAACTATCCATCATAGACTCTATTTTCTAAATAAGATCTCGTTACGTTTCTCGGTGCGTTGAGGTGTAAAAAGAGTACAATAAAAACAGAGATAACTTTTAAAATTTGAATGGAGCATAGCTTACCATGATGCGTACTCTACTTGTGGCTTTCACATGTGCTTTTGCACTAATCAGCAGCCCGATGGTGGCGATGAAAGTTGCCGCTGACCCTGCGGGGGATGAGGTTATTATTCGCAATGACGGGGATAAAACTTTTTATGAATATCGCCGTGGCGGTCAGGTGGTCGAGATTAAAGTCGTACCAAAGTACGGAAAACCGTATTATTTGCAGCCTGCGGATGTCAAAAACGAAGAAGAAGGCCAGTACATTAAGTCGGATGCTCCGGATATCTCTGTGCCAAGCTGGGTGATCTTTCGCTGGTAATTGCTCTGTTGAGAGCAATCTCTCGGTGAATTTTGTACAATTGTAAATATTAAAGAATTGATAGAGCCTCATGTCTGTTTATACCCAACTCACTTCCGCGGAAGTCACTGATTTTCTGCAGCAATACTCTCTCGGTGAATATCAAGATCACCAAGGCATTAGTGCGGGGGTAGAAAATACCAATTTTTTTGTCACCAGCAAAAATGCAGATAGCAAGCAGGAAGAGAAGGCCCAGAGGTATGTGCTGACGATCTTTGAGCATCATAATCCACAACAGGTTGAGAGCTTTATTAAAATTGGTCGTCACCTAGCGGATAGAGGTGTGCCAGTACCTGGGCCTATTGCGGATAATACCGGGTTATTCCTGCATCAGTTAAAAGGTAAACCCGCGATTCTTTGCCCGTGCTTACCCGGCTCTCACCCTGAGACATTAACAACACAGCATTGCCAGCAGATTGGCGCGGCATTAGCCCGCTTTCATATCGCTGGTGGTGGCTTGGATGAGCTAGAAGAGAATAATCGAGGGTTAAGCTGGTGGCCGCAGGTTGGCCAAGAGTTGCTGCAAAAAACTAAGATGCAAGGAGGGCTGGAGGTTGCGCTATTAAGCGACGAGCAGCAAGACGTTCTGGCGGATGAAATAGAATTCCAGCAATCACATTCTAAGCTTTGGTATGACTTACCTCGGGGGTTAGTACACGGGGATTTGTTTCATGATAATGCGTTATTTGAAAGCAATGAAAAAGAAGGTGATCAGCTCGGCGCTATTCTAGATATTTATAACGCTTGCCAAGACGCTTGGTTATTTGACCTTGCCATCGTCGCTAATGATTGGTGCGCCGACAGCAATGGCCATTGGCAAGAGGATCGCTTTCCCGCCTTGGTTGCAGGTTATCAATCGGTACGGGAATTATCAGAATTGGAACAGCAAGCTTGGGGATTATGCTTGCGTGGGGCGGCATTACGTTTCTGGCTCAGCCGATTATTAACCCAACAGCATCAAGCGGAAGCTATCGCAAAAGATCCAAAAGGATCATTGGTCACTACGACAAAAGACCCAATGGAGTACTTTTTAAAGTTAGTACGTCATCGTGTGACAGAGTATTAGGCTTTTCTCGCACGGTATTTGGCAAAAACCAATCAACAACAATGCAAATAAAACATGGCAAAATAATTTTTATCATCCGTCCAGCATTCGCGTACTTGAAAACCCGCACCTTCCACTAGCTCGGTAAAACCTTGCTTTGAATATTTATAAGAATTCTCGGTATGAATACTCTCACCGCTTTTTAATACCACTTGCATGGATTCACTGGCAGCGGTATTCACATCACTGATTCTAATGATCTGATCTAGGGTACTAACAAGGTGCATTTCTATGCGACTTTTGGTCTCATTATAAATGGCCTTATGTTGAAAATGAGCGGGATTAAACTCAGTTCCTAAAGTGCCATTAATGTGCTGTAAAATATTAAAGTTAAAGGCGGCGGTTACTCCTTGGCAATCATTATAGGCAGTTTCTAAAATTGGTTTATCCTTTTGTAAGTCGACTCCAATTAACATGGCGCCTTCTTTGCCTAAGGTATTTCGTACCCCTTGTAAAAATATTTGCGCTTCATGGGGAGAGAAATTACCAATGCTTGAACCGGGAAAAAAGCCAAGTTTTTGCGCACTGGTAATCATGTCGGCGGGTAAACGTACAGGCTGTGAATAATCTACGCAGGCGGCATACACATTCAACCATGGATAATCTTCCATCAGGCTTTCAGCCGATGCTAATAAAAAATCCTTAGAAATATCCATAGGCACATAACAGTTGGGCCGTACCGCTTGCAGTAATAAGCGAATTTTTAAACTAGCCCCACTGCCATATTCCAATAACCACACATCGTCTTTTACCAGTTGGGCAATGGTCTCTCGATGCTGGCGCAATAAATTAATTTCTATGCGGGTCAGGTAGTACTCAGGCAAGTTAGTAATGGCTTCGAATAATCTTGAACCTTGCTGATCATAAAAGTATTTTGCGGGTAATACTTTTTGTGGTTGGCTTAATCCTGCAATGACTTCCGTGAGAAAATCTTCGGCAACCGGTTGGTCATCAAAAAACTTAAAGCTCTTGCGGCTAGGCTGTTTGCTTATGGGGCTAAGTGGATTATTTTTTTGCTGACTCATTAATGTCGATTCCCTTCGTATTGAATAGACCTATGAATTTAAGGGCTGTGAATTTAAGAGCTGTGAATTTAATAACTAGACTTAGCACTTTCAGCTAAACATCCTCAGCTAAACGAATACCGGTAAACTGCCATCTATCTTGAGGATAGAAAAAATTTCGGTAGGTTGCGCGGATATGGTCTTTGGGGGTGGCGCATGACCCTCCACGTAAAACCATTTGGTTGCACATAAATTTAGCGTTGTATTCACCCACAGCCCCTGATGTCGCTTTGAAACCTGGGTATGGGGCATACGTACTTTGAGTCCATTGCCAGCATTCGCCAAACAGCTGTTTAATGCCATCATCCGCTGCTTTTGTCTCACTATTAGCCGACGTAACTTGTACTGGATGAAAGCTTTGGTTATCAACAAATGAGCCTTCAATGGCGCGCTTTTTACTCGCTACTTCCCATTCATATTCTGTGGGTAAGCGTTTTCCGGCCCAGTTAGCATAAGCATTCGCTTCGTAAAAACTGATGTGGGTAACAGGTTGGTTAGGGTGTAGTTGGCCATAACCGGTTAACCGAAACTCATATCTTTGCTGGCCTTCTAGGTGCCAATAAAGAGGGCCTTGAATACTATTTTTCTGTACCCAATCCCAGCCATCGGCAAGCCAATACTGAGGGTCTTGATAGCCACCGGCGTCGATAAATAGGCAATACTCTTGATTGCTAATTAAGCGGTTAGCTAAGCGAAAGTCTTGCACCATACTCTGGTGGCGTGGGGTTTCATTATCATAACCAAAGGCATTCTTTTTAAGGCCAAAATTATAAATACCACCACCAAACTCAATAAACTCAAGGGCGGGTAATTGATAGTCTTGCTCTTGGTCGGGAGATTGACCTTTAGCAAATTTAGCTTGGCTATAAATAGGGTATAGAGGGTTAAAAGAGAAGTTGTATTTTAAATCGGTGAGCATCAACTCTTGATGTTGCTGCTCGTGGTTAAGGCCCAAAATGATCAGCTTTTCTAGCTGGTGCAGCAGAGGTTTATGGATAGAGGTTAATAAAGTCGCCATTTTTTGATCAACATGATGACGATACGCTTTTACCTCTTGCACCGAAGGCCGAGATAATAAACCGCGCTGAGCCCTAGGATATTGCTTGCCAATGGCGTTGTAATACGAGTTAAACAGGTATTCAAACTGAGGGTGAAAAACTTGATAGTCGGGCTGGTTTTTTAAAATAAAGGTTTCAAAGAACCAGCTGGTATGGGCAAGGTGCCATTTTATCGGGCTAACAAACGCCTCGGCTTGCAGCTCGTAGTCTTCGGTTTCAAGGTTCTGGCAAAGGCGTAACGTCTGTTGGCGGACTCGCTTATAATAATGCAGCAGAGAGTCAGGGCTATCGGCCCCATCCTTGTCGTGACCCGCCGCCTGATGAAGTATATGAATTAATTCTTCCGCCGTAGACATCGTAAGCAATCCTTTAATTAATGCTTTTCTCTACTATGCGCGGGAAATTTTAAATCATCAAGAAGCTTATTGCTTATTTATTGTTCAGCAGATGGCCGTCATAAAACAGCCATATTAGTGACGTAAAATCGGACAGTTACGGCTGTAAACAGCGCATTAGGGTATGGGTCATATCGCTCAACCAGTCGATATAAGCGGTTTGGGTTAATACGCTACTACCGGCTAATGGGTCTAATTCCCCTTGCTTAATGGTTAAACCATTCACTACGGTATTGATGAGGGCTGGGCTAAATTGCGGCTCAGACAGAATACAGCTTACTTCATTATTCTGCAGTTGATTACGCATCTTCTGAATATGGCGCGCACCGGGCTTACGCTCAGGCGACAGAGTGAAAGCGCCTAATTGTTTAATATCAATGGCTTGAAACCAATAGTCATAAGCTTGGTGAAATACAAAAAAGCCTTGCTGTTTTAACGGCGCTAACTGAGCTTTGCTGGTAGCAACCAGAGCCGTTAATGCGGTAGCAAAAGCTTGCTGGTCTTTTTGCGCTTGTACAGTATCAACAGGGTTCCAGTCAGCGATACGCTTACTGATCTCAATGGCCAGCTCTGGGGATAACCAAACGTGAGGGTCGCTGCCATACAAACCCATGTCTTCCATGAGATGGGTCGCGTCTAACCACTGGGTTTGCGATTGCTGACGGGCAAACTTGGCCAAGAAAGGCTCCATGTGGTCACCTGCCCACAATACCTTCTCGGCTTGGCGAATCTTACCAATATCCGATGGGCGTAAGCTGTAATCATGGGGTGACATACCATCGGGCACCAGAATATCGATCTGTGCAGCCGGATACGTCGCCGCAGCGATGAGCGCGAGTGGTTTATTAGAAACCAGAATACGGGCATCGGCAGCAGAGGAATATAGGCTTATAGCTAACAATGCTGGGCTAAGTAGCAAAAACGTAAAGAGTTTTTTCATAAGGTGCGGCTTTTCAGAGGTAGAGGCAAGCAAAGGAAGCTATGCAGTAGAGTGTGAATTGTAATATTATAACCTTTTATTACCGTAAGAGTGAACTCCGATGTCAGCCTCTGCTTACCACCCCCATGATCACCAAGGCTGTATTAGCACGGCGCTGCAACAAGCAGCCATACTCTGTGCTGAACAAGGGGTACGTTTAACCCCCATTCGTAAACGTGTATTAGAACTCGTTTGGCAGAGCCACAAACCCATGGGCGCTTATGATTTGTTACCGGCCTTAGCCGCCGATGGTTTCAACTCTGCGCCTCCGACGGTATATCGAGCCCTAGATTTCTTACTCGATCTTGGCCTAGTCCATCGTCTCGCCTCGTTGAATGCTTTTATTGGCTGCTCACAGCCAGGGCACGACCATCAAAGCTGTTTCTTAATTTGCAAAGTATGTGATAAAGCCTCTGAAATGGACGTAGAACCTTGGTTCACAGCCCTTACTGATGCGGCGAAAACTCAAGGATTCTCGGTAGAAAGCCAAATTACTGAAGTGGTAGGTACCTGCCCCCAGTGTTCTAAAGATAGCTCTAAAGATAGCTCTCAAAAGAGTGCAGGCCAAAACTCATGAACCCAGAGTTAGTCGTGGTTAAAACCGCAGCGGAAACCCTAATCCGCGCCCAAGGCATTAATCAAACTTGGGGCGAGCGCCATGTATTACAGAATATCGACCTAGCGATTTGTGAAAACGAAATCGTCACTATTATCGGCCCTAACGGTTGTGGCAAGTCGAGCTTACTTAGAATTTTATTAGGTTTACATAGCGCCGATTCTGGCAAGGTAACCCGCCGTAAAGGGTTACGCATTGGCTATATGCCACAAAAGTTACGCATCGACGATCGCTTACCCTTATCGGTTACCGGCTTTCTTATGCTCGCCCCTGGTGCTCGTAAAGAACGGGTACAAGAGTGGTTACAGCGTTTAGCGATTACTTCGTTAGCCAAGCAACCCGTGCAGCGACTGTCTGGTGGCGAATGGCAACGGGTTTTATTAGCCCGCGCCTTATTGATAGAACCTCATCTATTAGTGCTCGACGAACCGGTACAAGGGGTCGACATTCAAGGTCAGCGCGAGCTGTACCAATTATTGCCCGAATTACGTAACGAACTTGGCTGCGGCATTGTATTAGTGTCGCACGACTTGCACCTAGTGATGGCGCAAACCGATAGGGTCATTTGTTTAAATGGCCACGTATGCTGTTCAGGCCATCCTGACCAAGTCAGTATCAGTGAAGAATATAATTCACTCTTCGGCAATCAACATGGGCAGCAACATTTAGCCCCAGTACTAAGCAATGAACTCGCCCCCGAACTTGCGCATTATACCCACCACCACGACCACAGCCATTGCGTTGATGGCCATATTGAAGGCAGCGACGAATGCGATCACATAGATAAAAGTGGAGAACATAAGCATGATTAGTTGGTGGTTACTCCCCTTGTTCGCAGGCTTAGGCGTTGCGGCAACTGCAGGCCCATTAGGCAGCTTAGTAGTATGGCGTCGGTTAGCGTTTTTTGGCGATACTCTCGCCCACGGTGCTTTATTAGGCATTACCTTAGGGATCTTATTTGATCTTCACCTAACCCTAGCGCTGATATTTACTTGCTCGGTATTAGCGTTAATTTTATTGCAGCTCGATAAATATACAGGTATTGCCTCCGATACCTTATTAGGAATTTTATCGCATTCGTCGCTCGCTATTGGCTTAGTGGTATTAAGCTTTTTTGATAATGTGCGTATCGACCTTATGGCGTATTTGTTTGGGGATTTATTAGCGGTTAACCAAACGGATTTATTATGGATATTAATCGGTGGTCTATTGGTTATTGGATTATTAGTTTGGCAATGGCGCGGTTTATTAGCCTCAACTGTGAGTGAAGAGCTCGCCGCGATTGATGGTTACCCAGTAAAACGCTTAAAAGCCATGCTGGTTTTATTACTCGCGCTAGTGGTAGCGATCTCGATGAAGATTGTTGGCGTATTATTAATTAGCGCCTTGCTAATTATCCCTGCCGCGGCGGCAAGACCGCTAGCAAAAAGCCCAGAGCAAATGGCGATACTGGCGAGTTTAATCGGCATGGTATCTGTGTGTGCGGGTATGGCATTTTCGTTTGTTTGGGATACCCCGACTGGGCCGACGATTGTGGTTTCTGCGGCGAGTTTGTTTGTGGTGAGTCAGGTTTATCATTCGGTTAGGAAGTAGCTGAGTTTGTTGCTGAGTAGCTTTCATAAAATCAGCGTTCGCCAGGAAAGCTGGCGAGGCGCGCAAAAAGCCGCGTGCCCATTATGTTGGTATTATGTGTATTTAAAATTTAAGAATAGGTAGCCTTATATGAATCAAGCTATAAATGGAATCAGTGATAGTGTTTACGTTATTTGTGTTATAGCAATCTTTGCACTTTCTTTTGGCTATGGGTTTCTTTCGCCATACCTAAAGAAAAAAGGTCTATCTGAAAATAAAATATTAGTAATAGTGAAATCGTCGGTGGTGATTATATTACTCAGCGGGACTTATCTTTATCGGAACATCACATAATACTAGGCTGTAATACGTTCTGGCCAAAAAGACGGCCTCACTGATAGCTCATCCAATAAAGTAGACAGCTATCTTAACTTACTGCTGAATTGCCTTCATTACCGCTAACATTTTCTGCGGGTTAAACGGTGGTTTAATAAAGCCATAATAGTGACCGTTCGGGTCGAGTATAGCGATGTTGGCGCTATGATCCATCAGGTACCCTAATTCTAGATCGGCTTCCCCTGCTGCATTCTGACGTTCTACCTTGGCATATACAGCGTTCAATTGCGCCGCTAAGCTGCGTAATGAGGCTGGCTTACCCGTAAACGCGGTAAAGCTGGGGTCGAAATAATCCATATAGCTTTTTAGCTGCTCTGGGGTATCGCGTTCGGGGTCGACACTCACTAGTACGATTTGAGTTTGGGCTTGTTGTGCTGGGCTGAGCTTAACCCAAGTTTGCTGCATTACCGCTAAGGTGGTTGGGCAAACGTCGGGGCAGAAGGTATAACCGAAGAATAAAAATGACCACTTGCCTAGGTTGTTTTGTTTGCCAATGACTTCGCCTTCTTCATTAATAAACGGCACGTCGGTGACATTAATTGCTTGTGGGAATTTGAACGCACCGAGTTTGTTGAGCTGTTGTTGAATAGAGAGTGGTGCTGCAGCTTTGTTAGAAAATGACTGCCAGCCAATAAAAGCCGTTAACCCCAATATTAAACTCATGATCGCCAAGGCAGGCATTAAGCCTTTCTTGTTGGCTACTGGAGTTTTCTCTGGTACTGACATAGGCATTCCCAATAAAATAAGACCTTAATTCGTCACATCATACCGAATCTGACCTTATCATGCTGCAATTACAAACCCGAATTCTACAACTGGCTTGGCCGATTATGCTGAGCAATATCACAGTGCCGTTATTGGGGCTAGTAGATACGGCAGTGCTAGGGCATTTATCGGAAGTCAGTTATTTAGCCGCGGTGGCGTTAGGCAGTCAGGTAGTGACCTTATTGCTATGGAGTTTTGGCTTTTTACGCATGGGCACGACGGCTTTGAGCGCCCACGCGCTGGGTGAAAGTCATGTGATGGCCAAAGCCAATAAACAGACAAATAATAGCTATCGTATTCTATATCATGGGCTTTTTCTGGCCTTGGTCATTAGTTTGCCACTTATGATGTTTGCCTTGTTAACCCGCGAGTACATCATCGCCATGATCGGAGGCAGTACACAGGTTCAGCAGTTAGCCGTGGAGTATGTAGGTATTCGTCTTTACGCTACTCCAGCTGTGCTCGTACAGTATGTTTTGATCGGTTGGTTTATTGGCCGTGGGGAAACTCGAGTGCCACTGTTTCTCTTGATTGCGAGTAATAGTATTAATGCGCTATTAGATGTGGTCTTGGTATATGGCTACGATTTAAATAGTGATGGTGTGGCGTGGGCTACCTTAGTCGCCGACTACTTTGCCGCTTGTGCTGGCCTGTATTGGGCGTACCGCACGGTTAAAAAAGAATACAGCCCTAGCGAACTTAAAATAATGCTGCCGACCTGGGTGCAGCTAAAGCCTTTGATCAAGATTAACCATCAGCTCTTTGTGCGCACCTTGTGTCTATTGTGTGTATTTATCTTTTTTACTTCTCAAGGGGCTCAGCAAGGGGATCATATCTTGGCGGTGAATGCGATTATGATCACCTTATTATTATTTATTTCTAATGCCCTCGATGGTTTTGCCCATGCGGCCGAAACCTTAGTAGGCCAAAGTTTAGGGGCTAAAAATTATACTCAGCTGCAGCAGAGTATTTGGTTAACAGGAACTAATGCTTTAATCATTGCTCTTATCATGGTGGCGGGTTTTGCTTGGCAGAGCGAAAACTTGCTGGGGTTATTAACCGATCAAACCGATGTATTAGCGCTGGCACTGGAATACAGCCCTTGGTTAATTTGGTTGCCGTTAATTGGCTGCAGTAGTTATTGGTTGGATGGTATTTTTATCGGTATGCAAGCCGCGGCGCAAATGCGAAATAGTATGTTATTGGCCGCATTCGTCATTTTTCTGCCTGTCTGGTTTCTGACACAAGGCCTAGGCAACCATGGATTGTGGAGTGCCTTCTATGGGTTTTTATTGGCACGATCTGTCTTTATGTTGCCTGCATTTCTGACAATTCTGAACAAACATCAATTATTTGCCGAAAAAAACTAGCGGACGCGTCAAACTTTACTATACTTTTTCTAGAACGGTTAGAGAGTGCACCTAACTTGTTGTTTTTCTTAGGTTTTTTGTTTTACATAACAACAGGTCTTTTTATAAGAAATCCATCTAGCCGCGAATAGAATATGCCGCTTTAGGCCATTGATTATTTACTGATCACCTTTTAAGGTATCAGCGACAAAAAAGCTTACTTATTAAAAGTAGTTGGAGGTTCAACATGATGAACACGGAAATGTTACAGCAATTGATTCAAAAATCTGTCGCTCACGAGCAAAAAACGGGACAACTGCATCAAATTTTGCAGCAGCGCCTTGATACTGTCGAACGCATGGTCCAACTACCCGAAGTCGAAGCCTTAGAACGTTTATATGAATTTGTCGTGCGCTATATTCAACAAGTGCCACAAATGCTGGAAGATTTACATCATGGGGCGGTAGAAGCTGGCCTATTGAACTACGTTAGCCCTATTCTAGAAGTGGTTGAAGGCTTCTTTATGGCGCCACCAAAAGAGCTGGATAAAGAAACCGGTTTGGCGGCGTTAATGGACGAAGCCTTTTTGGCGCACCGTTTATTTGAAGAAGTTAACGATACCTACATTATGCGGGTGGGCCAGCCAATGATTCCGTTTGATATGACCATGTCGAATGTGATTGTGCATTCGCTTATTGGCGAACCCTTTGCCAATGAGTTAGAGCAGGTCGTGATGGTCGCGGCGAAAGGTATTTTTGGTGAAGAGAAAGCCTACGAAGAAAACGATAAATTCTTAGCCTTTATGAATAAGAAAGATAACGACAACCTGATCCAAATCGCTCAACGCTGGCCTTGTATGTCGACGCAAATGGGTCTTGATGGTCACTTACAGTTTGCTTAACTCGGTTTTATTCCGGTGTTATCCATAGTTACTTATTCACAATAAACCCTACGCAAATAAAACAGTGCTTGCTTGCGAGCACTGTTTTTA
>CAXIBC010000057.1:0-19056 GCA_964022115.1 uncultured Oleispira sp. | reverse complement strand
ATTAAGAGATCTATGAATTAAGAGATCAGTGGATTAAGGCTATAAAATCCGTTAATTTATGCGAGTCTTAAGACTCGCATAAATTAAACTTAACTTCTCGTAAAACCGGCGTCACTGAAGCTATGGTGACCGTCACACCTTGCTCCAAGCGATAACTGCTATCACCCTTAGTATGGGTCATAGTTTTAGTATCAAACTTCCACTCTTTATTACGTCGCACTTCAAACTGGCCTTCAATACCCGAGTCATCAAGGCGTACCGTAAAGCCACCACTATTGACCTGTACAATCTGACCCGTACGTTTAAGCCCTTCTTTATCTTCACACTCTTTTTTCTCTTGCGCGAACTGGCGCTGTAACCACTCAGCTTTTAACCACTGATCAGCTTGCCAAGCTGCCATACGGCTATTATTTTGCGCTTGCCCAATCTGCTCTAATACTTCACTAGCAATTTCTTCTATGGGTGATTGCGCAAGATAGGATTTCACTAAGCGATGCACTAATAAATCATTGTATTTACGAATCGGGGAAGTAAAAGTGGTATACGCAGGTAGGCCCATGCCAACATGAGGTTTAGCCTCAGTGCCAAATTTACTACGTTCTAATTGGCGCGCTAAAATCGCTTGTAGTGGTAATTCAAACTTAGCGCCGTCGCGCTCAGGGTCACCCGCAGCTATTAACTGTTGTATCTCGATAAAACCTTCAAGGGTTGTTATTTTTTCCGGGTTGGCAATTTTTAACTGCTCTTTAATCAGAGCCTTTGCTTCACCTTGGCGCTCTGTACGAATACCACCGTGCTGGATAAATAAGCCATGCTCTTTATCGGCTAAAAAGTTAGCCACAGAGCGGTTAACCGCCACCATGCACTCTTCGACCAGCTTATGAGCAAGGTTGCGCTCCATCGAGATAATTTGTTCAAACTTACCCTGATCGTTCAAAATACCTTTAAATTCCGTACGATCATCCAATACTAAATTATGCTGACGACGGTTCGCATTCAATGCTAAAGCACAGGCATTTAACTCACTTAAAATAGGTTTAATTAACTCTGATAACTGTTCATCTGTATCGCTATTTTCATTACCGTTTAAGAACGCAGCAACCTGGTTATAGCTTAATTTTGCTTTTGATTCGATAGCCGCATTTTCAATGCGGTAATCACTGATTTCACCCTGCTCAGAAATAGTCAGATGACATACCAGAGCGGGACGGACTTGCTGAGGTAATAACGAAAATGCGCCTTCCGATAAGGAGCTCGGCAGCATCGGAATCATATTATCCGCAAAATAACTTGAAGTACCCCGGCGCATTGCTTCTTTATCGAGTTCAGAGCCGGGTTTAATAGCACAGCTTGGATCTGCAATAGCGACCTTTAGATCCCAACCTGAATCAGTCTTCTCACACGTCAAGGCATCATCTAGATCACGGCTCATGGCTGAGTCAATGGTGAGCCACTGAGTCGTAGTTAAATCTGTGCGGGCTTCTGCACTAATAGCTTGATCCATCACAGACAATAGCGCTTGTGCTTCATTCAGGCAGTCTTCAGAGAAGGCTTGAGCAAGCCCCCACTTACGCATCATCATAGTACTTTCGATTTGACGATCGGCTGCTTGACCAATAACGTCTAATACCTTCGCTTGCACCTTGCCATGAGGGTAAGGATGCTGGGATATTTTACAGCCAACCAAATCCCCATCTTTAGCACCGTTTCTCTGTGCTGGTGGCACAAATACCCAGCGATTAAAGCCCGGATGATCTGGGGAGATAAAATGCCCCTTGCCTTTAACGATATATTGGCCGACAAATTCATCTTGCACCGATGAGATCAAGCGCTCAATAATTGCCTGTTTTTTACCCTCTTTGGTTTCTTCAACCTTAAAAGCAATCACATCCCCAGCTAAGACTTTATCCATCTCATCTGGGTTTAAGAAAAACTGCTGGTTATCATCGGTATTAACAAAACCGTAGCGCCCCCCAGTCGCGCGAACCTTACCTTCATGGCGAGGAATACTGGCGTGGATATCTTGCTTTAAAGACTTGAGTTGTGACAGGGCATCTAGGTTTAACATTGAAACGACTTCTACTAACGACAATAAAACAAGAAGTGTAATGGCTTAGGACAGACTAAGCCAGAGATAAACCCTTTAAGCGCTTAAAACTTCAAGCTTGCCCCGATTCGCCAATATTTATCTTGCCCTGGTGTGCCTTTAAGGATAGTCCCACTAGCATCATTAGCTCGAATACGGCGATGGCGCAACTGGCCTAATTCAGCCTCTAACCACAAGGATTCGCGCCAATGAAAATCCGCCGCTAAACCAACCTGCCAGCTGGAGTAATGTAAATTAGCGTCTTTATTTTCATTCTCTAATTTGATTTCTTCTCGCCAAACCCCACCAGCGGGTTTAATCACAAAATAACTGGCTAGAGCTGCAGAGATTTGATGCTTCACCTTCACCTCAGGGAAACCCAGCTCTACCCAAGTAGACTTGCTAGGGTGAAAGCCGATAGCGATCACTGGGCGTACATCATAATCACCAAATGCTCGATCTACGGTCAAACCATATTGCCAAAAGCCCCCATCCCCCCACAAGCGACGCCCCATGATAGAACCATTAATGCCAATATGATCGATACCAAGATTATTACCATCTGTCATTAATCCGGGTTCAATATGCAGCATAAATAGGTCATAGCGACTGCGTTTCTGCTGATAATGAATAGGCATAGATAACCAAAGATAATCCGCTTGCGCTGCGGTCGTACCCCGCCAATCAAATTGAGTAATATCGGCATTAAAACTGGATTGGAAAGACTCACTTTTGCGACTTTTTTGCTCCAACGGCAAGCGTATTGAAAACTGATTTGAAGCAAATTTCTGACCCGGCCCCGACTCTAAGGAGCCTAGAGTTTCCCCCGTCACATTCATTGCGGCTACCTTTCCAACCAAAGCCTGCCCTGCCAGTACGGGCATTCCACCTTGTACCTGTGTGCTAACGATACATAAGCTCATCCAGACAAGTTGATTAAGACCTCTGGTTTTGATCATTGTGAGATTCATTCTGGTACCCATTAAAAGTTTCTTGCACACTGGCATAGCTCGCTAATGCACCACTTTGCAGCTCATTTTTACGCACGGTATCGAGCGCTTCAAAGACCTGTAAAACTTGGTCAAAGCTTTTTATTAGATCGGCCGGTGCTTGCGTTTCCTTTAATAATTCAGTGTAGCTACTAACGTACTCATAAGCCTCAATTTCTTTACGACGCGAATCCAGCGTACTGGCCTCATCCATCCGCTGTAGCGCATCTACTGCCAGCATTAAGTTTTTTGCGCCTTCACTATCACCATCAATGGCTTCATCCATGATGAAATGGTTCAAAAAATTTACCGATTGAGCAATCTGCGAGCTAGATTCATCGGCCTTAATTCCACCTAAGGCTCGATACTCGGTTTCATTGATGAAACCATCCTGAAACAGGCGCTCGGTTAATGCCGGGATATCACTGGATTTAATATTCGAGGAAAAATATTCTGCGGAAATCACCCCCAATTTAGCGCCTTTATAGGATAAAGAAACACTGTCAGTCGAATGGGGTAAAGAGTCGACAATGCGCTGCTGGCTAGTGGCATGATTAGCCCTGTTTGCCTTGCCTTGCAGCATATTAAGCAAACCTTGGTAGGATTGGCCTTGCTGATTAATATCCATGTATAACCCTTGCTAAGTACATATATTCAGCACTCAGCAAGATATAGACCAGAGTTTATATTTTGTTATTTTTCAATAAGTTACAAAGGGTAAAAGTCATATTATGAAATATGACTTAATCACCCTCAGCAAGATAACGGTATAAACGTCATTAAATTGCCACAGCCCTTAGGGTTACTCATCCAGCTCGGCTTTATCAAAACGCTCATGCATTATTTCTTTTAAAGGGTCACCGGATTTTTTACTTTGCTTGGTCAAATGCTTACGTATCCTTTTCATACCAAAATAGATAGTCGCCAACACAATCGGCATCGCAATACCAGAAGCAATTTCTTTATTAAGTGGTAAACCAAGCGCTTTCGAAGCGTCAAACGCATAACCCATAAGCGACAAGGTATAATACCCTATCGCTACCACAGATAAGCCTTCTACCGTTTGCTGCAATCTTAATTGCAAGTGACTACGGCGATTCATCGAGGTCAATAAGGTCTGGTTTTGAGCTTCAATGGATAACTCTACCCGGGTACGTAATAAACTCGTTGTCCGGTGAATACGACGAGACAAGTCTTCTAGGCGGTCGCGCACCGACTGGCAAGTTTTTATCCCAGGACTTAAGCGTCTATCTAAAAACTCTTGTAAAGACTGCGCCCCACCTATTGGTGATTCATGCAGCTGATGTAAGCGGTCACCCACCAAATCATAATAAGCATTAGTCGCCGAAAAGCGAAAATTGGTATTGGAGCGATGCTGTTCAATTTTTGCGGCTAGCTGTGATAACTCAGTTAATAAGGTGCGTTCATTATCTTCGTTTTGAGTATCGGCAATGCGTTGGTTTAATACCGCTAACGTGTCTTCAATTTGAGTAATAGCGGGATTTAACTCACGGGCTACAGGCAAACCTAATAACGACATTAAACGGTAGGTTTCTATCTCTATTAAGCGCTGTACTAAGCGCCCTTTTTGATAGGGGTTTAACTGATTGCCATGGGCAAGTATGCGACCAAAACCATCACTGTGTAATTTAAACGCAGTCCATGCGGCGCCGCGCTCAAAAGCAACTTTAGACGCATTCCAGCGCTGCCCTTCAAACCATTGATGCAACTCTTCATGACTTGGCTCGTGCTCAATCAGTGCTAGGTGCAAAGCGACTACGACATTACCGGGTATGGTCGCTAACCAATCTTTAGGAATAAAAGACAAAGCGTCAGCAGAAAAAGGCTCAACATTCGGGCAGATAAACGTGAAGTTGGCGAATTCTAAATGACGCTCCCAGCGCAGTTCAAAGCCACCAAAATCCAAATATAAACAACTCGAATCTTCTGCCGGCGCAGGCATGCTAAAGCGTTTGCACAAATCAACAACATGTTCATAAACCGCTTGCTTAGCATCACCAAACATCACTGTAAAATGAGTGATCTGACACGCGCCTTCAATAATAGGCGAGGGTCTATTATGCAGCTCTTCATACAGTTCAGAACGCCAAGGGTGAACTTGCAGCGTCACCGTTGGAGCAGAAATATCCGGCGCCGAATGGTCCACAGCATCAGGGATCGATTCTTTATCAGCTTGTTGAAGTGGTTCTTTTGTCAGCTGCTGTCCAGGGATTAACGTGGTCATTCAGGACCTATACCTTATTAATTGAACAAGCATTTTACACTATATAGACAAAAAAAAACCCAGCATAGGCTGGGTTTTTTTCTCATAATCCAACTAAGGAAAAGAGCAAGTACCGTACTTTTAACCGTTATTCTTTAGCTAAAGAATAACTGATTAAAGCGGCGTAACGTTCTCAGCTTGAGGACCTTTCTGGCCATCAACGACTTCGAAAGTAACCGCTTGGCCTTCAGCCAAACTCAGTCGGCCAGAACCATTGATCGCACGGAAATGTACAAAAACATCAGCGCCACCATCTTCTTGAGAAATAAAGCCATAGCCTTTCTCATCGTTAAACCATTTTACAGTACCGTTTTTTAATTGCTCAGACATAAGTCTCTCGTTCTTTATTCATACCCCAAAACTGGGGCTTTAGTTTCTATTACTGAACTCGTTAGTAAATAACTTATAACCTTAGTTATTTACCTGTAGTGCCAGCATCCTATCGTTCCTTCCATGAAATAGCTTTCAGGATTTAACGTGCTTATCATACCCACGGGATTTCAACAGCGCTAGCCCTGAAAGCGTGAGATGAGAAAGTTTCATAAAATGGCAACAATTGTCTGTCGCCACCTTACTCATCTTTATTTTCAAGCCTAGACGAACTCTTCCATAAAATCGAGCCCCGCTTGATGGCGAATCGATTGCCTATGGTGCGCCCACAGTTCTTTAATTCGATCTTGATTACACTCTTGACGATCCACCAGCACCTTAGTTTGTAACTCACCTTTTGTCGCCCCACCGGCTAATGGCACTTTACTGAATACAAACTGATTGGAGATCAAGTCCATAAAAGGCCCCGCCTTGCTGGTTGGCATAATAAAAGATAACTGCAAGCCTAACGCTTCGGTTAAATAATTAATCACTTCTTTAGAACGGGTTTCATCCATTTTAGAGAAAGCCTCATCCACCAGTACGGTACGCAAATGCGTATCCCCTTCGTTAAAGCGGAAAGCCGAGGTTATCGCGGCACTGCGAATAATATAAGCCGGGGTTTCTAACTGACCACCAGAGCCAGTGCCATATTGACTTAAAGCAATCGGCTCTTTATTCAATGGTTGCTTATAAATTTCATAGGCGCGATAGTTTCGATAATCGGATATACGCTCTAATTCACGCATAGCCTTCACTTCGTCTTCATCTAATAGCATCGCCATTAGTTGATCTCGAATACGCTGAGAATTTTTGCTTAAGCCCGCATCAAATAAGGTAGCGCCATCCCCAAGACTCGGTGATTTAATCACTTCATCAAAGAACTGCCAATATTCTTTATATTCAGGCACCCATTCCCAGTCAAACCAATAACCTTCTTTATCAGCACCGAACTTATGATGAGCCAGCTCTTTATTTAAATCTTCTAATACCCGCTTACCATCGTTAATCGATTGATAAATAGAATGGCAAAGATTGGTCACAAACGCGCTATTAAAGCTTTCTTTTAAACCGCTTAACTTATCTTGTTTTTCTACCAAGATGTTATTACGAATACGGTTATGCACCCGCTCAACTTCCCGCTGCAATGCACATACATCTTTAAAGAATGGCACCCCATGCTCTTCCCGATAATTCGGGTCATAAACAATGGCGTCTAGGGTTTGGCAGGTCTGGTTATGTTCAGCAATATTACGTTCAATTTCATGAACCTTTGAATTCATCTCGCTATAAACAGATTTACGATGATTTTCGATGGCATCCGCAGGGCTATTCGCAGCTTCTTCATCCGCCTCTTTAAGTCGTGTCTGAGCGTTGAATTCAGGCCAAACACTGACAATCTTACGCAAGTTATCCTCTTTACCCTCAGCAATATAAGACGTCTCCTCTTGCTGATCGCTCAATTTCTTACATAGACGCTCGCTATCTTTAAGCTGCTGCTCAATACGCCCTGTCGTGCCATCCAAACGTTGAATCTGCTGATCCAGTTCGTCACCTTTCTGCTTTAAAAGCGAGAACTCTTGCTCCAACGCAGAAAAGTCCGACAGATCAACTTTTGCGAGTGCCGCCTCGGCTTGCTGTATCTGGTAATGAGTTTCTAAAATATCCTTAATGGTATTGGCAAATACCACATGGCGTAAGTTATTGACCGCCAATAAAATATCCTGCACCTGCTTCGCACTTAACTGGGCTTCATTCGCTTGATCAATCAAGCTGCCAAGTTCTGATTGTTTTGCCGCTAACGCACGCTCACGCGCACCTTGGCCAAAAACAAGCTCAGCATCGTTTAGATCGCAGCGATAGATGGAATACGCACCACTGCCTAACCCTTCTTTCGTCACCCCACGACGGGTTTGACGCAAAGCAGTGACGTCTCGCACTTGCTCTACAGAACCATAACTGGCTTGTAAATAATGACGCGCCGTCGCATGCTCAAAAGACATTAGGTGCATAATCGAATTATCCGCTAACTTCATTCGATCACAGTCTTTTTTCGCTTTACTGCCCTGCACCACTCGCGCTCGGCTTCCCCCTTGTATCGAACGTACGATCCGAGCAGCTTCTGCTTCGTATTCAGATTCGACAATAATGCTAAAACGCGCGCCACCGATATACCCTTCTATAGCGTTTTGCCATTCGGGGTCGGTAATTTCAACGTAGTCGGCTAATACACAAGGTTCTGCTTGTGGGCATTCTCGGCGAATGGTTTCTAAAGCAATGCGTACAAAGTGTGGGTAATTTAACTCCCGCGCTTCAAGACTATCGATATCGCCTTGCTTTTGCGCAATTTGACGCTTAACTTGCTGAACTTTTTGTTCACGACGGTCGACTAGCTTAGCGAGCTGGTCCCGCAAAGGAATACCTGAGCTTTCTAATTCACCACTGAACCAACGCTCGCGCCACTGGTTCATCAACTGTTGATTCTGTTGCGCCGTTTCTAAGTGCGCTTCTAGTGGACTTAGGTCAACCCAATCTTTACCTAATAAGGTCGGAAAATCCACCGCGCCAGCGTCCGCAATCGCCGCAACATTCTTGGCCATATCAATCAGCTTGCGCTGGCCTAAAGAGGGTAAATCAATCGCTATGGTTGATTTTTGCAAGGCTTTATAGAGACTTTCAGTCGCTTGTAAAGAAAACTGCGAGGCTTTATCTTGCTCTAAGAGCAGCATAGCTTGCTGCTGCAACTGCTGTTTACCCGATTCTACTTTTTGTTCACACTGATCTTTGTCTTGCAAGGCATCAATGCCTAAGCGCTGAGCTTCCATAGCAATCAACTGTTCGCGTAATTGACTGCGACGTTCTTGAGATTGCTCGCGTTCTTGCTCGGCATTTAATAGATCATCACGTAAATGCTGCTGCTTTTCTTTTGCCGCGAGATACACTTTTTGATCATTTAAATAGCGGCTTTTAGCAGCGGTATATTCCAGCACATTATAATCGATCCACTGATCGATATAGGTCTTGGCGGTCAGCTTAGTTGAGCTAAGAATATCGATGCTTTCTTGCAAGCGTTTTGCATCCGCTTCCATCGAATAAATCGTTTTCATCAAGTCAGAAACAGAACGAATCGCATCACCTAAATCTTTCTTTTCTAAAATTTCATTAGCAACAAAGCCATTGATACTTTTCACTGGTTTGTAAGCCATAAAACGCGAAAAAGTTCGTGCCGCATTCATCGCTTCACGCTCTGATACCGCATCATAGCGACCACGTAAAGCACCGTATAAGCGTCGTAAGTATTGCTTCTTAGTATCGTATTTTTCGATACTCTTAGCATCCATACGACCTTTAAAATGATTATTAATTTTATCGAGGGCGATGACCTGACGCTTACCCTGTTCATCTTCTTGTAGAAAATCCGATAACGTTAGCTGCTCTCCAGCGACAATATAAAATTGCAAATCATTTTGTCGCGCTGTGGTATGGGTTCCGGATTTTTCAATCGAAGCGCTGATCCCTAATACCGCGGTAAAGGGCTCACCACTTTCACCTTCCGTAGGGTGAAAGATAGCCGCTAAATAACCCACCGCCCCATTAGGTCGAGCATAACTACCATCATCACAGCCTAAAACATAAGACGCGAGTGTACGCACGTTTTTGCCACGCCCACGCTGCGTCGCTTCATCTTGACCTGGATTATAATGAAATAAGGTATCGTGAGCCGCAGTCATCACAGTTTGAATGGCATCAGCGGCGGTGGTTTTACCTGAACCGTTGCCACCGGATAATAAATTGATCGGCCCAAAATCGAATTCGAGTGCCGGAATATTGCCCCAGTTTACATATACAAATTTCTTCAAAAACACTGTCTATTCCTTATTCAGCAAACAAGCTTGTGGCGTTATTATCAAGACGATTTGCTGGCTCTTCTTCAATCGTGACGTCTTCTTTTACTTTTACAACGGCTTCAGTTTCAGCCTCAGTTTCAGTTTCAGTTTCTGCCTCAGGTTCAATGTCTATTTCAGTCTCGACATCCACTAGGTCCGCGAGTACTTGCTCACTCACATAGCTCATGATCATAGGGCGAATACGCAGCCACATATCACCATCATCCAAGCGATCTTCATTAGCGATTTGAATCAGACGCAATTGCTTCAAGCGACGAAACAGCTGTTTACGCTCGGTCATGTTTTCCGGCAGTGTACGTTTTAACAGGTTTTTAATTGCGATGCTTAACGACTCTAGCGAGACCATGACGCAGCCTTGCTCATCTACTTGACCTTCACGCAAGGCTTTATCGTATTGCGCGCGCAAGACTAAAATCAATGCCACTTCATTTTGATTCAAGCGCATCCGCAAGCCAGGGCTTTGCACGGCACCTTGCTCATCTTGCACCCCCGGAATTTGCGCACCCGGTGGATACAAGCGAATAAACTGAAAACGCTTATCGTGCTGAATACGGATACCAATTAACTCTAAATAATCGGCTACGATTTCTTCTAAGCGCAAATAACGGTCATACAAGTGTTGTTCAACTTGGCTTTCATCGCGACAGATGACGCCATAATCCAATAAGCGGATTAGGAGTTCAGATAATTCTCGTCTATCCAAACCTTGTTTTTCTAATTTCTGCTCAATAAAATGCAGCATTCGTTTTCTCTCTATTATTGAGCGCCAGCTTGATTACGAGGGTCGCTATTAATTAATTCCACCGTGAAGTGATCTTTCTTACAGAAATAGCCATCATCATGTATCTCTGTGGCCTTCTCATCAGGTGATTCATAACTCATCACAAATTCAAAGTCAGAAGACAGACTGCTAGTCGATGCCAAGCTAATGGCATTAGCCACGGCCAAGAAATCGTTGGCATTATTAATCGGCAAGTCTCTGGTTGAAATGCGATCTCCAGCCAATAAGTGGCGCTGCATATACCCCCGCAGGGTTTGGTTATTGATGAAGAAAGCTTGATCTAATACTTGCTGCACATAAATATCTTTACGTGCATCCATATCAAAGTCTTCTGTACCTTCATCAAGATCCGCTTCAACGGTTCGACGCTTACGCGGCGCAGCAATACGCACTTGGGCCGGATCAACCAGTGCCACCTCGGGCACACTCATTAATTGCCCAGCGGCTTTTAATTGTTGATCCTGCTCCGCTGGCGCTAACGCCGCTAAGCGCTTACAAACACTTAATACATCATTATGCTGCTGCGAAGCGAGATAACTCATTTGTCGAATAATGATATCCGCGCGCTTAGTGAAACCATGCAAGGCTTTACGTAAGGCAGGAAGCATCACTTCACTGGCATTGCGTATGCGCTGCTCTATGCCATCGAGCAGAGTCCATAATACCGAGACTCCTGGCTTCGCGAGTTCCGGTAACAGTTCACGTAAACGCGCTTCCGCTTTGCTTTTATACGCTTTATTTTTGCCGCGCACCTGATCGAGCAATTCGCTGATTCTATCGCGGTGTTTTTCCACGTTATCCGCCGATAAGCGCACCGCTAAATCAGGCTGAAAGCGTTTTTCCATAAAGTCGAAAAACTCTTCACTCGCACGCTGCACCAACATTTGATCTTCCATTTCCTTGACCAGATCACGTTTACGCTCTTCAAGTTCAGAAATCACATCAGTAAAATCACTGATAATGCGTTCGGAATACTCGTAAGCATCGAGCAGGTCATAGACCTCTCCACGTTCAATAAAGGCTTCTAGGGAATTGCGCGTATTACGGGTATTGCGGTGGCGAGTTCGAGCCGAAGTACGACTTTCTGAAATAAAAGGATCGACAAACTGTCGACCATGGCGACTGAAGGCAAAAGTACTCTGCAAAGTCGCTTCATCGACCTGCTTTTCCATCCAGCCAAATTCTAATAGCTGGTTCAGTACCCAGCCCGCGTGCTCACGGCTATTACGAAAGCGGCTTTCTTTAGCCGCTATGCCCTCTTCAGCATCGTCGCCATCGGCTAATATCGGAGCACGAACCAAGGCTTCTTGAAATATTTCAATCACAATATCTCGTTGCAGGGCCTGGCCATAATCCGCACTGCTACTGCTATATAGGCGCTGATAGAGCTCCTTAAGGCACTCTAATACCTGGGCGCGATATTTACTCGTTAAAGGACGGAAAAACTGCCCTCTTTGTTGATCAAAAAACATACAAATAATAATGCCAGCTAAATTCGAACCACCTAGATTAATCAAAGCTGAGGCTCAAGGCTAGTATTGCTTTAAAGTGATTGTATATTTGACATAATGTAGAGGTATTACAACGCATTTCTCTCATAGAGCATCCCTCTATATGCTGATACAATGCGCATTTTTCGTACAATACCATTTGCAAGGATTCGCATGCTAGGTCGTATTTTTACCCTAATAAGCATTTTATTAATGCTGGCCTCCTCCAGCCTCTATGCTTCTTCAAGTCCCAGTACTTCTACAAACATCAGCTCGAGCTTTACCCTTGAACATGCAGGAGACTACGAAATAAGCCAATACTTGGGATTTTGGCAAGATACTCAAGGCCATACTCCAATAACAAAGATTAGCCGCATACAAGATTGGCAGTCATCTAATACCGATACTCTCAACCTGGGTTTTAGCGCAAACTCTTATTGGTTTAAAAGTACAATCAGACTACAGCAAGCTGATCTGGATTGGTTTATTCGAATCACCTACCCCCCGCTAGATAGGATTTCGCTTTATCTTTGCCAAGCGGAAATTGTCAACAACCCGACTACTGAGTGCCAACTTACTGAGACTGGCGATCGCCTTCCTTTCCAGCCAAGAGCGCGCTTTAATCCTAACTACGTCATAGCACTTGATTTACAGCCGGGTGATAACTACCTCTACCTTCATGTAACCACTGAGGGCTCTTATCAATTACCCATATCCCTTATTGATAAACAAACCCTTGATGATTATCTCGCAATTAACGACTTCTTTCGTGGTGGCTATCTCTCGTTAATGCTAGTGATGATGTTATACAACCTATTTATTTTCTTTATGACTCGTTCGCCTACCTACTTTTTATACAGTGGTTTTGTCTGCTCGTTTGCACTATTTCATATGTCGTACGAAGGCTCAGGCTTTCAATTTCTTTGGCCCCAATGGCCAGAGCTGAATCAGTTTGCTATGCCACTGGCATTTTCTCTCAATCAAATATTTACCATTTTATTTATTACTACATTTCTGAATATTAAACAAACCAGCCCACGCATTTATAACGGTTACAAAATATTATTAACGTTTGCGGCCATCAGTTTAATATTAATACCAGTGATCCCTTATAAGTTCTTTATCCCGTTAATGAACATGCTGAGCATCATCATCACAGCGTCAGCCTTTTATTTAGGATTACGTAATTGGCGAAAAGGACAATCATCAGCACGATTATTCACCATTGCTTGGGCGGTACTGATCATCGGCATGGTCACTGCAAACTTGCGAACCCTAGGATTCTTACCCAGTAATTTCTTTACTCAATACGGTTATCAAATTGGTTCTTTTCTTGAAATAGTCTTGCTCTCCCTTGCTTTAGGAGAGCGAATACAAAGATTACAAACAGAGAGAATGCAGGCTAAACAATCCTTGATTCACGAAAAACAAGAACGAATGTCAGCGCTACAACAGCTCATCATAGGGGTATCACACGAAATGAATACTCCCATTGGTAATATTGGTTTATCAAACTCGTTTCTAGATACAATCAACCGTGATTTAAAATGCATTAATAATGAAACACTCTCTAAGGAGGAGTTATTACCTTACATTGAGCAACAAGACGAGGCGATTAAGATGATTGCTACATCTTCTGCAACCCTTGCCTCCCTCACCCATGTATTTAGTAATATATCGATCAAGAAGAAAGACCACCCAGCGACTGAATTTGATCTCGTACACCTCATTCAAGATCGAACTTTAACCTATCAGGATAAAATTGATTTTAATTTGGCACTACCCAACAAGTGTCTTATCCATTCTCACCCGAGCGCTTTTTTATTAGTTTTTAATCAATTATTCGATAATGTCATAACGCATGTAATGACCAGCTGCTCACAAGAAAATCCTAAGGTTAACGTTACACTGATGCAATCCAATCAAATACTGAGTTTGATCATTTCAGATAATGGTGATGGTTTATCGGATACTGAGCTGGCGCAATTGTTTTTGCCCTTTTATACCAAAGCAAGAGGCAGCCAAAAGAAAATGGGGCTAGGTATGTATTTGGTGAAAAATATTATTACAGATTTGTTAGGTGGGACCATCATTCCTGCTGTAGGTAATGATGGCGGATTAAAGCTCACCATTACCTTTCAAAATCGCTAGTAATTATTGGCACCTAAGCTTACGAATATCGCGCTTTTTTTCATAATTTGCTAAAGCGTTACGCATCTGAGTTAAGTTCTGACCTTGACCACGTTTGCGAAACGCTAGATCTTCCTTTTTCCGAGCCAAGCGACACAATGTCTTACGTTGCTTGGCAATGGCCAGTATTTTCTGCTGCTTTTTACGTTTTTGGTAACTCTTTTTTAATACTTGTTTACGCTTCGCCTCTCGTTGCAAACGATCTTTCTTTAATCGTTTGGCGACATTGGCAAGGGCTTTATGGTCACTTTTTTTGATTTTAGTTTGGATACTTGCGTGAGCCTTGCCATAACCACTGGCCTGATAGCTTGTTAAAGGGCTATCAGAGAAATGCATACGCCCTTTGGCATCGGTACGTTGATACACCTCACCATAGGCCGACATAACAAAACTAACTAGACTGAGGGTTAATACGCTTCTAGACAATCGCATAAGTTCTCCATAGTTCAAATCGATCACACTTTTTCAGCATAGACGATGTTTTTACAGACCACTCGTTCTTTTTCCTGATTCTATATTTATCATAATAAACATATACTAGCAGTCTGATAGATGACTATTTTATTAACATACAAGGAATGTATCATGTTAAGAAAAAATGCTGATTGGATCGCTATAATCACAGTGATAATTATGTCACCTTTCGTATTCTCAACCGCCGATAAACTGCTCGCGCTTTAATCGCTGGTAATTTCATTTACTATTTATATATATATAGAATTTATACTAAACTGTATCACTACAATCATGTCTATTTGCAGGAAGCAAGATGCCATACGCGATTAAAGTAACCACGATAGTCAACCAAACTCAGGTTGAATCCTACCTAGTCGAAGTTACAAAAAGAGAAGTATTAACCAGTCCAAGACTTATTCAAGCGGCTATATTTTGGCGAGAAATTGACTGTTTGCCTCACATTAGAGCCTTTCGCAACATCTCTGAAAATGGAATGGCAAAAGCCATTGAAGTCACCTCTAATACGGCTACCGATTTAGGGCGACTCTCTTCTTCATTATTGGTGTAGGCGTATTTGATTAGTCTAATACAATTTGGGTCGATGCTGGATAAGCCGTACAAGGATAAATGCTGCGGCCTATTTTATGACCCGTTACTTCACCCGATACTAAGTTAGTTTTACAAGAACCACACATGCCCGAGCGGCAACCGTGCTCCATCACAACCCCTTGCGCTTCTGCTGCTTCTAAAATCGTTTTATTGCAGTCACCCGCCGATATCACAAAATGAATATTTTGAGATTTAAGTATCACCGTCACATCTTCATCCAGTTTTTTAGTTGATTGCTGATCTGGCGACAACGTGGGCAAGGTGAACTGTTCAATATCCAAATTATTCATGTCAAAATCAATGGACTCCAAGTACTGGATTACGTCATTCCTAAATAACTCGGGCCCACATAAATAAATATGTTGCTGTTTAATATTTGGGTAAGCTGCCATCAATTGATCAATAAATGAAGGAGTAACAATATCAACAGGTAAGCGAGAATAACTGAGCTCGACCTTAACCTGCTTATTAGCCGATTCAAGTTTAGCTAAGCATTGAGCGAAAATTGTATTATCTGGGCTTTGCGTACGGTAAAAAAGACCAATTTCAGCAGCCACCGATGCATTAGGCTGAGCCAAAATATGATTGATTATAGAAAAAGCAGGAGTAATACCCGAGCCCGCAGAAATAAATAGTACCTGCTCTTGATCACGGTGAACAAACTTTCCTCGTGGCGATGAAATATCAAATACCTGCCCTACTTCGATATGATCATGTAACCAGGGTGATACTTCACCATCGGGATTTAACTTTACCGTAATCGAAACGGTCTCAGATGTAATTTCAGATAGAGTATAACAGCGTGCAGCATCACTATTGGGGCCGATGGAACTTAGCTCAATATGCTGCCCAGCAACTGGCGCAGAAAAATGTTGATTAGGTAACAAAACGAAGGTCTTGGTATCTCTCGTCTCCTGACGAATCGCAATAACTTTAGCTTTGCAGTCATAAGTCCAAATAAAAGGATCTAATTTTTTAGTCACTTCATTGGTGGTATTACTGGCAAGGTACTCTAAACGGTCACGACCTAAGGTTTTAACTAACCAAGGATGCATAAGGCTTAAGGCTTTCGTCAAACCATCCGTTAAAAACTTATTTAACATGCGCAGTCGCCTTATCTAAAAAGGAAGCTTCATCTTTAACCGCAGGATTTTTAAAAGAATACGTCCACATGGCTCCTACAAACTTTTTAATTGCCGCGCGCCAACTGTCATTACACTTATAAGGTAAATTGTACTGCTTACATACTGCCTGAACTTCTAAGGCCATATCTGGGTAACGGTGAGCTGGGATATCGGGAAATAAATGATGCTCAACCTGATAATTTAAGTGCCCCCATAAGATACTCTGCCAGCGATTGCCTTTAAAATTCACCGAGGAATCCAATTGAGAAATGTACCACTTGCCTTTATTTTTAATCGCATCTTCCGGCTGTAGAGGTTCAGTGAAGTGTGTCGCTTGAATCGTCAATGCAATCCAATAGCTATTCATAACATCCGCTAAAAAATTGGCTAAAAATACTTTAACCATCCCCGCCCCAGTTAATAACGCAAGCAGTGGAAAAAGCAGATACTCTTTAGCAAAAATTCGCCAAACAGCACGTTTATGCCGCTTACTCACTTCCGCTTCCGATAAACGTAAATCGTCATCTAATACCGCATAACCCTTATTACCTTGAGGAAAATATCGTGCTCTAAATTTATCCACACGGCCTAAATTCTGTGCATTAAAGTTGTACAGCATAAAGGGGTAAAACAAGAATAAATAAATAGGCACTTGAAAATAATGCAACTTAGTATGAGGGACTTGACTATTAACCCGTAAGAAGCCGTGATTTAAATCAGGATCTTTCTCATATACGTTGGTATGAACATGATGCACAGCATTATGTTCTTGTCGCCAAGAGGTTTCATCAACAGGGGCTTTCCAACGGAAGTTCTTTGCATGAAACTGAGGAATTTCATCAAAACAATCGTATTGGCCATGCAATACATTATGACCAATTTCAATGGCTTCAAGATTACGATGTAAGAATAAAAATGGTACACCAATAAGGGCAAAAGGACCCGGTAATATATGAATAAGACTACGCCCCAGCACTTCAAAAATTCGGGAATTTCGTCGAATTTTCTTAATATAGCGAACGTCTTTTTCACCAAGGTCATTACGGTATTTTTGCTTTATGTTTTCAAAAGCTTGGTGAATTTCTTCATATTCATTGCCTGAATCCAAAGATACACTGGCTGGCTGCTGCATAATATTAGGCTATTATAAAAATTAACAGAGTAAACATTTGTTTACTGTTTGTCTATCTTGTTTACCCTGCTCTGCAATCAAAACGATAATGGCATGCTTTTATGATAAGAACGAATTAAGACTTACAACCTGAATAAACCGACAATAGCGGACCAATCACTAGCACAACTTCTATACTTTGAGACAGAGATAAGCGTTAGAAAACACTTTGAATTACAGAATAGATTCAATAGAAACAGATATTTAGGGCCTTGTATTATGAATATTCAGCTACTAGTAACCAAAACTGATTTCAATCTACCTAATATAGAGAAAGAATTAGAGCACCTAGGTGTTAACTATCGTGTGACATATATCGAAGATCACCCAGAGTTAGTAAACCAGCTTAATATTCGTCATTCACCCAATATTATTATTGATGGCCAGCTTGCCTTTCAGCGACAACCTTCAGAAAGTGAGCTTAAAGAGTACTTTTTAAATTGTTAATGCAGAGCTAAGAGATTGTTGATCTAGAAAGAGACATAGCAGTAAAGCAGATATTTTAAATTGGTCGGAATGGCAGGATTTGAACCTGCGACCACTTATCCCCCAGACAAGTGCGCTACCAAGCTGCGCTACATTCCGACACAGACCCAGATTATACCTAAGTACTTGATAATTGGAAGCTTATTGCTAACCTAGATTTAAAAGTCGCTTACTCTTCTAAAATACTTTTAAGATCGGCCAACTCTGTCAGCATTTCTTTGATTAAAACACGATCAAAATGGGCGGCCGTTTCGCCTTCCCCTTGATCGTTTAGCTTCTGCCGAGCACCACCAATGGTATAACCTTCTAAATATAATAAGTTACGAATTTCACGCACAAGGATAACGTCTTCACGCTGGTAATAACGACGATTACCACGACGTTTAATAGGTTTTAACTGTGTGAATTCCTGCTCCCAATAACGCAGAACATGAGGTTTTACATCACATAGTTCGCTGACTTCACCAATACTGAAGTAGCGTTTTGATGGAATAGGCGGCAGCTCGCTATTGAGACTCGCTTCCAGCATAAGCTTCTACTCGGATTTTTAATTTTTGTCCGGGTTTGAAGGTAACAACGCGACGTGCAGAGATTGGAATCTCTTCCCCCGTTTTTGGGTTACGCCCTGGACGTTGACTTTTATCACGCAGGTCGAAGTTGCCAAAGCCTGACAACTTCACTTGCTCGTTATGCGTTAAAGAGTGGCGAATCTCATCAAAAAAGAGATCCACCATTTCTTTCGCTTCACGTTTATTCAAACCTAGGTCTTCAAACAGGCGTTCCGCCATTTCTGCCTTGGTAAGAGCTCGCATATTAGCCTCTCAATTGTGCATCAATCCTATCAGCCAAGTGAGCGAGTACATTTTCAACGGCTTCGTTCACTTCTTCTTCATTCAGAGTGCGCGAAGGATGCTGCCACGTCAAGCCCAAAGCTAAGCTTTTTCTATCAGGATCAATGCCTTTGCCCTGATAAATATCAAAAAGGTTTAACTTTGTGAGGTAGTCCCCTGCTTTTTCACGAATTAACGACATAACATCGGCAACTGGCGTGACATCGGTAACCACTAATGCAAGGTCACGACGCATCTCTGGGAACTTGGAAAGTGGCTTAAA
>CAXIBC010000056.1:0-19099 GCA_964022115.1 uncultured Oleispira sp. | reverse complement strand
GCTTGGGCAACCCTTAATGAACATGATGGTCGCCTATACGGCACCCCTGATGAAGATGATGCAGGCACCTCTATAATAACCCTGTATTTAACTGAAGGTGAGTTAACCGTTGCGAAAAAGGCACAGTTAACCGTTCGCCATAGTGCCTCCTATAAAACCTCTAATGCCATTGGTTTTTACGATCAGCAATTCGGAGGTGCAGAGCGTCGCTTACGCAACGATTTAAGCGACAGCCTAACCGATGAATTACAAGGCGAAGTGCAATTTATGCAATCCCATAATGTTCGCCCAAAGCATAATTTTCAGCGGGATGCAGGCGATGAAACGCAAAGCATTTATAATCCTAAGTTAGTCGCTTTACGTGACGCCTTATTATTTTTCACCCCAACCAATGCCTCGGCAGTAAACCATATTGACGCGGTCATCAGCATCAATAATGAACTGCAAACTATTATCCCCATGCGTCATCCCAATGATACTTATGCGGCGGATTATCACGGCTCTGAAGACGTTGTTTTTTCCAATCACGCATGGAGCGCGACTCTGCCTTGGTATCTAGTTAAACAGGGGTTATCGATTCGTTTTATGGTTAATCAACATAGCGCTACTGAACAATCTGGCTACCTAGCAGCAGCGGATATTGATATTGGCGAAGCTAGCCAAGTTATCTTTCAAAGTATTCGCCTAGGCATGCTCACCCACGTCGACATAAAATCGGGTCACTATACCTTAAACCATCCCATTTTAGCGGCCACTGATTATTTTCAAACCATCCCAACATCACGCTTAATCATGGCGTCATACGCAGACATGCAACTGGATAAAGTCATTGTCCGAAGCGGCGCCATCTATGATGAGGTCAGCCCCACCACAGGTAGCTATTATGCCGGTGATATGCGCGCTGATGTGGCCAAATCACAAGTCAGTATTGGAATTAACCTTGCTAACTCAGGGATAAGCAGCAATAGCATGAATCAAAACTACCCTCACCTGTTTAAGCAAACGACCATTCATCATGCTTGGGGGAATTATGAAAATGGACGAGTGCCACACGGCTTAAGTGGCGGCAATGGCATTGCCACCTTAGTGGATAGCCGAGGCAACGAAGCCAGCCATGAATGGGGACACGGTTATGGATTGGGCCATTACCCAGGTGCCAACTTAACTGAAGATCAACGCTTTAAAGCTCACCATAGCGACAGCGGCTGGGGCTATATTGCCCATCGTAAACGTCTGCGTGATAACTTAATAGATAATGCTGAAAGTGCCGAGCTCAAGCCAGCGACTTTTCACCTTAAAGGGCGTATTCCTTATGGCCGAGATGCTATGTCTGGGGGCAGCGCTAATACCCAACTCTCTGCCTATACTCACCATACAGCTTATAGTGCTCGCCATATTCAAAACCATATAGAAAAGTACCCTATACCCACTAGGGATTTTGCTAGTGGCTATAAAAAGTGGCATAGCGAACTTGGCCAATATCAAGAATTTCATTATCCAGAAGCGCAAAACCGCCTAGCAGCTAAAGAGGTAGGAGTTGCGGTTGCCACCATACTTGGGGGTTATGATCCGGATGGTAATAATGCCGTTATCTACCCAGTATTTCATGGTAACTACGGCAATGTATTTGAGCTACCTGAACCTGACCTAAGCCTGAGTGAAAGTGGAGACCTAGTCGACCAATGCTGGCTGACTATCAATAATGCCCTAGGGGAAGAAAAGTTGGTGAGTTTGCCCTCTCAGCGCCATCATAGTAATAGCATCAACCAGTTGCATATTAATGTGAATGCACAATTTCGCCCAACACAGGCCAGCTTAAACTGTCGCCGCGCTGGCGCTGTTGTCGAGCTTACGCACACAACCTTTGATGGCCTGATCCCTGATTTACCAGCCGTTGCAATTGTTGGTCAAGACGCCGAATTTAAACAATTAATGGCGATTGAACTCACCGAACTGAATAATATTTTTGCCTCCCAAGCCAAAGCGGATTTAGTGACATTAACCTCACAACAGCAAGCACAACTCGCTAGCTATAGCGAAACCGATGTGAAACGCTATTTTTCCGCAGCGGCTTATGCGGCGTATCAGAAATACAGCTCAATCCATAAGGCGATCGAAGCGCTCGAGGGACTATTAGCTAAGCTAAATAAAGCAGGTGCAAGTGAACTTGAACAAGCGCACAAGGTAAAAGAATATTTGAGCAAACATGACGAGCTTGCGACGAGTATCGACTTACCGACCCAAGGCGAGGTTATTACAGGGCCAAGATATTTTTCTATGGTTACTTCAGATAGCTTAATAACGCCAATCGAGACAGAGGCTAATGCTTCTCACTGGCTATTGAGCAGTCAAGGCCGCATTCACTTAGCAGAACAACCTTGGTTATGTTTAATGCCAGGGTCAGGTGGCCTCATGGTTAAGGGCTGTAATAGCAATAATGGATATCAGCTATGGTCCTATACTGAGGAGAGCACATTAAAGAACCAAGCAAGTGATCAGTGTATAGACTATGCAAGTCACAATGGCAGCTTAATTATGTATGCCTGCCACAATAACTGGAATCAACAATGGCGCTTGCCAGCGATCAGCGATAATAAATTATTGCGATTATTAGATGCGCACTTAATACAGCGCTTATATGACTTGCTCGTCGATGAAGTCTGAGCTAATACAAGTTAAACAAGCTGAATACAAGGCAATGGCTTTTAAGCTGTTGCCTATATTAAATATTGATACAGGTGGCTTTGATGAAATGGCTTTATTCTATACTGGCACAAGCCTGCTTGATAACTCTCATACTCTCTAGCCAAGTCAGCCCCGCCATTCAGCATGGCCTTATCATCTTAACGATCATTGCCAACTTATGGCTCGCTGAATTATTACCACTCAGTATAACCGCCCTCTTAGTGCCGGTGTTAGCGGTTGCCTTCAATGTCATGGACTTAAAAGCTGCCCTGCTAAGCTTTGCGCACCCCATTATATTTTTATTCTTAGGGGGCTTTGCTTTAGCAGCCGCCTTACACGAACATAAACTCGATCAGTACTTTGCTCAGGTTATTATGGGCAAAGCGAAAAATAACGGGCTATTGATTTGCTTGTTGTTATTTGGCTTAACCGCCTTTTTATCCATGTGGATTAGTAATACCGCCACCACTGTAATGATGCTCCCTATTGCTCTCGGTTTGATGTCTCACCTTGACTATCACAAACACAAAACAGTCTTTGCTTTTTTGTTATTGGGCATTGCCTATTCGGCCAATATAGGGGGAATTGCTACCCTTGTCGGCAGCCCTCCTAATGCCATTGCCGCTAGTGCCTTAGCATTATCATTTTATGACTGGTTAGTGATTGCCCTTCCTATTAGCCTATTTTTATTACCCTTAATGTGGGGGATTCTATATACCTTGCTCCAGCCTAACCTTAATTTATTGAACCCCGCGTCTTCAGCAGAATCTTCTATTCAATCTAACCTCAATTCTTCGTCTCAGCCTTTTCCTTGGGACTACCAAAGTATTTTAGTCATCGTCATTTTTATCATCACAGCCTGCTTATGGATTCTTGGTGACCTAATTCAAAATGCACTCGGAGACATCTCTGACTTCGATAGCTGGGTCGCCATCAGTGCGATCATTGCCTTACATGCCAGCAAAAGTTTAACTTGGGTCGTATTTGAAAAAAATACTCAATGGGGTGTATTGATTTTATTTGGGGGTGGCTTAGCCCTAAGCGCAGTATTAAGTCAAACTGAGGCCAATCTATATTTAGCCCAGCAGCTCGCGAATTTAAGCGCAGGCCTTGGGCTGTATCTATTGTTGTTATTGATTATCTTATTCATCATCTTTATGACTGAAATTTCCAGTAATACCGCGTTATCGGCCTTGATGATCCCCACCTTCATGGGCACCGCCGACGTCATGGGCCTTGATCAGGCCATGATTGTCAGTGCGATTGCCGTTGCTGCCTCCTGTGCTTTTATGCTGCCCGTGGCAACACCACCCAATGCCATTATATTTTCTAGTGGTTACGTGCCACAAAATACTATGATGAAAAGTGGTTTAATACTGAACCTGGTATTTTCAGTTATTATCACAAGCTACCTGTTTTTGCTGCTGAGCACCTAGCAAGGGCTATTAGGGTCTCAACAATCGATTACTTAGCGAGCCATTGTTTGTTATAATGCGCGGGTACACACTGATGCAGAAATCAGTGTCTTTTAACCAACTTAATCTTATACAACCAGATTAAGTGATCTGATACGGACCTTCCTAATGACAGATTCAAATACTCCTGCAGATAACCACCCTCAAGCTGCAAGCAAACAAATCACCTCAACTCCTCTCGTCGGTAAATACGCCACATTAGAAGTAGGGGAAATTTTACCTATGGGTGCGTTATTAATTGCGGGAGAGTTTGGCAATATCTTATTGCCCAACAAGCAAGTGCCAGATAACTGCAAAGTTGGCGATATTGTTAAGGTATTTATTTACCTAGACTCAGAAGATCGAGTTATTGCTACTTGCCAGCGCCCACGAGCCACGGTTGGCCAGGTGGCTAACCTTGAAGTCGCCGATGTGAACGAGATGGGGGCTTTCTTAGACTGGGGATTAGTGAAAGACTTGTTCTTACCTTTTGCCGAACAGAAAACACGCTTAGAAGCCGGCCAGCACTGTATTGTGTATGTTTACATGGACAATACCGATCGTATTATTGCGACTACCCGCTTAAACCGCTTTATTAAAGATGAAGTCGCTACGATTTACGATAATTACAATCCAGGTGATAAGGTGCGTATTCTTATTGCTGCTCGAACTGAGCTGGGTTATAAAGCGATTGTTGATAATAAGTATTGGGGTTTGATTCACCATAGCGATATTCGTCAAGCGATTCGTGTGGGTCAAAAAGTCGATGCCTATATTCGTAAGCAGCGTGATGATAAACGCTTGGATTTAAGCTTGCAGCCGATTGGCTATCAAAAAGTCGGTGGTTTATCTGAGCAGATTATGCAAAAAGTTGAAGACGGCAATGGTTTCTTAGCCCTGAGTGATAAAAGCCCTGCAGAACTCATAGAGATGCACTTTGGTGTCAGCAAGCGCGCTTTCAAAATGGCGATTGGTAAGCTTTATAAAGAGCGTAAAATCACCATTGAAAGCAAGGGGATTCGCGCAATTAAATAATCGAGTCTATTGACTAGAAGTTGCCAGTTATTAATAACTGGCAATGATCTCACACATATTTTCAAAGGTATGTAGCACAACAAATGGCGTCTCGCCAAAGCTCACCCCATAACCGCCTGTGCTCGAGTTTGCATAACCTAAATACTGGCTTAAAATGGATTCTAGGTTGAGTTGCAAGTCATCGATCACGGCTAAATCACCACGAATCAGAGGATCGATAATTTTATTGAATTCCTTCCGATGAATGCTGCAACTGGCTTCCATTTATTCCTGAGGGCTATTTCAGAGCTGGGAAGCAACGCAATTGCGCTCATCACCTTGAAAATAAATAAAAGCAGAGAATGAAGAAAACAGCTGTAGGCTAGCAATCTTTATTTTAACAAAACTATTAGTAGTAATATTGGTAGAGGGAGCAGCCTGACTGGCCAAGGAAAGAAATAGAAAACTGATCAGAAAAAAAACTTTCACCGCAATTCCTCTGCATACTCATTTTTATTAGTAAATATAAGCATGCAGAAAAATTCAGTTTAAAACAATTTAACGTTTTTTAGCGCGCTGCTTACGTGCTTTTTCTTTCTTAATAGCACGAATGTTTTGCGTACGTTCGATTTTTTTCTGACGAATAGCGTGGAAGGTTGGCCCTTCTTTCTTCTCAGAGAATGGGTTCTCAGAAGATTTAAATACCATTCGAATGGGCGTACCATTGATCTCTAAAACACGGCGATAGGTATTCGCCAAATAACGTTTATAAGCTTCGGTTAACTTATCCGTTTGCGTCCCGTGCACCACCAGTACCGGCGGATTTGATCCACCTTGGTGCGCATAGCGCAACTTGATACGGCGCCCGTTAACCATAGGCGGCTGGTGATTCTTCACCATATCTTCTAACAAGCGTGTTAACTGGCTAGTAGACCATTTTGCCATGGCAGACTCATACGCATCATCAACGGATTTATACAAGTTACCGACGTTAGTACCGTGTAATGCCGAGATGAAATGAATATCCGCGTAAGTAATAAACTCTAAACGACGATCCAGTTCTTTTTTTACACTCTCACGATCTTCCGCTGTCATGCCATCCCATTTATTAATGGCGATCACTAACGCGCGGCCGGCGTTCAAGACGAAGCTCAACATGTGTAGATCTTGCTCTACAATACCGTCTTTCGCATCGAGAACTAACACACACACATGGCAATCTTGAATAGCTTGCAGTGTCTTAATAATTGAGAATTTTTCGGCCGCTTCGGTGATGCTCTTACGACGACGAATACCCGCGGTATCGATCAAGGTATAATCTTGGCCATGACGCTCATAAGGAATATAAACGCTGTCTCGTGTCGTACCCGCTTGGTCATAAACCACAACGCGCTCTTCACCTAAGAAACGGTTAATCAGAGTTGACTTACCTACGTTCGGACGACCAACAATGGCAATTTTAACCCCTTTAACGTTTAATTCTTCATGCTGAGTTTTAACATCAATGGCTTCTTCTTTTTCACCATAAAGCTGTTCCCACTCTTCGTAACCGGTAAGTTCACGCTCTGGCTCAACTTCTTTTGGCCCATGCAGCTCACTAAGTACGTGTTCAATGAGCGTATTAATACCCCGGTTATGCGCCGCCGCAATAGGAATCGGTTCGCCCATACCCAGTTCATAGAATTCGGCTAATACAACATCTGGGTTACGACCATCAATCTTGTTGGCAATAACATAGGCTTCTTTGCCTTTTTTACGCAAATATTCAGCCAATAGATGATCGGCATGAATGATTCCCGATTGTGCATCCACCATAAATAATACGATGTCGGCTTCTTCGATTGCTTGAAAAGATTGCGATGCCATTTCAGCATCAATACCTACTTCTTCACCACTGATACCGGCGGTATCAATAACAATAAAAGGTTCGTCGCCAATTTGGCCTTCACCGTATTTACGATCACGGGTTAAACCCGCGATTTCAGCAACTAAGGCATCACGCGTCTTAGTTAAGCGGTTAAATAAGGTGGATTTCCCAACATTGGGACGCCCTACTAGGGCAATTACAGGAACCATAATTTTAGTTATCTTGTCTCAAATACATACTGACTAACATTGTTAGTTAGCTAGCTGCAATAGCAGCAGTTCACCCGCATTGGTATAGGCTAGCAGACCCTTTGAGGTCGATTGCATCACACTACGGATTCCAAAATCTTTGCCACGCAAAGGACGCCAGTTATTCATTTCTGGCTGATTCGGCAAGGTCATATGCAACGGTCTAGGACGCACACTTAAGCGCCCTACTATGTCACCATCCACCTGCGCTAATACATGCACATAGCCTTCATAATCCGCCACCACAATATAACTATCGTGCTTCACTGGCTGATTTAAGAAACGTCCTTGCAGTGCTGATTGACTCCATACGGAGGCACCATTTAGTTGATCATAAGCTTGCACATAATCATCATCACGAGTGATGTAGATATTACCTAGGCCTAACTCGGGCCCTAAATAGCTCGACAGCTCAGTTTCCCATAGGGTTTTACCATCATAAGCAATAGCCGCCAACTTACCGTGATAAGCCGTCGCATAAACAATGCCAGCGTCAATGATAGGTGTACCATCGAGATCGATTAAGCGTTCTAATTCAGAACGTCCTTGAGGAATCGCCAATCGCTTATGCCAACGAGGAATGCCTAATTCTTTATCTAATGCCAGCAACTTACCGTTAGCAAAGCCTGTAATAACTAGGCTTTGTAGCAATACAGGGGAACCCGTACCGTGAACGGTTAATACCGGTAAAGCCGCTTCATACGTCCAGTTTTGCTGACCACTAGTGCGCTCAAAGGCGGTCAAGTGACCGTCGATAGTGCGAATATAAACCTGTTTATTATCAACAACGACGGGCGCAATACTTTCACTGCTCAATGATTGTGACCATTGCACTTCACCATCAGCTTTCGAGATGCTGTGCAAAAAGCCGTCTTGGGTTGCGATATACAAGTCATTCTCTGCAACGACAACACCACTGGTAATAGCTTGGTCAAACATCTGTGACCAAAGTTTATCACCCGATTCCAGCTCTAATGCCCAAAGCTGCCCATTGTAATCCGCCATATAAACATTTTCACCACTGACCGCAGGGCGTAAACGAATATTTTTTGCCCCTGAGCCTTTGCCCAAAGAGCGGCGCCAAACCACATCAATATCGACTTGCTCATCAAAGCTCGTCAACTCAGCAGGGCCTGTTTCAATATTGGCTTCAACGGTTTCAGACTTAGTGTCTTGACTGCTACAGGCTAGCATAAATAGGCTAGCCAATATGAGCATTATTACTTTAGGCATCATCAATTAAGCATCCGCTCCAGCAAGCTCTGCACCGGCAAGATCATCAATCTTACGCTGCAAAACTTGAGTATTAATACCCAAAGATGTCGCGGCAGCACGAGCAGCCTGGTAAGCGCTTAATGCCTTGCTTAATTCGCCTTTAGCAAATAAAGCATCACCTTTTACTTCTTCATATTGAGCACTAAAAGACGCCTCTGGAGTCGTTGCCACTAAATCTAACGCTTCATCCAGTTTTTCTTGCTGAATAAAGACTCGCGCTAAGCGAACTTTAGCCAAGTAGGTCACTGGCCCTTTATCACCCGCCTCAAGCAATATTTGTAATTCGCTGGCAGCCGCGTCAAAGTTATTGGCTTCAATCGCAAATTTCGCTAAATAAAGGCCAGCAAATTGTGCATAAAGGCTATTAGGGAATTCTGTTTTCAGTTGCGCAGCCACTGTTTCAAGTTCGGCCTTATCAGCTTCCGTCTGTTCCGCTAATGGTTTCGTCGCTTTATTCACCAACTGTTGGTAAATACTAGCCGCCGCTTCACCTTGTGCGCGCTGGTTTTCTTGATAGCCATTCCAACCAAAATACCCGGCTAAAACAACAACCACGGTAATAATTAAACTTTTACCGTTTTCATTCCACCAGTTTTTAATCGCTTCAACTTGTTCTTCTTCTGTTCTTAATTCTTCAGACATTCCCCATACTCCTTCACTACTTTGTTATTTTATCTTCAATCTAATTCAGCTGAGCTGCAATCCAGTCAGCAACATCGTCATTACTTAACTCAGTCTGCTCACCTTCTTCACTCAAGGCCTTAATACGTACACGCTTTGCTTCTACATCATCATTTTCTAACAAGATAACAAAACGGGCACTGCTATTAAGCGCTTTTTTCATCTGGCTTTTATAGCTGCCACCACCACAATGGGTCTGTACTCGTACCTGTGGTTGTTGTTGGCGAATCGCATCCGCTAACAGTAACGCAGCTTGATCGGTATCGCCACCCAAGGCGGTGATATAAACGTCAAGGGTAGTATTAACCGCCGCGGGTATTACGTCTAAGGTTTCTAATAGTAGAATTAAGCGCTCAACCCCCATGGCAAAACCAACCGCGGGTGTTGGTTTGCCCCCTAGCTGCTCGACCAATCCGTCGTAACGACCACCGGCACACACCGTACCTTGTGAACCTAGCTTATCGGTTACCCATTCAAAAACGGTTTTGCCATAATAATCTAAACCGCGCACTAAGCGCTGATTAATAACATACTGCACGCCCGCCGCATCCAAAATGGCGGTTAGTTTTGCAAAGTGCTCGCGACTTTCTTGGTCAAGATAATCGTGCAACTGCGGCGCGTCATCTAACAAGCCTTGAGTCGTTTGGTCTTTTGAATCCAAAATACGCAGCGGATTAGTCGCTAGACGACGCTGACTGTCTTCATCTAATTGATCTTTAATCGGCGTCAGATATTCAACCAAAGCGGCTTTATAATCGATGCGGGTTTGGGCACTACCAATAGTATTTAATTGTAATTCAACCGCATCTTTAATCCCTAACTGCTGCCATAGGCGCGCCGTTAATAAGATCACTTCCGCATCAATATCCGCTGTTGCCATACCAAAGGTTTCAACACCAATTTGGAAAAACTGACGATAACGACCTTTTTGCGGACGCTCATAGCGAAACATCGGGCCGATATACCACAAACGCTGACTTTGGTTATTGGTTAAAAGCGAGTGTTCTTCACAAGCGCGCACACAGCTCGCCGTTCCTTCGGGACGCAAGGTGAGACTATCGCCATTACGATCATCAAAGGTATACATTTCTTTTTCAACAATGTCGGTCACTTCACCGATAGATCGCTTAAACAAGTGGGTTTGTTCAACCACAGGCATACGAATTTCTTGATAGCCATAACCACTTAAAACGGTCTGTACACTGCTTTCCAAATACTGCCAAACGGGTGTTTGGCTCGGCAGTACGTCGTTCATGCCACGAATGGCTTTAATCTTCTTGTTAGCCAAGAGATTTTCCTTCTATGCTTAATTAATTATCAGACATTAACTGTCAGAAACGATGACGTCTTTTAGCGCTTGCTGTTTCTTGGCAACACGGTCACGCACCATGGTCTCTAAACCATCCAATAAATCGTCATTTTTTAATTTTTCTGCGGGCTTGCCATCGATATAAATCAAATTATTCGGTGAGCCACCGGTTAAACCCACATCCACTTCTTTAGCTTCCCCTGGGCCGTTCACAACACAACCGATAATCGCAACATCGATCGGGGTACGGATATCTTCCAAGCGGTTTTCTAATTCGTTCATGGTCTTAATCACATCAAAGTTTTGACGTGAGCACGATGGGCAAGCGATAAAGTTAACACCACGAGAGCGTAACTTTAATGACTTCAACATATCCCAGCCGACTTTAACTTCTTCAATCGGGTCAGCGGCAAGAGAAACACGAATGGTATCACCAATGCCATCAAACATAAGTAAGCCCAAACCGATAGACGATTTCACCGTACCACCGCGTAAGCCACCCGCTTCGGTAATACCTAAGTGTAATGGCTGTTCGATTTGATCGGCAATCTTGCGATACGCCGCCACTGTCATAAAAATATCAGACGCTTTAAGACTTAATTTAAAATCTGGAAAGTTCAAGCGATCAAGAATGTCGATATGACGCATGGCCGATTCAACCAAGGCATCCGGCGTTGGCTCACCGTATTTAACTTGCAAATCTTTTTCTAGCGAACCCGCATTAACGCCGATTCGAATAGGTATACCATTATGGCGCGCTGCTGCAACAACTTCACGAATTCTATCTTCGCGACCGATATTGCCTGGATTGATACGTAAGCAATCAACCCCAAGATCAGCAACTTTTAAGGCAATTTTATAATCAAAGTGAATATCCGCCACTAGGGGGACAGATACCTGTTTTTTAATTTCACCAAAGGCATCCGCCGCGGCCATAGAAGGCACAGAAACCCGCACAATATCCACACCCGCATCTTGTGCACGTTTAATTTGTGCAACCGTCGCCGCAATATCTTCGGTTGGGGTATTCGTCATAGTTTGCACAGCAATCGGTGCATCACCACCGACAGGGACATTACCGACCCAAATCTTTCGGCTTTTACGTCTAACAATTGGAGAATGTGAATGTATGCTCATAATTCGATGCCGCTACCCTAGTTCTCTTTATTTAACGGTTTTTAAAGCGTTTCGCTATAAAGTTGAAATTCAGCCGACAAAGGAAAGTTTGCTTTCAACTGATTCGCAAGTTTCTTGACTGCTTTTTCATTGTTACTAACTCGTGCCAAACGAATGCCTAACCATAATGAGTTAGCAGACTGCTGACTTTGCTCGCGTGCAACGATGCGAGTGAAACGATTATAATATTGCTGCGCTTCTTCATAACGACCTTTTTCGAATAACAAGGTCGATAGGTTAACCAGTACCGGTGCATTAAAACGTTGCACTTTTAACATGCGTTCGTAGGTTGTAATCGCAAGGTCTACTTGGCCATTACGGTAATAGCATAAACCGAGGTTCTGAGAGGCTTTACCACGCTGCTGATACTGCACATCATCCGCCGCATTCTTTAAATGCTGACAAGCCTCATCAAACCGATTCTGCTGCATTAAAAACATGCCGTAATTGTATTGCCCTTGGCTAAACTCATCATCTAGATCGATGGATTTTAAGAAGTATTCTTCCGCCAATTCGGGCTCACGTTCTGACTGTAATAATAACGCCATGGCATTATTAGCCGGGGCGTACTCAGAATCGATTTCTAAAGCACGATTAATACGCGCGCGAGCACGATCAAACCGACCTTGTTGAATATAACCCAGCCCAAGCTGAGTATAATTCTCCACCGCTTTCTCTGGGTCTGCCTTGCGCGTCAAGCGACTTTCAATGGTTGTAACGCAGGCCGATAATAACAAACTGCCACACAATAAAATAACCAGTTGTAGCGACTTCATTTGAAATATCCTTTTATTCATTAACCTGATGCAAGTCGATGTATTTTTGCTGACGTCGAGTCCGATCTTCTACCTGACCCACTAGCTGCCCACACGCAGCGTCAATATCATCTCCACGGGTAGAGCGAATAGTGACAATAAAACCACGTTCATGCAATAAATCTCGGAAACGGTAAACACGATTATTACTTGGACGCTCATAACCTGAATTAGGGAACGGGTTAAACGGGATTAAGTTAATTTTACACGGGGTATTTTTTAATACTTCGGCAATTTCTTCCGCGTGCTCAATACTGTCGTTCACATCCTTCATCATAGTATATTCGATGGTGGCTTTACGGCGATCTGGTAGCTTTTCCAAATAACGATTGGTGGCCGCAATTAATTCTTTAATCGGATATTTTTTGTTGATCGGTACCAGCACATCACGCAATTCATCATTACCCGCGTGCAACGAAACCGCAAGAGACACATCGGATAAATCACCCAACTTGTCCATCATAGGTACAACACCCGAGGTACTTAACGTCACCCGTCGTTTTGACAGACTGTATGCGAAGTCGTTGAGCATCAATTCCATAGAGTCAACAACGTTATCAAAGTTCAATAACGGCTCACCCATGCCCATCATTACGACGTTAGTAATCCGGCGGACGCGTTTTTCTCCAGGCGTATCAAGTGCCTGAGAGGCCACAAATAATTGACCAATTATTTCAGCTACGCTTAAATCACGGTTAAAACCTTGTTTACCGGTAGAACAAAAGCTGCAATCTAAGGCACAACCAATTTGCGAGCTAACACACAGAGTACCACGCTCTTTCTCAGGAATATAAACCGTTTCAATCGAGCTGCCACCTGGCATCTTCATCACCCATTTACGGGTACCATCAACTGAGGTTTTATCAAGAATCACTTCTGGCAGACTGATTTCAGCAACGTCAGCCAGCTTAGTACGCATGGCCTTGCTCATATTGGTCATATTATCGAAATTAGACTCACCAATCTGGTGGATCCACTTCAACATCTGCTGAGTACGGAATTTCTTTTCCCCTAGACCTTCAAAAAATGCATCCATCTTTTTAGGCGACAGGCCTAATAGATTCACTTTTTCAGTAGGTTTATGTGCTTTTTTTTCTGCTTCCAGTTTATCTAGAGCTTCAAAATCAGTTGCTTGACTATTTGGTACTTGAGAATCTGTCATCTTGGTCACCGAGCAGTGGAAGTATCATCCTAGGCGGATAAACCATTTCTTTTGTATTCTAAAGCGAAATGTACGAAGAAAATACAAGGGAAATGGCATAACTTTATGGCTTTGTTAAAACTAAGAAAGCAGCGTGCAGTCAAAGATTGCAAGCTGCTCTCAAAGCAGGTATTGAAATACCTTCTAACTAAAACTTAACCGCGTGGGCAAAGCTCTGCGTCAGAGAAGAAATATGCAATTTCACGAGCAGCAGACTCTAAAGAGTCAGAACCGTGAACAGCGTTAGCATCAATGCTTTCAGCGAAATCAGCGCGGATAGTACCAGCGTCAGCTTCTTTAGGGTTAGTAGCGCCCATAAGGTCACGGTTTTTAAGAACAGCGCCTTCGCCTTCTAAAACCTGAACCATAACTGGACCAGAAGTCATGAAGCCAACCAAATCTTTGAAGAAAGGACGCTCAGAGTGCTCAGCGTAAAAACCGCCTGCTTTTTCGTCATCCAACTGAACCATTTTAGCAGCAATGACTTTAAGGCCTGCTTTTTCAAAACGGCTGTAAATTTCGCCGATTACGTTTTTAGCAACTGCGTCAGGCTTAACAATAGAAAAAGTGCGTTCGATCGCCATGATTATTCTCCAATATATGAATGATAGGTATAAAAAACCTGCGGAGTATACGCAGGTTTTGTGTAAATTAGAATGGAATTTATGACTTATCAGCTAGGCAAATACTAGCCAGTTCGAAATGACAGCTTGATTGAACACAAATTAACCAATTCAGTTTAATTTATCTCAGCGCCTGCAAAACTCGAGTCACTTCGGCAATAGCAAAATCAATATCTTCTTCACTGGTATAGCGCCCAATACTGAATCTAAGCCCCGCATGAGCCAACTCATCAGGCAAACCCAAGGCTTTCAATACATAAGACGGTGCTACGGTGGCCGAATTACAGGCACTGCCAGAAGAAATTGCCAGCTGAGCCAAGGATGCTAATAAAATCTCCCCATCAACCCCAGCAAAACTCACATTAAGATGATTTGGGCTGCACTGCTGCAAATGCGTATTACGCTGTACTCCCGTTAAAGACTCAAGCCCCAACCACAAGCGATCGCGCAATTTAGCAACCTGTTTTATATCAGCCGCCAAGTTCGCCATCACCAACTCCGCAGCTTTAGCAAAACCAACAATCTGATGGGGTGCTAGAGTACCTGAGCGCATACTACGCTCGTGCCCACCCCCATGAATCTGCTGATATACCTTAACTTCAGCCGCTTTACGCACATACAAGGCGCCAATCCCCTTTGGACCGTACATCTTATGGGCACAAATCGACATCAAATCGACCCCCATATCAGCAACATCTATTGCTAGCTTGCCCGTCCCTTGCGCTGCATCACAATGCAATAAGGCATCATGGTTTTTTAATACCTCAGCAATAGACTTAATATCCGTGACATTTCCAATCTCATTATTCACCAACATTAAGCTCACTAAGCGGGTATCTGGGCGTAAAGCCTGCTGAACCTGCTCCGCCGTAATCAAACCCTCATGATTGGGTTCCAAATAGGTAACATCAAAGTGACCAAGCTTAGTCGCACCCTCTATGTAAGCACAGGTATCTAGAATAGCCTTATGCTCAATCGTCGAAGTAATAATATGGCCCGCTTCAAAACCTTCTAATACCCCTTTAATCGCTAGGTTATTAGATTCCGTCGCGCCACTGGTCCAAACAATCTCACGATTACTCGCGCCAATTAACTTGGCGACTGTCATGCGAGCTGTCTCTACCGCTTCTTCTGCCTGCCATCCAAAACGATGGGAGCGAGACGCTGGGTTGGCAAAATTGCCCTCAAGGGTGAGGTATTGCGCCATGGTTTGGGCAACTTCCATAGCAACCGGAGTCGTTGCTGCATAATCTAGATATACAAGTTTCATGGGGGTCCTGAGAGTCACAATGAACGAGCTTAATCAATATTAAGTTCTGTATTTAATAACCGTCAGCTTAACACACTCAGCCTAGAGGCCTAAACCATCAACGGCATCAATACGATTTTTATGGTAACCATCTTGGCGCTGGGCAATAGCACGGATTTCTTCTCGATCAACTAAGCTTTGCAAGGTAATACTTGCTAGAAATGAATGGATTTGGTCACTTAAATCACACCATAGGTGGTGGGTTAAACAGGCCTCACCACGCTGACAATCACCTCGACCTTCACAGCGGGTAGCATCCAAGGATTCACTAACCGCATCCACAACCTGAGCCACATTGATCTCTAAACCACTACGACTCAAGTGATAACCACCACCTGGACCACGCACGCTCGTCACCAATTCATTACGGCGCAACTTGGCAAATAACTGCTCTAAATACGATAAAGAAATTTCCTGACGACTAGAAATATCACCTAGGCTAATCGGCCCCTGCTTGGCATGAATGGCCAAATCCAACATCGCAGTAACTGCGTAGCGTCCTTTCGTCGTTAAGCGCACAGATCAACCCCAAAAATATCAGCATTATTAGTCAGGCCCACATTATGCGTAAACCTGAATAAAAGAGTCAACTATTCGGCTTATCCTCACTAGCCACAGAGCCCCCTGGCGCAGAACTGCCTTTATCCGCTAAGGATTCAACCCGAGAAGCTTTTAATTCAGGCAAGGCCTCATCACAAGAGGTATCACCCATCTGATGCAATGATTTACAAATATTATTAATCTTGCAATCTACTGCAAGCATGTGATCCATTAAATTATTAACCGAGCGCGCGATAGGATCCGGCATTTCATCAGCCATGCCATAAGCATCAAAACCTATTTTATCAGCAATAACCTTACGACGCTTATCCAACTCTGGATCTGGCTTACGCACAATGCGCCCCGGTATCCCAACCACACTCACACCCGCGGGCACCTCTTTAGTAACCACAGCGTTGGAACCTATACGCGCACCTTCATGAACAATAATAGGCCCAAGTACTTTAGCCCCAGCACCTACCACAACACCATCACGTAATGTTGGGTGTCGCTTGCCTTTCTTCCAACTAGTGCCCCCTAAGGTGACCCCATGATAAAGCGTGCAATCATTGCCAATTTCAGCGGTTTCCCCTACCACTACCCCCATGCCATGATCAATAAAGAAGCGCTCACCAATGGTTGCCCCAGGGTGAATTTCAATCCCAGTCATCCAGCGGCTAAAAGTAGATAGAAATCGCGCGAGCCACTTCAGTCCTTTACGCCACAACCAATTCGCTATTCGGTAATGGATAATGGCGTGCACCCCAGGGTAGGTAGTTAATACCTCAAAGGTATTACGCGCTGCTGGATCACGCTCAAATACACAGGCTACGTCTTGTCGAATTCGTCGTAACATTATTATTGCTTAGCCCTTAGTTTTATCATCATTATTGTCATCCTCAGCCACATCATTAGCAACCTTAGCTTTACGTTGAACCGCTGCCAAAATGCCGCGCATCATACTGACTTCCATTTTATCTAATGCGGTTCTTTGAAACATACGACGCAAGCGGGTCATTAGCTGCTTAGGAGTATTGGGATCAAGGAAGCCAATATCAACCAGAGACTGCTTTAAATGATCAAAAAAACGTTCTAAGTCATCATGGGGAGCCAGTTCATAATCCCACTCAACCCCCCACTTATTGGCTTTTTCATTATCGGCTTGCGAATCTTCCGCTAACGATGCTATGCGCATTTCATAACATAAAACCTGCACAGCAGCGGCGATATTCAATGAACTAAAATCAGGGTTAGTAGGAATATGTACGTGGGCATTACACTTATGCAGCTCTTCATTGGTCAGGCCTCGAGACTCACGACCAAAAACCAAAGCCACGCTATTATTATTGGCTACCGCCGTCTTTGCTTTATCAGCACATTCACGGGGAGAACATAAAGGCCATGGAATATGACGACCTCGAGCGCTGGTACCAATAACCAAGCCACAACCGGCAACAGCCTCATCCAAACTCGAGACTATGATGCAACTATCTAGAATCTCTGACGCACCCGAGGCACGAACAATGGCATCACCATCGATTTCTGCAATCGGATCGACGAGCACTAATTGAGTCACCCCCATATTCTTCATCGCACGGGCCGCCGCGCCAATATTTCCAGAATGGGTAGTATTTACTAAAACGATTCTAATCTGATCTAACATGAGGCATCTTCTAATAACATGAGCATCTCCCAACAAAAAGCGAGCGCATTCTTTATAAGGTGCGCATTCTAACAGCGTAAATCGTATCATGATACGAAAAAGCCTATTGGAAAAAACACTATTAATAATTTTTTTCTACAAAGTTTTTTGTTATACTCGCGCGTTCACCGTTCTTTAAGAGATTAGTAGCCCTATGCAACCGCTTGTAAACCTTGCGCTGCGTGCTGCACGTAATGCAGGACAAGACTTGGTCCGTAGCTTGGACCGTTTCGATCCCTACCAGAGTAGCGATCAAGAAAAATCAAAATTTGTAGCTGACTGCGCCATCGGCCTTGAAAAGAGCATTATTTTTGAGCTCAAAAACGCCTGCCCAGAAGACAGCTACCAGGGTCGTGAAACCGGTTTTCACAGCCCTGCTGAAGGTACTCCAAGAAACCAATGGCAAGTATGTGTCATCGATGATTTGGTAAACTTTCGCGTAGGCCTACCTGATTTCGCCATCATAGTGAGCTGCCTAGTCAATGGCAAAACTGAGCATACCGTGGTTGTTAACCCAATGAACGGTGATGAGTTCAGTGCTAGCCGTGGACGTGGTGCGCAACTTAATAATCGCCGCTTACGCTGTGGTCAGCTGCGTGAAATTGGACAAGCTCTTATTGGCTTTAAAACACCAAACCATAGTGAAGGTGAGCGTGTTTTCGAAATTCGCCAAAAAATCACCAGCCTTATGAGCCAAGCTAATGACGTTCGCGCATTAGGTAGCAGTGTATTAATGATGGCCTATACCGCAGCCGACCGCCTTCACGGCGCTATGCTTTGCGACATGGATGAATTTTCATTAAATGCTGGTAGCTTAATTGCTCATGAATCAGGTTGCCTAACCGCCAACCTTTCAGGTGAGCCTTTAATTAAAGCGCCTGGCGATATTCTAGTCGCCAACCCGCGCCTATTGAAAGAGCTAATCCAGAAAGTCTAAATTTCTAAGCCTTCTGCAACAAAGCTTACCAGCAAGCCTCTTTTTACTGACTATACTTCAAGTACAACCAGTATAAAGGGGCTTCTTTATGTCACTATGGAAACAGATAGAGTCAATATTTATTGACTACTTCAACCGCCTCGCTCAAACACAAATACCGGATAGCGACATCACCATATCTTGTAGGTCGCTCCTGTAGGTCGGTCTGTAGGCCGACATCTGGTCTTTAGGCCGACATCTGGTCTTTAGGCCGACATCTGGTC
>CAXIBC010000055.1:0-19986 GCA_964022115.1 uncultured Oleispira sp. | reverse complement strand
GGCTCATTAGTTGCCAACTGTTCATTAGTAAACTGCTGAAACTTGATCACTTTATTATTACGAAAACTATAAATATGGGAAGCCGCTAGCTTAAAATACTCACCATTGTCACGCTTATGACCACTAAAATAGCCAAGCACGACAATATCATCACCCGCATCTAAAATGCGCTCAATAACAAATGTCCAGTTTTTCCACTCAATATTAAAGGCTTTATAAACTTTATTGAGAACGGCCTCGGGGCCTTGATGAGTGCCTTCGCCGGGAAAACCACTATTCTGCTGCCAAATAATGGAGGGAGAACATAAGTACTGGAAGCATTCAACATCATGCTGTCGATAACAACGGTATAGCTCTTCAACAATTTCCTTATTTTTCATCATCAGTTCCTATGTATGATGTGGATATTAAATTCGACGTCACTGTCAATTCGACGCAATTTTACCACCAGCATAATGATAAAGGAATATAAAACCTATTCTCATATAATCATTTATTATTACTTATTCAACTAAGCAGAAATAAATCGAATATAAAGCCATTATTTCCTCCCTATTTATCATTTCATATCTAACATTAATAATAGAACCAGTCTAAGCGACTAGTCCACTATCAGTTAGCTGATCAATTATTTGATAAAGGATAGGACATGGAACATGCTTTGCGCCGCCTAGGGATAATAAGAAAGTTATTACACTTTGCCGCTCTATTATTAATATCTTCCCCAGCATTGAGTGCTTGGGAATTAAATATGACAGAAAGTGCGACCGCCATAGGCCGTGAAATTCATGGCCTGCACATGACCATATTCTATATCTGTGTCGTCATTGCCATCGTGGTATTTGGCATCATGCTCTACTCCATCGTGCGCCATCGAAAATCCTTAGGCGCCGAAGCAAAACCCTTTCATGAAAGTACCTTGGTGGAAATAATCTGGACAACCATACCTTTATTAATATTGGTTGCTATGGCCATTCCTGCGACTCAAACTTTAATGGCCATGTACGATACCGAAACTTCTGACATCGATATTAAGGTCACTGGCTATCAATGGAAATGGCGTTATCAATATTTAAATACCGACGTCGATTTTTTCTCTACCCTCACGACTAGCCAAGACCAGATGCAGGGGTTAGAGGACAAGTCAGAAAACTATCTATTAGAAGTCGATAAACACGTTATCATTCCCATCAATAAAAAAGTGCGCTTCTTATTTACCGCCCAAGACGTCATTCATTCTTGGTGGGTACCCGAACTGGCGGTTAAAAAAGATGCCGTGCCGGGCTTTATTAATGAATCTTGGACTAAGGTAGAAAAGCCCGGTATTTATCGTGGTCAATGTGCCGAGCTGTGTGGCCAAGGCCACGGTTATATGCCCATTGTGGTCGAAGCCGTCAGTGAAGAAGATTATCAAGCTTGGCTTATTAGCCAGCAACAAGCCCAGAAAAGTGCGAACCAAGTTTCAGTACTCAGTTTCGATGAATTAATGACTCAAGGGAAAGCCAGCTACGATAAGAACTGCGCGGCCTGCCATCAGGTCAGCGGCTTAGGTATTCCCCCAGTATTTCCTGCCCTCAAAGACAGCCCTATCGCCCTAGGAGAGATGCAAAAACATATCGACATAGTGGTGAATGGAAAAGCTGGAACAGCCATGGCGGCTTTTGGCGAGCAACTTACCCCAAGCGAACTGGCCGCCATCATAACTTACGAGCGAAACGCCTGGGGTAATGATAAAGGCGACAGCATTCAGCCTGCCGAAATTGTCAGCTTCAAACAAGCACAAGGACAGTAACCATGACCACAACGACAAGCGAACACTCTTCTGCACCCGCCACTGGTATCATGCGCTGGTTGTATACTACCAATCATAAAGATATAGGCAGTATGTACCTGATCTTTAGCTTGGTCATGTTATTGGTCGGTGGCTCGATGGCGTTATTAATTCGCAGTGAATTATTTCAGCCAGGCCTACAGCTCATGCAGCCCGAATTTTTTAACCAAATGACTACCTTGCACGGGGTTATCATGGTTTTTGGTGCCATCATGCCGGCTTTTGTCGGCATGGCAAACTGGCTGATTCCAATGATGGTTGGCGCCCCCGACATGGCATTACCCAGAATCAACAACTGGAGCTTTTGGTTATTACCTTTCGCCTTCGCCATGGTGCTATCCACCCTCTTTATGGAAGGTGGGGCACCCAACTTTGGCTGGACCTTCTATGCGCCACTGTCGACTACTTACGCGCCTCCTTCGGTCACTTTTTTTATTTTCTCAGTACACATTATGGGGATTTCATCTGTAATGGGGGCAGTTAACGTGATCGCTACCATTATGAATATGCGCGCCCCCGGCATGAACTATATGAAGATGCCTATGTTCGTTTGGACCTGGTTAATTACCGCCTTTTTATTATTGGCCGTCATGCCTGTGCTGGCTGGGGTAGTAACCATGATGTTAATGGACATTCATTTTGGTACTTCATTTTTTGATGCCGCGGGTGGTGGTGACCCCGTCATGTTCCAACATATCTTTTGGTTCTTTGGCCACCCTGAAGTTTACATCATGATTTTGCCCGCCTTTGGCATCGTTTCTCACATCATTCCCACCTTTGCGCGTAAACCCTTGTTTGGTTATCACTCCATGGTGATCGCCACCAGTTCAATAGCCTTTTTATCCTTCATAGTGTGGGCGCACCACATGTTTACCGTGGGTATGCCTCTAGTAGGTGAGCTGTTCTTTATGTACTCCACTATGTTGATTGCTGTTCCGACTGGGGTAAAAGTGTTCAACTGGGTGGCTACTATGTTTCGCGGCAGCATGACGTTTGAAACCCCCATGCTATTTGCCATCGCGTTTGTCGTCTTATTTACCATTGGCGGCTTATCGGGTCTAATGCTCGCCATCGCCCCCGCCGATTTTCAGTACCACGATACTTACTTCGTTGTCGCTCACTTCCATTACGTTCTGGTACCTGGCGCCTTGTTTTCAATCATCGCTGGGGTCTATTTCTGGATTCCCAAATGGACAGGGGTTATGTATAACGAAGCCATGGGTAAATTTCATTTTTGGTTATCCTTTATCGGCGTCAACCTCACCTTCTTCCCGATGCACTTTATTGGCTTAGCCGGTATGCCTAGGCGCATACCTGATTACGCCTTACAGTTTGCCGACTTTAATATGGTCGCGTCGATCGGAGCCTTCTTATTCGGTTTAAGCCAGCTCATATTTGTCTACAATATTATTCAATGCATGCGCCAGCGTGGCTACCCGGCTTCTCCTCAAGTTTGGGAAAGCGCCGAGGGCTTAGAGTGGACGGTGGACTCACCCGCGCCTTACCATACGTTTCAGACCCCTCCCAACTTAGAAGGGTCGAATTTAGATCAGCTTCAGCCTGCTAATAACCCGCATTAGAATCTGCATTAACAAAGGTTGATGGATATGAATGCCAAACAGCAAGCTAGTGAAAAACAAGGAACTAAAAAAAGGCAAGAAACCCGCTTACTCGTTAAGCTGGTTTTATTTCCTTGCTTGATGTTTGGCTTTGGTTTTTTATTAATTCCGCTTTACGATGTATTTTGTGATATTACCGGACTTAACGGCAAGTTTGATCTTTCTCCAAACCAGTCTAAGTCACAGAGTATGACATCCTCAGCGGCCATACTCTCTTCACATAAAGTCATATTACAATTCACGGCGGCTAGTGATCAACAAGACACGTGGCAATTCAAGCCCGCCACGGAACAGCTTGAAGTGATTACAGGGCAACAATATAAAACCCATTTCACCTTACATAACCCTACCAATAGCCCCATGGAATTTACCTCCATTCCCAGTATTAGCCCAGGGCTTGCCGCTGAATACCTTATTAAAACCGAATGTTTTTGTTTTCAAAAACAAATACTGCAAGCTGGGGAGAAAGTTGAAATGCCACTGGTATTTCAATTACGAAACGATACCCCAAGCGATTATAAAAAACTCACCCTAGCCTATCGAATTTACGCCACCCCTTACAGGAGTACGGCCCATGTCCGTTAATAACTATTATGTTCCCGCCCAAAGTAAGTGGCCCATCATTGGTGCGATTGCTGTTTTTTTAATGGTGCTATCAACCGCCTTAATGATAACCGGTAGTGATGCTTCCGCCGTTCTCTTTATCCTGTCCTCGTGCTTAATGGCCTACATGCTATTTGGTTGGTTCCAAAACGTTGTGCAAGAAAGCCAACAGGGCTTGTATAGCGATCAACTCAATCGCAGCTTTCGCATCGGTATGCTGTGGTTTATCTTCTCTGAGTTTATGTTTTTCGCGGCCTTCTTTGGCGCCTTATTTTATGTCAGAACCTTAGCCATACCTTGGTTAGATGGCGACGGAGCGAAAGGCAGCAGTGCATTATTATGGCCAGAATTCAGCGCCTCTTGGCCACTATTAAATACACCAGATCCAGAAAAATATCCCGCCCCAGGGGGGATTATTGATGCTTGGAAACTGCCGTTTTTTAATACCGTATTATTGGTCACTTCCAGTATTTTTATCACCATTAGTCACCACAAGTTGAAAGCCGATAAAATGGCCGCTGCTAAACTATGGCTAGCACTGACATTAATATTGGGGATTAGCTTCTTAGTGGTACAGGTTTATGAATACATTCATGCTTACCAAGACCTTGGTTTGACGTTAAACGCCGGTATCTATGGCTCTACCTTCTTTATGCTCACTGGCTTCCATGGCGCTCACGTCACCATAGGTAGCATCATGTTATTAGTGATGCTGCTGCGTATGATGAAAGGGCATTTTGATAAAACAGATGCGACTAGCCATATCGACAACCCAGATTCAGATTATCTCTTTGCCTTCGAAGCAGCGGCTTGGTATTGGCACTTTGTCGATGTTGTTTGGTTATTCTTATTTTTATTCGTTTATGTTCTCTAATCAGCCGTTAGTCAAAAGACGACAGATAAAGATAACAAACAATTAATAACAAGGTCGATAAAATAATACGTAAGGTTAACCAGCTAACGACTTTCTTATCGACCGCGCAGTTTTCATCATTTGAACTATTATTAATGAATGTCGGGTCTTTATCCTTAGTCGTGGTAGTTGCCGACTTAAAGACTAAATACCTTAATGCTAGGCCTAAACTGAGTATGATGAGTATCATTAAAATAACAACGAGCCATGCCATATTGATGTCCTACTGGGTTTATTATGAAAATTAGACCTTTCTCTATTTACGGTAGACGCTATTACTTAAAATTGGAACTGGCTCAAAGCCTAATCTTTGTCAGTATATTTTTGTTATGCAGTTTGTTAGCCCTTTGGCAGTGGCAAAGGGCAGAAGCAAGCCAGCAACAAGAGCAGTTGGAAAAATCACAAAGCTTGCAAGCCAATAATCAAATCACCCTCACCGGAAAATGGCGCAAGGAAAACTTTTTATTAGATAACCGCACCTATAAAGGCAAGGTAGGTTATTACCACCTAGCGCTTTTTCAACCACAAGCAAGTCCACACCATTTATTAGTCAACCTAGGTTGGCTACCTGCGCCGATTATGCGCTCTGACATTCCTGAAATTAAAATACCGACAGGAATTCAAACCATTACTCTAAGCAACCTGCCGATCATTAAACCCATAGTATGGAGCAGTGATCATTGGCCAAGCCCAACCCATAAGCAATGGCCAAAACGCATTCAAAGCATCGATATTGAACGTTTTGAATTAGCGACTAAGCATAATATTGAACCAGGTTATTGGCAGCTCATTGCAGGTAAAGGCAAGCTGATCGACATCTACCAAGCATCTCCGTACTTGAATAAACACAAACACTTAGGTTATGCCATGCAGTGGTTATTGATTGCCATCGCGGCTTTAATTGTGGGTATATTCAGTGCCATAACGAGCAAAGACATAGACGATAATAATAAAAAGGAACTGCCATGAAAAATCATAAGGTTTTAATGCTCATACTCGCCACCACATTTTCACCATTATTAATCGCCGCTATTTTAACTACAGATTATTTTTCACAGCAACTCGAGCAAAAACAATATGGTAAGTTTTTATCCACGGAGATTTATTTGTCGGATATTATCGAAGATGAATCAAAGCTGAGTTCGTACTTAAATACCTTGCCACAAAAACAATGGCAGCTGGTGATTTCCCCTAACCATAAAAACTTTCAACCCGTTTTTAACAAACTTAATAAAATTAAAACAGCACTCGGCAAACGCTCTGATCTAGTCCGTGTAGTTAGCAGCCACAACATTGATATAGCGACATTAGCGAGTGAAGAGTCGGTATATATTGCAACGCCGAGAGGGCAATTATTATTAGCCTATACGGATAGCCAGGTAGGAAAACCACTATTTAAAGACCTTAGCCACTTATTGCGCAGTAATAATTAACCCGCTAAAAATAATAATTAGGAGTTAACATGGATAATAAACTCTTACACTGGGCGCGATTAAATCTGTTAATCACCTTAGTCGTCATTACCCTTGGGGCATTAACTCGTTTATTAGATGCGGGCTTAGGCTGCCCTGACTGGCCCGGCTGTTATGGACAAATCATTCCACCACAAAGCATCGAAGGTATTCAGCAAGCGAATGCCAATCACCCTCTCTTTCCCGTTGAGCAAATTAAAGCATGGTCAGAAATGATCCATCGCTTTGCCGCCTCAGTACTAGGTTTTAGTTTATTATTATTGGCCCTCTGGGTAACGCTAAAAAAACAATATAAATCCCTTCAGGTCATGGCCTATATCGCTCTTGCTTGGGTTATATTGCAAGGTATTTTTGGCATGCTAACGGTCACATTAAGAATATGGCCTCCGGTTGTTACCTTGCATTTACTCGCGGGCATGATGATGTTGGCGATCACCTTCTGGCAATATAAGCTGGTACAAAACCCGCACAATACGGCAAGGTTTTATCGGCTAAAAAATATCCCCTTAGCAATCCGCTGGCCGCTGCTGGGGTTAATTCTAATGACCCTATTACAAATGGGATTAGGTGGCTGGACCAGTTCACACTATGCGGGGTTAGCGTGTCCAGACTTACCCCAGTGCCAAGGCCAATGGTGGCCAGAAACCGTCCATGGCCCTTTTCATGCCCCTATGGTTAACGCTCAGCAGTACCTTGGGGGATTACTGCCTATGGCCGATCGCATGGCAATACAGATCTTACATAGATTGACTGCTTGCTTATTAATCGTATCGGCTTTTTTACTCTGTTATCGCTTGTATTACAGCCAGCACAAGAAGCTAATTGGCGTTATTCTTATCCCCTTGGCGTTACAAGTATTGATTGGTATCGGCAACGTATTTTTGCTTTTACCCTTGCCATTAGCACTGCTTCACAATAGCGGAGCCGCACTTTTTTGGCTGTGCCTATGGGCCGTTTATTTTTCTATTTTAAAAGCAGAGGTTTGCCATGACTAACTCCCTAGCTTCGACAAAAAGTATCAGCACTCGCAGTAATGCTAATAAAAGAAGCATTAAAGATTATCTCGCTCTCTGTAAAATCAACGTCATCTTATTGATGCTGGTAACCGCCTTAGTCGGTGCCTGTTTAGCTACGGATATGAGACCCGACCTCACCTTGCTCAGCCTCAGCTTAATCGGTATCGCACTCGTCGCCGCTGCCGGTGCCGCTTTTAATCACGGCATTGATCAGCAAAGAGACAAGCTAATGGCCCGTACTCGCCACCGCCCATTAGTGAATAATACATTATCTCTACGTCAGGTATATGGCTTTGCTACTCTGATACTTATACTAGGGTTTAGCCTGCTATTTTTCTGGGTTAACCCTTTAACGGCCATATTATCTCTGGCCTCCATGGTCGGCTACGCCTTAATTTATAGCCATTGGTTAAAACCCCTTACCCCACAAAACATCACTATCGGAGGGCTCGCTGGCGCTATGCCACCACTATTAGGCTGGGTCGCTATGACAGGGGAAACACACCCATTAGCCTGGGTATTGGTATTGATTATATTCACTTGGACACCACCGCACTTTTGGGCGCTAGCCTATTATCGTCAACAAGAATATGCCAAAGCCAAAGTCCCTATGCTCAGCGTCACCCACGGAAAAAGCTTCACTAGCTTACAAATGCTGTTATATACCTTGCTGCTCAGCCTAGTCACCTTATTACCGTATCTGTTGAACTTTAGCCACGAGATCTATCTGCTAGGCAGCCTAGTAGGCAATGGAATATTTATTTATTTATCCATTCGCTTATTGATTGAGCAAACCACTAAGCGCGCACAGCAGACCTTTCGCTATTCAATTGTCTATTTATTATTAATGTTTATTTTAATTATGCTCGATCGCTTAATCACTTTATAATCACGCTTCAAGATTATTCACATGATTGATAACTCAGCGAACTAATAAGATCCTTTATGGCCAGTCGACCACGTATCTATACCCCAGAAAATCTAGTCCTCAATAGCAGACTAGATTTGGATTCCCAAGCCAGTACTCACTTAGTGAAAGTATTAAGGTTAAAAGAAGGGGCTGAGCTAAGGTTATTCAACGGCGATGGCTGTGAATACCTAGCCCATATAACGGTGGCAGGTAAAAAAAATGCTCAGGTTGAAATCAGTGACGTTTTATCCACAGAAGCAAACGTTAGCTTTCCTATTCATTTAGGCCAGGTGGTCTCAAAAGGCGACCGCATGGATTTCACCATCCAAAAAGCGACCGAGTTAGGCATTACCGACATCACCCCCTTATGGAGTGAACGCTGTGATGTACGCTTAAAAGGCGAACGCCTAGAAAAGAAAATGGAGCATTGGAAAAAAGTGGCTATCTCTGCCTGTGAGCAAAGTGGACGCAATCAGCTGCCAACCATTCACCCAGCCATGAATTACCACGACTGGGCTTGCTCGGTCGAAAGCGAGATCAAATTGGTATTGCATACTCGTGATCAAAAGCCTCTTGCTGAAATCAAGGCCCCGGCATCCGTTGCGTTATTGGTCGGGCCAGAAGGTGGCATCACAGATGAAGAAGTTGAACTGTGCCTACAACAAGGTTTTACAGGCTTAACCCTTGGCCCCAGGATTTTACGTACAGAAACCGCCGCCCTCGCCGCGTTAAGTTTATTCCAGTATTTATGGGGAGATTTTTAGCACATCTAAGCCGTAAAGATCGTTGCAATTTCTAGCTCGGTTAATAGACGACCTTGTCCAGGATTTAACTCTTTATCTAAAGACAATGCCCCAACCGAGCTTCTATGCAAGGCTAATACTGGGTTTCTAAAACGGCCAAACATACGTTTTATCTGATGGTACTTCCCTTCTAATAAGGTCACTTGGGCAACCTTATCAGCGAGAATCGTTAACTGAGCCGGTTGGGTTGTAATATCTTCAAATGCGAAATACATACCTTTGGCAAACGCTTTAACATATTCTTCATTTAAAGAATTTTTCAGAGTTACCTGATAAACTTTTTTCACTTTAGTACTCGGTGACATAAGTTTCCGTGACCAGCGACCATCGTTAGTAAGTAATAATAAACCCGAAGTATTTAAATCTAAGCGGCCAACGATGTGCAAATCATTTAGCACATCATCACTCGCCACTAACTCCCTCGGCAATAAATCAATAACGGTTTTATGCACATCATCTTTGGTCGCACTCACGACCCCTAGCGGTTTATGTAGCATGATATAAACGGCTTTTTTATCTTGTAATACTTCACCATCTAATTCTACGCGATCAAATTCTTCCACTATGGTCGAAACCTCACGAATGACTTCGCCATTAATCACAACCCGCCCTTGTGCTAGCATTAATTTAATATCACGGCGATTAATATTGCGCTGTTTACTGATGTATCTGTCTATTCGAAAAGATTTAATTTGCATAACGTACTAATACTTTATTTCACCACGAGTTTAGTTTTCTCATTAACACGGTTTATATTGTCGCAGCTAATAATAGCCCCTTCTAAAGCCAATAACTTAGCTTTACGCACAACCCCCCCTGCGTACCCACGCAGGGCAAGATCACTGCCAATAATGCGATGACAAGGTATGATCAACCAAATGGGGTTATTGGCATTGGCACTGGCAACAGCTCTAACCGCCTGGGCATTGCCTATTGCATGAGCGAGCTGTTGATAACTGGCAAAATCGCCAAAACGAACATCTAATAAAGCTTGCCAAACTCGTTGTTGAAATGCGCTACCTTGTGGGTCTATGGGCAAATCAAATACCTGTCGCTGAGCAGAAAAGTACTGCGCTATTTGCAGATCACACGCCTCTAGCCAGTCAGGGTGTTTATCACCCATAAGGTTTTCAACCGTATTATCAAACTTGAGAGATTGAATATGAGTTTCACTACCTTGCACTACCATCCGACCAAGGGGGGTATCTATAGACCTGCTATATAAGTAATTCATTCTGCCAATCCTTTAAACACTGTCATTACTCTAACTCTTACAGCTATAAACCAATAAACCCTGTATTATGCGCTCTCTCAAATACAGGCTGCTAAAATTCAGGCTGTAATTTTATACAGCCGTTATGATACCAGGCCAGCACAATGTCTAAATTTTTCTTCAAGGGGCGCATCGAGCTTCCTTCAGATTATAGTACTTACAACTATAATACCGACCAAGCGACTAAGCATGGCTCTAAAAAGTATCCGATTGCCATTACCGTCACTAGCGCAGCCAGACAAGCGGAAATTGAAGAGCAATTAAAAGCTCTGGAGATTTTTGCCAACATTACTCTGGATGCTGACGCTGAAGAAAACATCACTGAGCTGGAGGTTCTCCTCAACAAGCCCACCACAGTAGTATTAGAGAAAACCCCTAACCGCAACGATCCATGTTCTTGCGGCAGTGGTAAAAAATATAAGAAGTGCTGTTCTAAATAAAGCTAGTCTTGATAGTTCTCAAAAACCGACGCCCATTCATCATAATGGGCACCGGCATGCTGGCGTAATAGTGGAAATAGCCAGTTTGCGGCGGCTGGCGCTAAGTTAAAGTCATCATCCAAAGGCTGGTTTAAGCCGGGGAAATTCAACGCGTGCTGTAGCGCACAAATACAGACTAAAAACTGCCCAATCGAATCCGCTATGGGGGCAAAATCCCAAAAACCCATGCCCTGCATGGCACTATAAACTGGGCTATTTTCTCCCTGTTCAGAGGTTTTCACTATAATGGGGTCACCACCTTCATGAGCAATCAAAAACCAATCGTCCTGCCACTTTCCTAACTCACCAGTTAATTGTGCAAACATGTCTGGCTTCCAAGCGAGATCTTCAGGCTTTAATAATTCAACAGGATGACCGACGCTTTCAAGGATTAGACCATTACTAGGGCAAATACGCTCAATATAGTCAGCTAGCTCAACCGGCAATACTGGATTACTGCTGGCCATAAGCGCCGAAGGTAGCGATCTAGTATTACCCGCGGCAAATGCCTGAGTGGTTTTTTTACTAAAACTGGCGATTACAGCCAAAGCGTCGTTCAAATTCATAGCCAAGAGTGCTTTCCAATAAATTGAGGGGTAACTGGCGTGCAGTTTAATTCATTCAGCCTCTCTATTCATCCCTGGCTTATTCATCTCTGGCTTATTCATTTTCTGCCAATACAGGGTAGCGAATAACATATCGAAAATCGGCAAGGTAATATTAAAGTTGGCCTCTGTCATTTTATCGCGTTTATGATGCAGAACGTGTAAATGACGTAATCGAGACCAGCCTGGAATTATTAGAAACAGCTTCTGCGCCCAATGGCCATTAGGAATGTGATAACTAAAGTGCATCACTTCATAAAACAAATAACCACTGATCCCAGCCGCGGCGAATACATAGGCGGCATTGAAACTAAAATACTCACTTAGCACATAACCAATCGGTAAAATTAAGCCGACAAGAAAAGCAAAAATCAAATACACAGGAAATAATACGACGCGCCAATCGCGAATCCCTTGGTAAGCCATTGAGTGCTCTAAAAAGAAGCTATGGTGATCGCCACTATGACGGCTATAAAACAACTTTCCATAGCGAGTTTTTCTATGTCCCAACCAGCGGTGGGCATAATATTCAGCGAAATTCACTACCAGCAGGGTGAATGGAAAGACTAACCCTTGTGAAAAAGAAACGGCTTCTAGCTGAGATAACGAATAAACAATGACAGCTAAACCGACCAGCAGCACACTCAGCATGTGTACCCAGCCGTTATAACTTGGACTAATCCCTTGGCGATAGTGATCTCTAAACTTCACCATGGCGGCCTTTGACATCATAGCCATACTTTCTACCTTTGTATTATTGTTATCAGTCTTGATAGTAACAACAAGTTGATAAGCTTGGTAAGCAAAGTATGAAGACAATGACAAAAAAAAACCGCTATAGCCAATAGCCACAACGGTTAAGTGTCTCGAAAGACCTATGCATAATCTTGCTAGAGTTAGAACCTAAACAACTGAATTAGATTCTATGACTACGCCGTGACTTTGCCTAAAATCAGCCTTCAAGCATAGGCCAATATAGGCCAATGACCTTTATTAGGTTAGTGGTAAACGGCTAGTATCGACCACTTTACGCATCACAAAACTTGAATGCACCCCAGTTACCCCTTCTATTCTCGTCAACTTACCTAGCAAGAACTGTTGATAGCCATCCATATCTTTTACGATCACCTTGAGTAAATAATCAGCGCTAGAGCCAGTAATAAGATAACACTCTAACACCTCTGGAAATCCAGCAACTAAGGCCTCAAAGTTTTCAAAGCGCTCTGGGGTATGGCGATCCATACTGATCGAAATCATCGCTACCATATCTAACCCTAGTGCCTTCTGGTCGAGTATCGCGACGGTTTTCTTAATAATGCCGGACTCTTGTAACGCCTTAACTCGACGCGAACAAGGTGAAGCCGATAATCCTACTTTATCGGCTAAATCGAGGTTGGAAATCGCTCCATCCTTTTGCAGCTCATCAAGAATACGTCGGTCGGTACGGTCTAAAGATATTTTTGGGGAGGAATTGCTCATTATTAGAACCTTACAAAAATTACCACTTCATTATGCACAATATAGGGTGATTTAATCTAATTAATTACACCTAGGTAGCACTCTATAACTTATAGAATATAAAGCTTAAAGATTAATTTTTTAGAATCATTGCTCCTACAAGGCCAGTACCTAGGGCAAACATCACTCAATAATAGCTATCCGTCCTAAGCTAGTATCCATAAGACTCAGTTTTTATTCGAGCTCTATTCAAGGTCATGAGGTGAGCTAATATGCATTGGAATCTGCTGCGCTATAGCTGTATGTTCGCTTTGTTAGTTGCACTCGGAGCATCCGTTAGGGCAGAGTTTGCTGGCTCTGAGAGCTGTAAGGCTTGTCATGCAAACATTTATACTGCGTATATGAAGAGTGGCCACCCCTATAAGCTAAACAAGATTACCGCTGGCCCACCCTCTTACCCTATTAATACTTCTGCGGGTATTCCTCATCCACCAGCAGGTCTTAAATGGAACGATATTTCTTACGTGATTGGTGGCTTCGGTTGGAAAGCACGCTTTTTAAATCAGCAGGGGTACATTCTTACAGGAGAAGGACAACAATATAATCTGCTCAACCCATCTCATAATAAAGCGCCTCATTGGGTCGCTTATGACGGCAAAACCCCCTCTTCAAAACCCTATACCTGTGGTGAATGCCATGTCACGGGCTGGCAAGCGACAGGCCCTAAAGGCCCGCATCAAGATAATTTGCCCGGTATCCATGGCACTTGGAAAGAGCCTGGGGTGACTTGTGAAGCATGCCATGGGCCTAGTGCAGAACACCTAGCCACGCCGACAAAAGTGAAACCCACAATGACAGAAAATTGTGGCCACTGCCATGCTCGGGGAGAGCCTACGACTATCGATGCCAGTGGTGGACTGATCAAGCACCACGAGCAATATGAAGATTTATTAGCATCACCTCATAAGGCTTTTAGTTGTGGCACTTGTCACAACCCACATCAGAGCACTCGATATGCAATGGGGGGTTACAAGGGTGATGAAGATACTTGTAAGCACTGTCATAACAAGGTGCAAATAAAACTGCCCTCTAAAGCGAATATGGCCTGCACTTCGTGCCATATGCCTTTTGCTGTAACGTCGGCAATATCGTCTACCATAGCCTATAAAGGAGGCACAGTCCCCAAAGGCGATCTGCGTACGCACATCCATCGCATCACCCGCGATCCTAATTGGAATATGTTTACCGATGACGGCAAATTCGTCCGTCTTGATAACGATAACAAGGCTTATCTCACTCTAGATTATGGCTGTTTACAATGCCATAGCGACCAGGATATGGATTGGGCACGTACCCATGCGCAGCGTATTCATTAATACCCTTTTAATCAGGGCGACCCTACTCGCAAGTATTCCCAGGGGGACATAGAGCTATGTCGCCTCATAATATGTCGCCTCATAAAGAGAAGAGAACTAAATTTATCCATATTAGTAAGTGGTTCGATAAGCTACGTACGTTACCCAAAAATAGCCTGACTAATACCTTTATAATGGCGCTCTCGATCAGCCTAATCTGTGGCCTTATCGTCTCGGTTTCGGTTGTTCTTTTAAAACCTATTCAGCTCGCCAATATAGAGCAAGAGCAACGGCAAAAACTGCTAGAGATAATAGAACGCCAGCCCAATATAAAAGAATTTTTTACCACCGTGGGGGCGCAATACGTCGAAGTACGATTGGTCAATCTCGCCACTGGGCACTATAACCCAACCATTAACCCTGATACTTATGACCAGTATAAAGCCGAGCGAGATCCAGAGCACAGTATTAGCATCTCGCCCATCGACGACATAGCCAAGCTTAAACGCCGTGCTAAATATGCCCCTGTTTACCTAGTACGAAATAATAATAGAATTAGGTTTATTATCTTGCCCATCCATGGAAAGGGTTTTGCTTCGACTCTGTATGGTTATCTTGGTCTCGACGCCGATGCGAATACCGTCATCGGATTAAGCTTTTATCAACATGGTGAAACGCCTGGGTTAGGCGCACAAGTGAATGATCAGCTATGGCTCAACCAATGGCATGGAATTAAAGTGCGTGATGCTGAGGGCAAACTCCGAATTGGTGTCGCTCGGGGCAAAGTAGCAGCCGATAGCCAAGCGGCGAATTATGAAGTGGATGCTCTTTCTGGTGCCACATGGACCAGCCGCAGCGTCCATAACATTGTGCGTTATTGGTTGAGCGATCAAGGTTTTGGCCCTTATCTTAAAAATTTCAGCGCGCAGAAAAACCAATAATCGGGTTACGGCATTAGCAAGGTATTCAACCGCCACAACCCCAAAACCAGCGTATTTTCTGCGCTTAAAAGCACTCTCGTTAAATGCTATACTCATTCTTCCATAAGCAAAGGCAGGCGAAATTTCCCTTGTTAAAGTGGTCCAAAGATTATAATAGAGTAACCTTTCTCGACGATTGCATCGCCGCCCTTGTTATTAGCATGATGTTAATTCCACAATCTCTCGCTTATGCCATGCTCGCGGGCTTACCTCCCCAAGCGGGTCTCTACGCGAGCTTATTACCCCTTATTGCCTATGCATTATTGGGTTCCAGTGGCCCACTGTCTGTAGGACCGTTCGCCATTACCTCCATCATGACCGCTACCGCGTTAGCAACCTTATTTGCCAACAATCATTATAGCCCCGAACAAATGCTGATCTCAGCCTCTATTTTGGCCCTGCTGAGTGGGATCTGTTTATTAACCTTTGGTTTATTTCGTTTCGGTTTTTTAACCAACTTTATAAGTTTTCCGGTTGTCACCGGCTTTATATCAGCCTCGGCAATTATTATTGCTTCTAGTCAGTTTGGTAGCATTTTAGGCATTTCTATTCACAGTCATAATTTTATTCAGACTTTAGAAATTGTGCTGCAAAAGTTTGACCAAATCCACAGCAACACGTTACTGCTAACGATTATTCTTATCCTCTTTTTATACTGGGTACCTAAGCTACTACGCGCGTTTATTTATCGACTGAGTCAGCACGACTTATTGGCCGATAGCTTGAGTAAAGTCACGCCAGTATTAGCCATGATTCTTTCTTCTATGGCGGTATATGCGTTTGACTTAACCCAATACGGTATTATGGTAGTCGGCGATATTCCCGTGGGTTTACCTAATTTATCCATCCCACACTGGCAAGCTCTAGAGCTTACTCAGCAAGACTGGAAAGGACTATTAAATTCAGCGCTCTTAATCAGCATCATAGGCTTTATTAGTTCATTATCGGCGGCGCAAACGTTTGCCGCTAAACAAAGGCAACGAATTAATCCAAATCAAGAAGCCATTGCACTAGGAGTCGCCAATCTATCCGCTGGTTTAAGCTCTGCATTCCCAGTTTCCGCTAGCTTATCGCGCTCTGCTGTGAGCTTTAACGCTGGGGCGAAAACTCCCGCCGCGAGTGCTTTGACCGCTATCAGTATTTTTCTTTGCTGTTTATTTTTAACCCCCTATTTATATTATTTACCGATCGTGACATTAGCCGCAATGATTCTGCTGGCCGTTATTTCATTATTCGATTTCGGCGCGATGAAACGTACTTATGCTTATAGCTTGCAAGACTTCTCAGCGTTAATCATCACCTTTAGCCTCACCTTAATTCAGGGATTAGAGTGGGGTTTAATCGTAGGTATCTTCATTTCAATTGCCTTGCATTTATATCGCTCAAGTTCACCTCACGTTGCGCTATTAGGCCTAGTGCCTAATACCGAACATTTTCGTAATATTGAACGCCATAATGTCATCACAGATGACCGCATTTTATCCCTACGAATCGATGCCAGTTTATACTTTGCTAATGCCCGTTTTTTGGCGGATAAAGTTAACCAGATCGTTGCCGAGAACCCTAAAGCTAAACATTTAATTTTAACCTGCTCAGCCATTAACGACATTGATGTTAGTGCAATTGAAAGTTTAATTTCTGTAAATCAATATTTAAAAGAAGCCGAAATTGATTTTCACCTATCGGAAGTGAAAGGCCCTGTCATGGACCGCTTACAACGCAGTGAGTTTATTACCAAGCTAACGGGAAATATTTATTTAAGCCACCACCAGGCATGGAAAGATTTAACTACGCGCTAACTTTTTTCAGCCTTATATTGCAGGGGTGACATCCCCACTTGCTGGGTAAAAAAATGGTTAAATGAACTTTGCTCTTTAAAGCCCAACAAGTGACTTATATTTAACACATTAAGGTTTGAGTATTGTAAATAATCACACGCTTGTTGCTGGCGAACCTGAGCTAATAATTGCTGAAAACTGTACCCCTCCGCTTTTAACTTTCTTTGCAAGCTGCGTTCGTTCAGCCCTAACATCGCGGCTATTTGTGACAACTTAGGTGCACTCATCAAACTGGATTTAAGCTGCGCTACCACCTGCTCTGTAATGTTTTGCTCTGCATTTTTATCAACGTCGGCCACCACACCAGCTGATTGCTTTAATGGCCAAGCTAAAACATCCGCTGCTATGAGTAGACTGTTATATTTTTGACCGAAGCGACATTGGGCGCGAAATGCCTGCTGATACAGTGACTCTGAATACACTTTGGGTAAAGGATGAACAAAGGTAATATCTAAGATTGGAATTGAACGTCCTGCTAAAGCCTGTGCCAAATGTGAAATTCCTGCAAGCATGCTTTCACTCACCAGTCTTGAGGCCTTGTGCTGTTGAAAACGAGCCCGCCAAATGAAGCGTACATGATCACCTTCCATTTCAATGCGTGAATCCCCCAAACGGTGTACTAACCGTTCCAGCATCATGACTTGCTGCAACGCTTTCGCTAAGGTTGCTTGCTGGCGCTGAGTATTCTCTAGTGCTTTACCCAAAACATCATAATCATCTAAGCTAGTGTATTGCCCCACCTTGATACCCAAGTGAGGATCATTCACTAATTCACTGGCTTTGAGCAATAGTTGAAAATATTGCTCCATGGGAATCTTTTCGGGTGGCTTAAAAAACCAAAGATCCGATACCTTTAACGTATCGGCCAAAACCGATAACCGTCCCTGTTGGTGCAAGTAAGCCTCCAATACAGGCTTAATATAGGATCCGATGACATAGTTCTCTAACGCCTTCACGTCGCTTTCCAGCAATTAAGTGTCGTAATATAGAAATAAGATTAGGCTAAATCAGGTTATGATTTTTTGCAATTACCAATATAAGAAATACAAAAACAATAACAACTAAAACAACACAACAGCTCAGCATCTCAACCAGAATAACGATAAGTAGGAAACTCGATGAACGATTCCGTAGAAAATAGCATCCTTAAGCCCATTACTCACTTTGACCAAGCGCGTACCTGCCATACCGCCCACTATCGCTTAGATCAAATGCGCAAAGCCGCGGTGTCTTTCCGGGAAGATATGCTGTCTAAGCCACAAGTTAAATTCTATCGCAGTATGGAGCTGATTCGAGTTCCCTACCCAAGCAAGTATGCTTTTTTAAACTGTAATATTATCCCAATGCCATTTATCCACATTGTGAATCGCGTCTTTGTAGTGCAAGTGGAAACTGAAGAAGGCTTAAAGACGATTTTACTGTCTGCATCAGATACTGAAGGCAATGCAGAAACTCCTTATTTTAAGCGCATGACCGATAAAGCAGGCCCAGCTAAAGATTTAATAAAGAAATTCATCGCCCCGCAAATGAATACCGTTGAAGGTTGTTTAAAAGAATTAAACCTTAAACCAGAAGATGTTGATTACATCAGTTATGACCACTTACATACGCAGGAATTGCGTAAATGGTTAGGCGATGGCACTAACCCGGGCGTTCTACCAAACGCTAAGTTATTGGTAATGAAAGACGAGTGGGATTCAGCGCAAAACTTAATGGCACCTCAAGTTGATTGGTATTGCCCTAACGGATTAGCCGGCATTCCTGAAGATCGTATCATTCAGTTAGAAGGCGATGTCATGGTTGGTGAGGGTTTGGCGCTCATTCAAACGCCGGGCCATACCGTAGGTAACCATTCGTTTGTCGCCCATACCCCAGAAGGTTTAAAAGTCACCAGTGAAAATGGGGTTGGCCCAGATTGTTATGCACCTGAGCATTCGCGTATTCCGGGGCTGAAAAAATACGCTAAGCAAACAGGCATGGAAGTTATCTTAAACGGTAATACCTTGGAAGGTGGTTTAGAGCAGTATATTTCGATGATCGTTGAGAAAACCATTGCGGGTAACCACCCTGTACATACCGATTTCCCGAACATGGCGAACTCATCGGAACTGACCGGTTATTGGGGCTTCCCAGGGTATAAACCTACAGTGACCTATGGTGATTTGCACTTTGGTCAGTTAACGCTTAAAGATTAACTATTAAAGGTTAACTATTAAAGGTTAACGCTTAAAAGATTAAATCATCTCGATTAAACGCCTACTAGGTTCAGTATTTACTCCGCGAGCCGCCGTAAATACGCTCCCTGTAGGCTTGGGCGAGGCATCCCTGCCTCACACACTCGCTACCTAAATTACTGTACCTAGCAGGCTGGTTTCGTTTCAGCTTGCTCGGTAACTTTATTTTCACAATAACAATTACAACAGGTGAAATATGGATTTATTCTCTTACTGGCATGAGTTTTATAACGATCCATGGTTTTGGCAGTTCCCTATGGCCACACTGGCCATCAGCATGGCGGCTTTTTTGACGGTCGCTATTCCTTGGACCCTTGTTGCTTGGATCGATCCTATTGCCTTGCGTAAATATAAAATTCAGCAAAAACCGTTCGAAATAAAAAAATTCCTACTGCCTTCTATTGGTCGCATCATTATTAATAACATCATTTTAGCGGCGCTATTGGTAGTGAGCTGGCCGCTGTTAAAAGTGACAGGGGTGCATAATGGTGAGCTGCCAGTTTGGTACATTATTGTGGCGCAGTTGCTGCTTTTTGTATTACTCGATGATTTTTTGTATTACTGGATGCATCGCTACATGCACGAAAATAAGTGGTT
>CAXIBC010000054.1:0-20301 GCA_964022115.1 uncultured Oleispira sp. | reverse complement strand
TTGCCAGAAATAACATGTTGGCCTGAAGGCCAACCTACCTTGTGGTGTAGGTCGTGTTTCAATGCGACAGTTATTGTGTAGGTCGTGTTTCAGTGCGACAGTTATTGTGTAGGTCATGTTTCAATGCGACAGTTATTGTGTAGGTCATGTTTCAATGCGACAGTTATTGTGTAGGTCGTACTTCAGTGCGACATTTGTGGCCATCTTGTGTTTATTGGCCTAAAGGCGAGCCTACATTGCTGCCCAAGCCCGGCCTAAGAACTCATGCCAAGTACGCTCTGTTTTCATTAGTGCGCTAGTCTCTATTTTCCAGTTTGATGATGCATTCGCTGCGCCAAAAAACGCGGGTGCGGGGATTGGCTTCAATCCTTGGCCTTCAATCCTTTGCTGCTCAAACCAGTTAATCGAGCGCTGTATATGAGACGCTGAGGTGACAAGTGCAAAGGTCTTATCTTTGAGAAAAGGCGCGGTAAGCTCGGCTTCTTGTTGGGTATCCTTCGCCGTCGGAAATAAACGAATCTTCTCTTTTGGTATACCTAAGCTCAAAGCAAGCTCTGCTGCCACTTCGGCATAAGGTCGACTTTCATTGCCAGCATAACCCGACAATAACAGTTCAGCCTCAGGGTTAGCTTGCCAAATACGATAACCTTCCATTAAGCGATATAAACCCGTACCGCACAATTGAGCCATAGGCGGGATCTCATCATTAACTTGATGGCAATTGCCTAAAACCACAATGGCATCCACAGGCTGGCTGATATCAAAACTAGGGGACTGGTGCTCTAATGGGTAAAGCACCGAGTTAGCAAAAGGCTGCCAGCTGAATAACATCAGTAACGCGACTCCAGAGAACGCCATAGCTCGGCCAATCTGGGCGCGCCAATAACTAATAACTAAGCCAAAGGTAATTAATAAGCAGCAAAAAGGTAATGGCATGAGCCACATGCTAATTAACTTTTTGAGGATGAATCCGAGTTCCATTATTTATCTCGTTATGAAATTTGATATCGATTCGAGACTAGATGATTATGGAGCAAATATGCGTGCCGAGCTTAAAGCTACAGGGACAAAACCACAGCAGCAGGTTTTGAACGGCTTGCCGCCCATAGGGCGAGATACATGGATGCATCCAGTAAATATTCATGCCGGTTTATAGAATAAACACCTAGTCACGGATCTTTAGATTAATTATTCAGAAACCTGTGCTTCACCAAAAGCTCTAGGGTCTGAAGCAGCGCTGACTTCACCACTGTTCTTATCCCACAATATAGCCTGCATATTGCCATATTCGCGGCCGATATTTTTCAAGGTATGGCCTTTGCTTTCTAGCGCATTCACTTCGGCAGCGCTGAAGGTATTAGGTTCATGTTGAATCACATCCGGTAAATACTGGTGGTGAAAACGCGAGCGTCCTACCCAATCACTGACCGGCTGCTGGTCAAAATGTTCTAACATCCCTAGCATCACCATAGTAATAATGCGGCTGCCTCCAGGAGTACCAATCAGCGCGATGGCCTGGTCACTTTCGACAAATGAAGGGCTCATGCTAGACAAGGGACGTTTGTTGGGGGCGATGGCATTAGCGGCATTGCCTACAAGACCATAAGCATTGGGCTCACCTGGTTTGGCAGAAAAATCATCCATCTCATTATTCAATACCACACCGGTATTCGCGACGGTGAAGGCAGAACCAAACGGCAGGTTAATACTTAACGTGGCTGATACTCGGTTGCCGGCTTTATCGATCACAGAGAAGTGGGTCGTATGAAAACCTTCGTGGATATTCTTTGGGCCTTTTAAACTTAAGCTGCTCGTCGCTGTGTGCATATCGATGGTGCTAGCATAGCTTTTCGCTCGCTCTAAACTAATCAGCTCTTTGGTCGGCACCTCAACAAAATCTGGATCACCTAAAAATTCCGCACGATCTTTATAAGCACGACGCATTACTTCAACAATTAAGTGGGTTTTATCGGCATTGTTCAACGTTGTTAAATCGTATTGCGACAACATATTCAACATGGCTGCGATGGCAATACCACCGGATGAAGGGGGTGGTGCACTAATAACCTTATGGCCTTTATATTCAATCTCAATTGGCTCACGTTCGATGATATTGTAATTGGCTAGATCCTCTAACGTCCAAATGCCATTTTCCGCTTGTACGCCGGCGACTAGGCGACGGGCGCTTTCACCTTTGTAAAAACCATCAAAGCCTTGAGTGGCAATTTGCTGCAGTGTCCAAGCAAGGTCAGGCTGCTTGATTAAATGGCCGATTTCAGGGATTTCTTGTGCTGCGGTTAAAAAAGTTTTGGCACTGCTTGGGTAGCGCTTAATAGCATCTAAGCGATAGCTCATTAATTTTTGATAGTGCTGATAAACCGGAAAGCCTTCATTCGCTTGCTGGATAGCCGCGGCTAAGGTTTTCTTCAGCGGTAATTGGCCATAATGCTCGGCGAGATGAACAAAAGCAGCGGCTTGCCCAGGAATGCCGGCGGCGAGAGCGCCGTTTACTGCGCTATCGCGGTTAACGCTACCATCTTCATTGAGGTATAAATCAGCATGGGCCGCAGCAGGGGCTTTTTCACGGGCGTCGATAAAGATATTTTTATTGGCTTTGGCATCATGAATTAACCAAAAACCACCACCCCCTAAACCTGCACTATAGGGTTCGACCACTCCTAATGAGGCCGCCACGGCAATAGCAGCATCAAATGCATTACCACCTTGGCTGAGTATATCCATACCGGCTTGGGTGGCAAGTGGGTGAGCACTGGCAATAGCGGCTTGTTTAGGCTGGCTAGCTTGAGAGCTAGTCGCTATTGAAACTTTTGCTGAGCTTGCTTTTGGTGCTTCTGTTGGTGAACAGGCACTTAAGGCGATGAGAGTAGAGAGCGCGAGTGAAAGGCGAAGAGGTTTAGAAAAAGCGAGTAGCATGGAAGATATTTCCTGTAAGCAAATATTTTCCAGCTACTGTGGCAAGATCTTACTTTTATAGCAAGAGGCTAGAGGGTATTGCCTGTCAGCAATTCGTATTTCGCTTCTAGCTCTTCTTTGCTTTCTTCGTTTTCTGGATCTTTTGGAATGCAGTCAACAGGGCAAACTAAGACGCACTGGGGTTCGTCGTAATGACCAACACACTCAGTACATTTTGTTGGATCAATTTCGTAAATTTCTTCCCCTGGAGTAATCGCTTCGTTAGGACACTCGGGTTCACATACATCGCAGTTTATGCATTCGTCAGTGATGATTAATGACATTGTCTTTTCCTTACGCTTGTTCTTTCAGGGCTTTAGCAACCGCAGGGTGAACGAATTTGCTAATGTCGCCATTAAGGGCGGCAATTTCACGCACTAACGTTGATGAAATATAAGAGTATCGTTCTGCTGGGGTGAGAAACATGCTCTCGACATTAGGGGCTAATACTCGGTTCATATTAGCGAGCTGGAATTCGTATTCGAAATCCGATACTGCGCGTAGCCCGCGTAATATAATGTTGGCATTTTTCTCTTGCACAAAATCCGCTAAGAGATTGCTGAAACCCACGACTTCAACGTTGTGCAAATGGCCTAGAACTTCATTCGCTAGGTCGACACGGGTATCAATATCGAGGGTAGGTTTTTTCTTTGGGTTATCGGCAACCGCTAGAATGATGTGGTCAAACATGCGAGCAGCCCGTTCAACCAAGTCGGTATGGCCGTTGGTGATTGGGTCAAATGTTCCAGGATAGACAACTACATTCATAGTGGGCTCATCATTCTGTAGGTTAAAAGATGGGTAAATTTAAAAATAGAGCGGCGTATTTTAACCGAATTGGCTAAAAAACGATAGCGCGCTATGACTCTTGGCCGCGGCAAAGACGTAAGCAAAGGAGATAATCGCGGCAATAAAGGCCCAGTTTTTCCCTTGTTTGATCGCGATAGTAGCAAAAGCAATATAGCCTATTAGACCAATAACCTTGGCCGTTAACCAATGATCGGTCAGTGGATATTGGCTGATGATGGTACATAACCAGATGGCGAATATGAGTAAAAAGGTATCTATGATGTGGGGCAAAATTTTAAGCAGTTTATTGCTTTTAAAGGCCGGCTTAAATTTGAATAATGCAAAGCGAATGATAAACAATAAGATGCTTAAGTAGGCTAGGCCGATATGGGAGTGTTTAAGTGCGCTATAGTCCATGGTTTTTCTCAATATGTTCAGGTTTGAAAGCGATAAGCGTATTGCAGCAAAGTACCCTGTTTGGCTTAGATTGCAAGGGCTGAGAGAGATACCGAATCCTATAAAGCTTTCTAAATTAGATACGGGCTAAATTAGATCAGGGCTTTCGTAACGCGGGACAAACTCTAGAGCCACTGCGTATCGCTCACAAGAAAATTAAAGTTCCATCCGTGGAGTGCCTTCCGGCCTAGCCATCCTTGGCTAGTCGCTCATTGAGCGACGACACTGCGTTGCGGTTACGCTTTGCCCGTAAGCTTTTCAGCTAAGCCCGTCGCTAAGCGACATGCCATTCCATAAATGGATAGCTGTGGGTTTGCGCCAATACTGGTTGGGAAAAGCGAACCATCGATGACGTATAAGTTATCTAGATAATGATATTTACCCTTACTATCTACTACGCAACGATCTAAATCTTCACCCATAGCCATCCCCCCCATTACATGAGCACTGCCTACCAATGCTCGGCTAGAGGTATAAGACAGTTCATTGATGGCGGCTTTTGAGGCTTCCCAAGAGGTTTCAAACTTGGCATCAACATGGGCAGGTTTAACCGCTTTTGCTCCAGCGGCGAATTGCAGCTCAGCCATGGTTAAATGGGTACGTTTAATACCTTCCCATAGGTAATCATTGATTGGGTAATCAATAACGGGGGAGCCATCACTGGCTAGCTCAATTGCTCCACCTTCACTTTCTTCATTAAAGCCATCGCGCAATAACGCAATCATGCCATTCAAGTTAGGTAGCTTTTTAATATCGTCAAAGTGAGATTCGCCATGGCCCATGATCAGAGCTGAGGTTAAACCCGGGTGAAGCGGTGGAACTTCTAATTTATAGCCCACTGGCCCATCGACAGTTTGCCATTGAAAATGATCAGAATAAATCGACTGCGGCGCACCGTAATAAGCATTAATCTCTTGATCGAATTCGGCAAAAGAGAAAATGGTTGGGTGGAAGAAGGTACGCTTACCTACAAGGCCTTTTGGGTCTGGCGCATCGGAGCGCAGCATCATGGCTGGACCATTGATACCCCCTGCGGATAAAACGACAGTGGGTGCTTTAACTGTTAGCTTAACCCCAGTTGGGCGATAACCCTTATCCAAAGCCGTGATTTCAATGCCTGTAACTTTATCGTCTTCTATGATTAAGCGTTCAGCACGAGCGCTATACAGTAATTGGCTGCCTTCATTCATGGCGCCTGGAATAGTCGTCACTAGCATGGACTGCTTAGCATTCGTTGGGCAACCTGTGCCGCAATAACCCAAGTTCCAGCAACCGGCTACGTTGCGTGGGATCACTTTCCATGGAATGTTGAGTGCGTCGGCACCACGGATCAATACGTCATTATTTTCATTGGCAGGGAAGGCCCAAGGTGCAATATTTAAGCGTTTTTCCATGATATCGAACCAAGGCGCCATTTCATCTTTTGATACGCCTTGGGTCTTAAACTCATCACTCCAATATTGCAATGTTTGCTCTGGCGTACGGAAGCTAGACGTCCAGTTGATAACAGTCGTCCCACCGACGCAACGACCTTGTAGGATCGACATGCCACCGTCTTTACTCATACGGCCTGCATTCTCTTGGTACAGGTCTTTATAGGCTTCGCGCTCGTCCATTTTGAAATCGTTAGAGCTTTTTAGTGGCCCTTCTTCAATCAATAAAACTTTTAAGCCCGCTTTGGCAAGAATTTCAGCGGTTACGCCACCACCTGCGCCCGTACCAATAATCGCCACATCGGCCTCTAAGGTCGTAGCCCCTTTATAGTCACCAGCGTCTAAGGTGATCCAGCCATTGCTGATGCCTTCTAAAATCGGGTCACTAATGCCTCGAATTTCTTCAAAAACTTTCTTAGCCATTAGCTATTCTCCACTGCAGTTATAGGCGATATAGAAGATACTTTTGCTGATACCGGTGTTGGAATCTTTACCGGTGGCCCTGGATAACCTGTAGCGGCAAACGATTCTGGTTGAGAATACCAGCTGATGTTAATTAGCTTGGAAAGTGATACATAACCCATGCGCTTTAACTGAATGCTGCTATCGCGCCAGTCGATTAAAAAGTCGTTAACTTGCTCTGGGCTCATGTCTTTCCAGCTAGTCCAAGAAGCACCCGCAAAAATCCGAATCGGTGCCACAGAGAGGGCATTAAACATCATGCGCATTTGACTTTGGTTGTGCTCTTGCAAGGTATAAATTAAATCGTCTAACGCAAGCAAGGTGCGGTGCATCGCCGATTTCTCGTTTAGTTCACCTGGGAAACTTTTGCTTAGAACCACTGGGATGAGCGCAGCAAAAAACTCTCTATCATCAGGTTTTAAAAATTTGAACTTAGAGGTTTTCTCTAGTGGTGTTGCGCAACCGGTTAAGGTTGCGACTGCGCTGCCTAGTGCAAGGGTGGCTGTGCCCATTAAGCCTAACTGTAAAAATCCTCGGCGTGTAGTAGGGAGTGCCTGGTCTATTTTTGAGTTCATAATAAGTCTCATATTATTTGTATTTTTATACATACCAAAACCATTAGAGTCCCTTCTGTTGGCTTATAAAACCTTAGTTTATTAGCGAATAAAGAAGGTATAAATCATTTTACGGATCGAGTTATCGTATGGCGGGTAGGCCAAGCTACCGGTTGATATACGCCCTTTACGGTGAACGGCTTTCGCTTTCGAGAAGGTAATAAAACCTTCTTTGCCGTGATAATGACCCATGCCAGAATCTCCTACGCCACCAAAAGGCATATCTTCTTGAGCTAGGTGCATCAGAGTATCGTTCACACTGACACCACCAGAATGGGTATTGTCTAAGACATAATCCTGCTCATTTTTATCGTAACCGAAGAAGTATAAGGCCAGTGGGCGTGGGCGGTCATTGATGTGGGCAATTGCTTCATCCATAGCATCGTAGGTGATGATGGGCAAAATAGGACCAAAAAGCTCTTCTTCAGCAATGGTCATATCGCTTTTCATATTCTGTACAATGACAGGAGCAAGTTTACGGCCAGACGATAAATCTTCTTGCGCTGGGTTAATTTCAGTAAGTTTAGCACCCTTGTCTTTAGCATCTTGGATCCAGCTAGTGAGACGTTGATATTGGCGATCGTTAACGATGGCAGTGTAATCGCTATTATCTTTTAGTGTGGGGTACATCTTTGAGAAAGCGGCAATGTAGGCGTTAATGAATTCTTCTTCTTGCGCTTTGGGTACTAAGATATAATCTGGGGCAACGCAAGTTTGGCCTGCGTTCATGGATTTACCAAAACAAATTCGCTCGGCTGCATCTTTCATTGAAATGTTATTAGAAACAATGGCTGGAGATTTCCCCCCTAGTTCAAGGGTTACAGGGGTTAGGTTCTTCGCCGCCGCGGCCATAACGAAGCGCCCCACCGCCGTTGAGCCTGTGAATAACATATGATCGAAAGGCTGTTCGGTGAAGGCGATCGCCGCATCAGCTTCACCTTCAATCACACAGACGCGATTTTCATCAAAGGCTTCAGCTATCATGGCCTTAAAGACCTTGTTAAGATTAGGAGTAAACTCCGACATCTTGATCATGGCACGATTACCCGCTGATAACGCGGCAACTAATGGACCAATGGCCAAGAAAATCGGGTAATTCCAAGGTACGATAATGCCGACAACCCCTAACGGCTGATAGCGCACTTCGTTTTTAGCGGGGGCGAATAATAAACCAACACCGCGTTTACTCGGTTTCATCCACTTACGAGTTTTTTTGATCGCCATATTGATGCCTTCTATGCTGGTCAGAATCTCAGCGATTAAGGTTTCATCTTTAGAGCGGCAGCTGAAGTCTTCATTAACGGCTTCTGCTAGTTGGTTTTGAAACTTAAGGGTGACGTTTTTTAGCGCTTTCAAGTGGCCAATACGCTGCTCAGCACTTGGCATAGGGGCCTTGCGATAAGCGTCTTTTTGACGAGTAAATAATTCTTTTAAACGAATGATTTCAGTATCAAGAGTTGATACTTCAGCAGCATTGGTACTCATGGTGGGTCTCCGAGAAAGAGCTAATAATAATTATTCTGGGAACATTATTAGAGTTATTACTCTAGAGTGCAATAGGTGATGCCATTATTGGTACGACCGTTTATAATATTGCGACCATTGATGTTGATTAATGGCTGCATACAATAAGGTAAGTAGAAGACTCAATGAAAACCCGCGATCGTATTCTAGCCGCTGCTCTCGAGCTATTTAATCAACAAGGAGAGCGTAAGGTAACGACTAATCATCTTGCTGCACATCTTAATATGTCGCCGGGTAACCTGTATTACCACTTTAAGAATAAGCAAGAAATCATCTATGAGCTGTTTCTTACTTATGAAAAAACCGTTGATGGTAATTTGGATTTGCCAGAGGGGAGGATGCTGACCCTTGAGGATAAGTTGAATTACCTACAAAAAATATTTCAAGGCTTGTGGGAATACCGCTTTATGCACCGTGATATGGAGCACCTGTTATTAGGGGAAGAGCGCTTACACGCCCGCTATCGAGATTTCTTCCGTCGCAGTCAGCAAAAAACCGAAGCGATTTATGAGGGCTTACGCGATGCCAATATCATAGATATTGGACAGAGGGAGATAGAAGGTTTGGCATTGAATACCTGGATTGTGGTGACGAGCTGGTATTCGTTTTTACAATGCAACTTATTATCTTATGGGGAAGAAGATATCACTTTGGATATGCTAAAAGGCGGTATCTACCAGATTTTCCAATTAGAACGCCCTTATTTAACCGAGCAATACAGAGCACAGGTACAGGCGATGCAAGAAGCGTTTATCCCTAGGCCTAGTTGGCTATCCTCTCAGTAAATATACCTGTCAGTTATGTATAACAGATCTGTTATGCATAATGCTCTCTCATTGTAATATGGCTGTAACATACTTTTCTTAGCATCCATCGTTTCTTATCTGATGCATTTATCTTTGTGAGAATCGTTATGGACCGTCGACGTTTTATTAAAGCTATGACCGCCGCGAGCTTGAGTATTCCTATTCTGACGGCTTGTGGTGGCGCTGATTCTGCTACTTCTGCCGCAGGCTCGCTGATGGTTGGTGGGGATGTTGATAACAGTACTCCGTTAAGTTCAGGAATTAAATTTTTACATGGTATCGCGAGTGGTGACCCATTAGCGGATCGTATTATCCTTTGGACTCGCGCAACCCCACCTGAAGGAAGTACTGGTGATGTTACTGTGCTATGCGAAATATCTGAAGATCCTGATTTTGCGAGCCTGATCTTATCAGCAAAGCTGACAACCAATGCGGATCGAGACTATACGGTAAAATTTGATGCGGTTGGCCTCTCGCCTGATCGACGTTATTGGTATCGATTCAAAGCGCAAGATGCTGTATCTAGCACAGGTCGCGCTCGTACTTTACCAGCGCCTGGGGATTTCGCCGATCGCCTGCGTTTTGCTGTGTGTTCATGTAGTAGCTTTCCTCATGGCTACTTTTCCGTCTATAGAATGATTGCTAATCGAAATGACCTAGATTTTGTTTTGCACCTTGGTGACTATATTTATGAGTATGGGCAAGGTGAATACGGTGGTCATGAAGCACGAGAGAGCTTATTAGACCCAGTTCATGAAACGGTGAGCCTTGATGATTATCGTCGTCGTTATGCTCTGTATCGTCTTGATGTTGATCTTCAAGCAGCCCATGCTCAGCACCCATTTGTGACTGTTTGGGATGATCATGAAACCTGTGACAACTCCTATAAAGATGGTGCAAAAAATCACAATGAAGATGAAGGTGACTGGTTAGACCGCAAGACAGGTGCTATTCAAGCTTATTTTGAATGGTTACCTATTCGCCCACCAACGCCGGAGAAAGATAGTATTTACCGTTCTTTCCAATATGGCGATTTAGCGGACTTCATGATGCTTGATACGCGCTTAGAGGGCCGTGAGAAGCAACTCGACATCCCTTCGGATCCCGCTCGTGCAGAACAGAGAAATTTGTTAGGTCAGACACAAAAAGACTGGTTTAAACATGAATTGGAGGTCTCGCAAGGGGTTTGGAAGTTTGTCGGCCAGCAAGTTATGTTTGCTCAGCTGCAACTGTTAGAGCTTCAGGCCATGTTGCCGTTAGTGCCTGCTGGTGATTTTGGCCCCTTAATAGCCGTGAACATGGACCAATGGGATGGTTATCCTAGTGAGCGTGAAGAGATTCTTGATTTTATTGAAGAGAAAGAAATTAACAACATGGTTATTTTAACCGGAGATATTCATAGCAGTTGGGCGAATGAAGTGTATAGGCATAGCCCTTTATTAACTGGGGGAGTTTTTGAAGAGCCTCTAGCGGCCGAATTTGTGACGACCAGTATAACCTCACCTGGGTTTCCCGATGGCGCAGCTGAACTCGTATCCAGCGTATTACCTGCCGTTAATCCACATATTAAATATACCGACCTAAAAAATAAGGGTTTTATTCTGATCGATGTTACTAGGGAGCGTACACAAGCAGAATTTTATTATGCCAAAGACATTAGCCTGGCGGAAAATTCGGGTATAGAAATGGATAAGATAAAAACCCTTGCGGTACAGAATGGCAGTAGTCGCCTTAGTGAAGATGGCGAAGTTTCTCGAGCCCGTAGTTAATTGATTGGATTAAAGTATGTTAAGTAAAGAATTGAGCGTTTTTAAAATAGTACTTTTTACCAGTATTATTAGTTTGGCTGGCTGCGGCGCTGAATCACAAGATGGTGATGTTACCGGTGAAAGTGTAAAAGACAATGTTAGTGAAGATACGGCCAATGGGCAGTATCTAGCAGAACCTAGTAGCGTACGTTTCATTATCATGGGGGATAGTGGCAGTGGTAGTGAGGGCGCGTATGCGGTAGGAGAAGCTATAAGTAAGGTGTGTGCTAAGCGAGGCTGCGATTTTGTATTAGGATTGGGTGATAATATTTATGAGTCCGGTGTTAGTTCGGTTATGGATGATCAATTTGAAGAAAAATTTGAATTACCATTCGCTCCCGTACAGCAGCCCTTTTATTTTGTTTTAGGTAATCATGATAATTCTGAATTTTTTGGTGGTGACGGTGCTGGCAACGCGACTGGTGAGTACCAAATTGATTACCATTATCGTGATGTAGAACATCCCGATGCGCCGAGATTAACCCAACGATGGAACTTGCCGGAACGTTATTATCATTTCAAAGCGGGTGAGCAAGAAGATAGATCGCCATTCATAGAGTTTTTCGCAATAGACTCAACGCAAATTGCTGGTGGTTTTGCCGATAGCGATAAAAATTATGCTTATAGTACCTACGGAAGAAACCAAGCCAAATGGTTGAAAGAAACCATGACCGCAAGTAAAGCCAAATGGAAAATGGTATTCGCTCACCACCCCTACGTCTCGAATGGTTCTCATGGTAATGCTGGACATTATGATGGTGTGCCGAGTGCCGTGCTTCCTGTTCTTTCCGGAGAGCGCTATAAGGATTTTTTAGAAGAAACCATGTGTGATAAGGCGGATTTCTTTTTTGCTGGCCATGATCATGATATGCAGTGGCTAAAACCGCAAACTTCTTGTGGAAAAACTGAGTTCATTATATCCGGTGCGGCGAGTAAAACGCGTAGCCTAGTGAATCGAGATGAAAATCCGGTTTTTTACCAGCAAGGAGACACTTATGGTTTTGTTTGGGTTGAAGTGAAAGGTGATCAATTGACGGGTGATGTTTATCAAGTAGATCCGCATGATGCCGCGTTAGGTTTAGGCTCCCTTGATAATCCACAGCCAGCATTCAATCGACAAACGAGTCAGACGGCTTCCTTAGGACTTACCGAAAGTGATCGTTTTACTAACCCAATAGGCGTCGCAGGTGATTTTGATGTTCGTGGACAAGAGGGTAATCTCGATCCGGTTCAAGAAGGATTTAAATCGGCTTTTGATACCTTGGCAGACAATATTCCAGAAGAAAATGTGGCCACAATCATGTCGGCTGTGGGCTCAACGGGAGAAGGTTTATTAGAAGTCGTTGATTCAATGGCGACGGGATTTCAACGGGCGGCAGTGGAGGGAAATCCTGAGCAGATTTCTGCGGGGGTAGCGAGAGCCTCTCAAGCTTTACTTTATTCATTGCAGGCACTACAAAGTTTGACGGAACGAGGCGATTTGCCAGCCCCTTTCGATCAGCTTGGAGCGGCTTTAGATGCTTTTAAGGAAAGTACTTTAAATAATAGCAGTGGTGAAGACAAGGCAAATATTCAGCGCTTAACGGACCCTCTTAAAGCTTTAGCAATGAATATTCAAGGAATCGTTGATGCCGCCGAAGAGGAGACTGGAATGGTGCCTGTTATTGGCGCTAGCTTTAGCCTTCTTTCTCAATTATTACTCGATGTTGGTGATGTATTAGATGCTATCGGTAGTGTTGATACCAGTAAGCTATCTCAAGTGTTGGCGTATACAACAGAGAACTTGCTTAATAATCTTTTATTGAAAGTAATACCTATTGAGACCTTGGCACCTGAGTCAGTAACGAATGCAATCAAGCTAGGGCCTAGCTTTTTGAGTAGCGTATTATTAGTTGCCCTTGGGGAAGTGACATATCATATTGATTATAAGTTAGGCCCAGTATTAGATCTGATTATTGGTGGCCTAGATCGTCTGATACTCACCCCTTTATTTGATGGCTTGTCTAACGTGTCTGAGATATAAACAATCAGCAGCACTACTCAGTCTCCTATCCTATTTAGGAGGCTGAGGGATAGGAGACTGAGGATTAGGAGACTGGGCAGTGATAATTTAGCTGGCGATTTTTATTACTTTGTCTCAAACAACATAAAGCTAAATTCTTTACCATCCTTGCGTTTGTTTTCTGCCCAGTTTGCTGGAATGCAAGACAAGTCGGCATTGGCTTCAACCTCGACATAGATCAAGCATCCAGGTTTTACCTTTTGGGCTATCAAGTCAACCGCAGGGGCAAGCAAGTCTTGACCAAAAGGCGGATCGAGAAAGATAACATCAAACTGCGCTAGACTTTCTTGCTGTCCTAACCAGAGCAAGGCATCGCTTTGCCATACTTGAGCATTCGCAGCACCTAAGGACTGTAATGACTCACGAATACAGCTAGCGGCTTTGGGGTTCAGTTCTAGAAAGGTCACTTCTTTAGCACTTCGGCTTAACGCCTCATAACCTAAGGCACCACTACCAGCGAAGCAATCGAGAATTAACTTGCCTTCAATATCCCATTGCAGCCAGTTGAATACCGTCTCGCGCACACGGTCCATGGTCGGGCGAAGGCCCGGGGCATCAGCAAAGCGAATGCGACGGGAGCGCCAATCACCACCAATAATCCTTAATTGCAGTGGGCCTTTGCGCTGGTTCTCTTTGCCCTTACTTTTATTGCTATTGATGGCAACAAAGCCTTTCTTTTTCGCCATGGGGTTACCTAACATCTCGACGACACTGGGCTAGATAGTGCTCTAACGCAGCTGGGGTTAACTCATTGATTTGCCAATAACCTTGCAGCAGGTAATTGGCAGGAAGGCGATAGTATGCGAGGTCACTCAGCATGTCGAACTGCTTTTGTGGTTTTGGCCAGTTCGTTTGCCATTGCTGGATGAATACTTGCTTCCAGCTGTGTATGGCCGCCGCTGTAATCGGACTTAATTTAGGGAACTGTTGGAGTTCCCAAGTCTTGTTCGCCATATTAGGCTGGCTTTGATTTCTATGGGGTAGTTGATCTTGTAACCAAAACTGCGCGCTCACCGGCTGCCAAGGGCAGTCGTGCCGATCTTGCCTACTGGCGATCTGTTTAGCATGAGATAAGGGTTTCAAATGCAGATCTTTAATCAGCCGCGCACTGGTTAAGCGTGCGATGTCTGGGCTCCAGGGGCCTTGCAGGATAATGCTAGCCGCTTGCCCTTGAAGGGCTATCGGAAAGTCTTTAACTTGCTGTCTGAACACTTGCAGCCCTGATTCAAAATCGGTCCCTAAATTAATCTCCCACTGCCAATAATCGGGTTGCCAGCTGATATTATGGTTATTGACTGCAGCAATATCGCTTGCCCTGCGACCGCGCACACGAATTAAATAGTCGGTATCTAAGCGACTTTGCCAGATAATATGAATACCCTCTTGGCTGGTCCAGCTTTGTTGATTTAACGGCTCTAATTGGGGTAAGTCTAGTATTCGGCTGGCTGTGTGAGCTGAAGAGGCTGAATCGTCAACATCGCGTTTTTTATCTATGCTAGCCCAACCAATGAGGATAATGCAGGTAAAAATGATCACATTGAGGGAGGAACGGCTGAATCTCAGCTTCATTCTTAGTCCTTGTATTATTCACAACAGTCGATAGATGATAGGATAGACCCCAAATAATTCATATAGTAGAGGCTCGATCTATTTTTGCTAAGGGTTTGCCGAAATAGCTGAGCTTATGTTTGAGAAAACGCCATGTTCGATATTTTTAAACGTAATAAAAAAGACGCTGAAGCGGAAACGAAAGTAGACGATCAAGCTGAACCGCTCATAGAAGAAAGCCGTGAGTTAGCGCAAGACCCAGTCGTGGAATCTAGTGATAAGCAAGCGCTGGATACCCCGAGTGGTGATGACCCGGTTTTCTTTCAGGAAGCTAGTGACCAAGTGGATGCTGGCGCGGAAGAGAAAAAGAAAGGTTTCTTCAGTCGCCTAGCCTCAGGACTGAGTAAAACACGGTCAGGCTTTAGTGATGGTGTCGCGAATCTTCTATTAGGTAAAAAAGAAATTGATGATGACCTATTAGAAGACTTAGAAACTCAGCTAGTGATGGCGGATGTGGGTGTTGAAGCCACCCGAGACATTATGGGTCGGTTAACTGAGCGCGTAGGTCGTAAAGAGTTAACCGATTCCGATGCCTTGTTTGAAGCATTAATTAAAGAGTTGCAAGACATCTTGTTACCTTGCCAGCAGCCTTTGTTAATTGATTCTGCTAATAAGCCTTATGTCATTCTTATGGTAGGCATTAATGGTGTGGGTAAAACTACGACCATCGGCAAGCTCGCCAAGCAATTCCAAAATAAAGGCAAAACCGTGATGCTCGCCGCAGGTGATACGTTCCGCGCCGCCGCCGTTGAGCAGTTACAGGTTTGGGGTGAGCGTAATGACGTGCCTGTAGTCGCTCAGCATACCGGTGCAGATAGCGCTTCGGTACTTTATGATGCTCTTGAAGCCGCTACCGCTCGCGGTACCGATATCTTAATCGCCGATACTGCGGGCCGCTTGCATACCAAAGACAACCTGATGGGTGAATTGGAAAAAGTCGTGCGGGTGATGAAAAAGATAGACCCAGAAGCACCACACGAAGTGATGTTGGTACTGGATGCAGGTACTGGGCAGAATGCCTTGAACCAAGCGACTCAGTTCCAAAAATCGGTGGGTGTTACGGGGTTAACGTTAACTAAGTTAGACGGTACGGCAAAAGGTGGTGTCATCTTTGCCTTGGCTAAACAACTTGGCTTGCCGGTTCGCTTTATTGGCATTGGCGAAGGTATTAATGATTTGCGTCCATTTGATGCCAATGATTTTACTCGTGCACTGTTTGATAAAGAAAGTTTATAAAGAAAATAGATTGTTATTTGGTTAAACGCCTTGTGATGAAGCATGATTAGGTACTTTACTCCACAAGCCGCCGTGAATACTTCCATGTAGGCTTGGGCATGGCGTCCTGCCATGCACACTTGTTACGCAAATACCTAATTATGCTTCTGGCTAAATAGTATGTGGCCGAATAAAACATAAAATAATAATTTGATTGCTACAGCTTTCGCGTATTGGCAGTAGGTGTTTCGTTTAAGACCGTCATTTTGCAGGGATGCAAAATACGAGCGTACAGGGAAGTATTCACCGCGTGTCGCAGAACGAAATACCTACTGCTAATAGCAAGCGAAGGCGAAACCAACGTTTGGTCATAATCTGTAGCAAGGAGACCTAATTTTGCCAATGGTTCGTTTTGATCGTGTCAGTAAGCGTTACTCGTCGGGTAATGAAGCCCTCAGTGGTGTTAGCTTTGAGCTGGCCCGTGGTGAAATGGCGTTTCTGACCGGGCACTCTGGTGCCGGTAAAAGTACCCTGTTGAAGCTCATGATGCGCATGGAAGTGCCAACGCGGGGGGAGGTCATCATTGATGGCCATAACCTGTCGCGTTTGCGTGAAGGCTTAGTGCCATACCATAGGCGAAAAGTCGGGGTGGTATTCCAAAACCATCAACTATTATTTGATCGCAGTGTCTTTGAAAACGTTGCGCTACCTTTATTAATTGCCGGCACGTCGTTAAAAGAAACAGGTCGCCGCGTGCGCGCAGCCCTCGATAAAGTGGGTCTATTAGGCAAAGAAAAACTCAACCCGATTCAGCTCTCAGGGGGTGAACAGCAACGTATCGGCATTGCCCGTGCGGTAGTGAATAAACCCGCGTTATTAATCGCCGATGAGCCAACCGGTAACCTAGATCCAGAATTATCCGCTGAAATTATGAATCTGTTTAGCCAGTTTCAGCAAGTAGGGGTCACCGTGTTGATCGCGACTCACGACATTAGCTTGGTTGAGCGTATGAATAAACGCCGTTTAATTTTGCAAAATGGGCAAATGATCGCGGGTCAGAACTTACAGAGTGGAGCTGTCCATGTCTGAGAAAATGATCAATCAGCAAGGTGCTTCCGCCGCTCAGTTAGGTGCGAGTGATAAATTAAGCGCATACTTCCGCAATCACCAGATGGTGGCGGTGGAGTCGTTGGCAAAACTATTATCCACCCCAGCCTCAAGCTTTTTAACCTGGTTAGTCATCGCTATTGCCCTCACCTTGCCCGGTGCGCTTTATATGGCGGTGAACAATTTACAGCAACTGAGTGGCCATTTTGAGTCCTCTGGCCAGATGACCGTCTTTTTAGCGAGTGACATTAGAGATACTGAGAGTAGGGCGCTACGCTTAAAGGTCAGTGCTCTTGAACAGGTCAATAAGGTGGTTTATGTTTCCCCTGAGCAGGCATTAGAAGAGTTCAAGCAATTTGGTGGTATTTCGGAAGCGTTGAGCTTCTTGGATGAGAACCCTTTACCTGCGGTATTGCTGGTGGAGCCTCCTTTAGGCATTGATAAAGTACAGCTCAATGCCTTAGTCGAGCAAATCAAAGCCTTTCCCCAGGTAGATAGTGTACAAGTCGATATGGCTTGGGTAGAGCGTCTATTAGCCTTATTAGCCTTAGCGCAACGCTTAGTCGCTGTGGTCGGGGTGTTATTAGCCCTTGCCATTGTCCTAGTAGTAGGTAATACCATACGCTTGGCGATCGCTGCGAGAACGGACGAGATTAGGGTGATAAAACTGGTCGGGGGGACCAATGCTTATGTGCGTAGGCCTTTCTTGTATTCTGGTTTTTGGTATGGCGCTATCGGCGGTATTCTCGCTTGGCTGATGTTAGGTTTATGCTGGATCCTGTTACAAGGCCCAGTGGCTGATATTGCGGCCTTATATGGGGCTGACTTTTATCTACAACCGCTTCCATTTACCCCCACATGTTGGTTAATATTCAGTGCTGCAGTATTGGGGTTAATTGGATCGTGGTGGTCGGTGCAGCGCCATTTGGTAGCGATTGAGCCATAAACGGGAAATTTTGCTTTTTATCGTGATTGTTTATGTCCTTTTACGGAACGCCGTAAATACTTCCGTGTAGGCTTAGCTTCGGCTTCCTGCCTCAGATATCCTTAAAGGACATAAGCAACCCCGAGACGCAAAATTACTGCTAGCCAGACCATATATGTTTAATGCAAAGAAAAGTAAAAGCACTGTTCCATTAATGAACTTAATCTCACCATGGTACTCAATAAAAACCAGTGCTACACTCCATGTGTCCTTTGTTAATTGAATAGGAAAAATTGATGAACACTGCCTTGCAATCTGTTGATGCTCTAAGCCCCGGCGCTAACCTAGAAGCCTATTTGGCGACGGTTAACTCTGTGCCTGTGCTAAGTATTGAAGAAGAGCGAGAATTAACCAGTCGTCTTCATTATGAAGAAGATTTAGAAGCTGCGCGTCGTTTAATTATGTCGCACCTGCGCTTTGTTGCACATATTGCAAAAAGCTATTCGGGTTATGGTTTGAATCAAGGTGATCTAATCCAAGAAGGTAACGTAGGTTTAATGAAGGCGGTTAAGCGCTTCGATCCTGCGGTTGGTGTACGTTTGGTCTCCTTTGCTGTGCATTGGATTAAGGCTGAAATGCACGAATTCATCTTGCGTAACTGGCGCATTGTGAAAGTTGCGACGACAAAAGCGCAGCGTAAAATGTTCTTTAACCTACGCAGCTCTAAAAAGAAGCTAGGTTGGTTGTCTCAAACTGAAGCACAAGATATTGCTGAAGCGTTGGGTGTTGAAGAAAAAACGGTATTTGAAATGGAAGGCCGACTACAAGCTCGTGACGCTGCCTTCGATGCGGGTGCTGATGATGACGATGAAACTGCGTATCAAGCGCCGGCACACTATTTAGAAGATAAGCGTTTTGACCCGGCTATGGTGGTTGAAAATAGCAGCCATGAAGAACAAGCGAGTACTAGCTTGCACATGGCACTAGCAAACCTTGATGAGCGTAGTCGCGATATCTTACAGCAGCGTTGGTTGACTGATGATAAGGCTACCCTACATGAGCTAGCGGCAGAATATGATGTATCTGCAGAACGTATTCGTCAGCTAGAAAAGAATGCAATGAAGAAAGTCCGTGACGCCATGGAGGCAGAAGCGGTCTAGCTTTAGCATAAAGACAGTCTCAGCACCCTGGCATTGTCTCGCTTGAGTCTCAATCAGACATGATTAACGTCTCTGATTGAAGGGGAAGGCACAAAAAAGCCGCTATCATAAAATGATGAGCGGCTTTTTTGTGTTTGCGATTTCTTATGCTGAAACTCCTAACGAGTTAAGAGTCTCAGCATTGATAAAACGACTATTTTTTAGCTTTAGTCGTTTTACCACCACGCATAGAGTCGAAGAACTCATTATTAGATTCGCTTTGACGCAGTTTATCTAATAAGAATTCAATCGCGGGTACATCTTCCATTTCAGCTAGCAGACGACGCAAGATCCATAGACGCTGAAGATCGGATTCAGACATCAACAAGTCTTCACGGCGAGTACCTGAGCGACGTACGTTGATCGCTGGGTAAATACGTTTCTCAGCGACTTTACGATCAAGGTGTAACTCTTGGTTACCGGTACCTTTAAATTCTTCGTAGATCACTTCGTCCATCTTAGAGCCGGTATCGACCAGCGCTGTTGCTATGATGGTTAATGAACCACCTTCTTCGATGTTACGAGCGGCACCAAAGAAACGCTTTGGCTTTTCTAATGCGTGCGCATCAACACCACCGGTTAGTACCTTACCAGAGGAAGGAACAACGGTATTGTAAGCACGGGCTAGACGGGTGATGGAGTCTAAAAGAATCACCACGTCACGCTTGTGTTCAACTAAGCGTTTGGCTTTTTCGATAACCATTTCAGCTACTTGAACGTGGCGGGAAGGTGGTTCATCAAAAGTAGATGCTACCACTTCACCACGTACAGAGCGGGTCATTTCAGTTACTTCTTCTGGACGTTCGTCGATCAATAATACGATCAATTCACATTCAGGGTTGTTGCGGGAGATTGCTTGGGCAATGCTCTGTAACAACATGGTCTTACCGGCTTTAGGTGGTGCAACGATTAAGCCACGCTGACCTTTACCGATGGGTGCAATTAGATCGATAACACGGGATGACAAATCATCTGCAGAGCCGTTGCCGACTTCTAGCACTAAGGCATCATCTGGAAATAAGGGGGTTAGGTTTTCAAAAAGCGTCTTATTTTTAACGTTCTCTGGCTTATCGTTGTTGATCTCATTGACCTTCAACATGGCAAAGTAACGCTCACCTTCTTTTGGCGGGCGAATCTTACCCGAAATAGTATCACCCTTACGCAAGTTGAAGCGTCGAATCTGGCTAGGGGAAACATAGATGTCATCTGGGCCAGCCAGATAGGAAGAAGTAGCACTTCGTAAGAAGCCGAAGCCATCTTGTAGGATTTCTAAAATGCCATCGCCGTAGATGTCTTCGCCGCTTTTAGCGTGTTTTTTTA
>CAXIBC010000053.1:0-20481 GCA_964022115.1 uncultured Oleispira sp. | reverse complement strand
GTTAATTGATACCAAGATAAATGCGTTGGCCCAAGGTCGATGGCTTGTTGAATATCGGCTAAGGCTTGCGCCTGCGACTGGTCGGGTAAGCCGTGCATTAGATCGATATTAAAATTATCGAAGCCCGCCGCTTTCGCCATGTTAATAGCAGAGATCGCTTGCTGACCATCGTGAATACGACCTAGATGTTTTAGCTGCTTATCGGCAAAACTTTGTACCCCAATAGAAAGGCGATTAATGCCGAGTTTGCGATAACCGGCAAACTTTTCCGCTTCGAAAGTACCTGGGTTGGCTTCCATGGTGATTTCGATATCTTTAACAAAGGTTACTTTTTTTTGTAACCCTGTTAACAAGGTAGCAAACGCTTTAATACTTAATAACGAAGGTGTGCCACCGCCGATAAAAATAGTTTGAATCTCGCGCCCTTGCACGTAAGCAAGGTCGGCTTCAAGGTCGTCTAATAGCGCCTGTACGTATTCCGTTTCTGGGATGATGCCATCCGCTTTATGACTCTTTATCTCATGAGAGTTAAAATCGCAGTAAGGGCACTTGCGCACACACCAAGGCACATGAATATACAGAGATAGTGGCGGCAAAGTTATCTTGCTAGTAGTAGATTCAGAATCAGCGTTAGAAGCTTGAATAGAAGCAGCCATTATTCAGCCGCTTCCATTGCTTCGCTGAGTTCCATCCATTCCATTTCCACTTCTTCCATTTCGCTTTTCGCATCACCTTGCTGCTGCAATATTTTTTGTAAGTCGGCTTTGCGCGCAGCTTCATAAAGTGTGGTATCAGCCAGCTGGTTTTCACAGCCTTCTAAAGTGCTTTGCAGTTTTTCCATACGGCTTTCGAGTTTGTTTAATGCTTTACGCATAGGGGCTAAACGCGCACGACGTTCGGCGTCTAAACGTTTTTGTTCTTTGCGATCTTGAGCGCTTGCCCCAGCGGCTTTGTTCTCGCTATTGCCTGAGCTATTGCTGTCGGCAGAATTGGGGTTGGTTGCTAGCTGGCCGGCATTAAAACCAGATGCCGCTTGCTTGGCTTGCACATGTTTGTGGTAATCGTCTAAATCACCTTCAAACAGATCAACCTTGCCATCTTCCACTAGCCAATATTCATCCACGGTCGCTTTTAATAAATGACGATCGTGGCTGACCAAGACAATGGCACCGGCAAAGGATTGTAAGGCCATGGTGAGTGCTTCACGCATTTCAATATCTAGGTGGTTGGTAGGCTCATCCATAATCAATAAGTTAGGTTTTTGCCATGCGACTAAGGCTAAGGCTAAGCGTGCTTTTTCACCACCGGAAAACGGTTCGCAAGCTTCTAGGGCTTTATCCCCACGGAAATCAAAACCGCCTAAAAAGTTACGCACTTCTTGGTCGGTTGCAGATGGCGTGATGCGCTGAATCATTAACATTGGGCTGGCTTTAACATCCAAGGTTTCAAGTTGGTGCTGGGCGTAATAACCGAGTTTTAAATGTTCGCCTTCGTGACGCAAGCCCGAAAGCTGTGGCAGTTCTTTGCACAAGGTTTTAATTAAGGTTGATTTACCCGCGCCGTTTGCCCCTAATAACCCAATGCGGTGCCCTGGTACCAAAGAGACATTTTGTTTCTTTAGAATCGCTACTGACTCGCTATTTCCTTTGCCTTGAGAGTTATCTTGAGAGCTGCCAGCATAACCTATGTCGGCATCTTCAAGATTTAATAGCGGCGTTGATACTTTTTCAGCACAGGCGAAAGAAAAACTAAAGGGTGAATCAACATGCGCAGGGGCAATTAGCTCCATACGTTCTAGTTCTTTGACCCGGCTTTGTGCTTGTTTGGCTTTACTGGCTTTGGCTTTAAAGCGAGTAACAAATTTTTCAATTTCGGCAATGCGCACTTGCTGTTTGTCGTGCATCACTTGTTGCTGAGCTAAGCGTTCTGCACGAATGCGTTCGTAAGCACTGTAGTTACCTGGGTAACTGGTTAATTTTTGCTGGTGCAAATGAACAATGTGATCAGCAACGCCATCAATAAAATCACGGTCGTGAGAAATAAAGACCAGGGTGCCTTGGTATTTATTCAGCCATTGTTCTAACCATAAGGTCGCGTCCAAATCCAAGTGGTTGGTGGGCTCATCGAGTAATAATAAATCCGAGGGGGTCATCAAGGCTTGGGCTAGGTTTAAACGAATACGCCAGCCCCCTGAGAAACCTGAAACCGGCTTCACCATGTCGCTTTGCTTAAAACCTAAGCCGTGTAATAACTGCTCGGCTTGCACTTTAATATTGTAGCCATTGTGGGCGTCCATCTTGCCGTGCCATTCAGCCAGTTCGTTATCGCAAGTAGCGCTTTGTATGCCGTGCTCAATTTCGCGGTAGGTTTTGTCGCCATCGATCACATAATCAACCGCACAGCGCTCACTGGCCTCAACTTCTTGTGCCATGTGGGCGATACGCCAGCCCGTAGGCAAATATAAATCACCCTCTTCAACCCCTAACTCCCCTAAAAGCAAAGCAAATAAGCTAGACTTACCTGCGCCGTTTGGACCAATAAGGGCGAGTTTTTGGCCATCATGAACTCGTAAATCTGCTTGTTTGAGCAGAGGTTTGATACCACGATGTAATGAAACCTGATTAAATTCGATCATAATCTTTCAGAATACTTTTATAAAAGAGGGTATAGCGCTTTGGCTGAATCAAAAGAAGACTCAATAACTGACGCGCAGTTTGCCACAAATTCGCCTGTTATCCCACTTCAAAACCCGCTATGGGACCATGCCTGTCAGGTGTATTCGCAAGTGGGAGTCGAAGCTGAATTGCTTGTTTTACAGGATAATCATGGGGCGGATATCAATCTGATTCTACAAGCCTTGTGGCTAGCCAGTGAAGGTATCGAATGGACACCTGAGTGCATTCCTGAAGATTATCAGCCGTGGGTTACCGAACAGGTTATTCCTATCCGTAATATACGCCGGCGCTTAAAAACCGATTGGGTGGAAAAGCGCGGCGTAGCTTATGAAGGGTTCCGCCAGCAAGTGAAAAAGTTGGAATTACAAGCCGAGCAATACGCGTTGGCGATCTTGTATGTGCACAATGCAACGAATAGCAGTGAAGTTAAAAAGAAGGCAACTAAAAGAAAGGGTGTTAATGCAAAGGGCGCTAGCAAAAGTGGGCCTGTTTTCCTAGCCGAAGACAATTTAAAGCGGCTCGGAGAAAGCATGAATATTCTCCCCGAGCACTTCCACTCACTTATAACCACGCTGTAAGAGCATGCAATGTCACTACGCTTATTTTCCCTGGCGCATATCTAGAATTGGCATGGCGGTATTACCCATAATCGTTGTTGGCAGTTTACCATCCCAGCCTTGTGCTTCAGTCAGTTTCACAATAAGTGGGTTGCTCTTTAGCGCTTTGGCTTTAGCTTCAATGGCCTGAGCTTCTGCTTTACCTTTCAATAAAATAGACTTGGCTTCTGCTTCGGCGATTTTCAAGATACCTTGAGCTTTTGCATCCGCGGTATTTACCCCACGTAACGCTTCTAGGCGCTGGCGTTCAAGTTTGTGTTTTTCCGCTGCCGCTAAGTTCTTTTCGGTCTGCTTAATTTCAATGGAGCTGATGTATTTTTGTGGTAATACAATGTTTTCAATTTGGATGTTATCCACAGCAACTGGGAAACCTGCCATTTCTTCAGTTAAGCGGCGTTCTATGCCTTGAATGGCCGATGCTCGATCTTGGATCAATTGCTCAGCTTCAAACTGAGGGATGGTATCTTTTGTCGCTGAGCGAAAGCGCGGATCAAGGATGCGTTGCTCAAACTGTAATAAACCACCGTATTTCTTGAATAAGTCCATGGCGGCTTCTTTATTAACCGTCCAGTTAACCGAGACTTCAATGGTCACAGGCATTTGCTCTTTGGTACTGGAAGCCATGCGCTCAGCGTTTTTGCGCGTGCGCACTTCAATCATTTCTACGGTTTCGATGAATGGAATCTTTAAGTGTAACCCAGGGTTTTCTTGTTTTTTAGCTTCCCCAAAGCGTTTCACAATACCGACATGGCCTTCAATAACGATGTAATACGATTGTAAGGCCGCAATGATCACGAGTGCTAGGGGTAATAGTTTTAAAATTATAAGAGGGGAAAATGGAAGTTTGTTTGACATGATTTGTCCTTAGGTCGTCAGGCCAGCATTCATTGCTGCGGTCTTTAGTGGGTGAGTAAAGCGCAATGGTGACGGCAAAACCTGAATCAAACAAGCCCTACGGCAAGTCTTAAGCCAGATACTTGTGTGACTCGTTGGAGTATATATTAGCGATTTATGTGTAAAACAGACAAAAATGGTAAGATAGGCGGTTAAGCTATTCGCTGGTTTATTATTTAGTGTACAAATTTAGGATTTATATGCTGTTACAGAAGATTCCACCTTTCATGCGTATTCTCGTCGCGATGGGCTTTGGTTTAGCTATCGGTGCTTATACTTCCATTGTCTTTATTGGTGTCGATGCCATTGCGAATGCCTTTGTAATGCTCTTACAAATGACAGCACTACCCTATATCGCTTTATCCTTGATTGTTGGCATAGGTGGCTTGTCACCGACTGGGCTTAGCCGGACGTTTAAAAAGAGTTTGCTGATTTTGCTTTTATTGATGGCGACAGTACTGTTTTTTATCTTCTTATCGCCGATCGCTTTTCCAGATTGGATTACCGCAGAGTTTTATAGTGTTGAGACTATTAAAGTCAGTACGGAATTTAATCTGGTTAATTTATTCATTCCTGCTAACCCGTTTCATTCATTTGCTAATGGCTTGATCCCTTCTGTCGTGACTTTTAGCATCTTCATGGGTATTGGGCTTATGAGTGTCCATAGAAAAAAGCATGCAATATTATTACTGAGTAATCTACAAGCGGCGGTAGCGAATGTCAGTACTATCGTGATGAAGTTTGCCCCGTTAGGTATCTTTTGTATTGGTCTGCGCGCTGCCGCGACAGTAGACCCTTCTGATCTCGACGGTTTGCTTGTTTATATAGTGACTTCTGCAGTCTTAGTATTCTTACTCACCTTTGTCGTTTTGCCGACTATCGTGGCGATTATCACGCCTTTTGGCTATCGCCAAATACTAGGCGCTTCACGGGATGCTATGGTGACAGCATTTGCCACTGGGAGCTTCTTTGTTGTTATTCCCGTTATTGTAGAGAAAACTAAAAAACTGATTGCCCAATTAGATTCGGATAATCGAGATATCGATAAAGTACCCAGTATTTTAATTCCCATCACTTTTAGCTTACCTGTGGGCGGAAAGCTATTAGCCTTGTTATTTACCTTATTTGCGGCTTGGTTTTCCGGTGCTCATATATCGTTTAGTGATTATGTCACTCTCATCGGCGCGGGCATTCCACAATTATTTGGTACCAGCATTATTGCGGTGCCCAACTTGTTGGAGCTATTTAATGTTTCGAGCTCTATGTTTGATTTTTTCCTGGTCGCTGAAAACCTAATTGTTGGTCGCTTCTCGGCCTTGTTATCGGTTATTTTCGCCATCTGTTTAGCGCTGCTTATCGCCACGAGTATGATTAAAGGTTTTACCTTCAAATGGCGAAAATTCGGCCGTAATGCGCTAATTATTCCGTTACTTTGTATCTCTGCGTTGCTTTCATTGAAGTACACCTTTCAGGCGATAAGCTATCAGTATGAGGGGTATAGTAAGTTCATTAATCGTGATTTTTTATTCGATGATATCCCTACTAGCTATCTTAAAGAGCCCAGCGCCTCAAGCGCTATTGTGAAACCCTTTAGTGAAGTACTACAGCGGATAAAGCAAAGAGGATTTTTGAGAGTCGGCTATTTCAGAGATGATTTACCTTATTCCTTTCATAATAGTGATGGCAAGCTAGTAGGGTTTGATATTGAAATAATGAACCAGCTAGCGGGGGATTTAGGGGTTGGTGTGCAATTTGTTAGAATATTTAGGAAGCAAGCAGCGCCTTTATTAGCCTCTGGTTATCTAGATATGACGACGGGGATTCCTGTCATACCAGACAATATGAAAGAGTTTTCTTTGTCTTTGCCCTATAGCAGTCAACGCATAGCCTTTGTTGTTAAGGATGAACGCAGAGCGGAATTTGTTGAATGGAAAAAGATTGTCAGCCGTACGGATTTGATTATAGGCATTCCAGAGAAGTTCTTCTACGAGAAGGCCATTGCCAAAAGATTTACTAATGGTAAAGCTTGGAAGATATCCACCCCTAGGTTATTTTTCAAAGATGAATATAAGCATATTGATGCTATGTTATTTGGTGCCCCTACCGCCTCTGCTTGGACACTGCTGAACCCTAGTTATACTGTGGTTACCCCAAAACCGTTGGTGCCGGCACTGACTATGGCTTTTCCAATCAATAAGGATGATCTTTCTTTTGAGCTATTCATGAGGAATTGGATCAAAATGAAGCAGAAAGATAAGACCATTAAAAAGCTCTTTCGATATTGGATTGAAGGTAAGAAGCCTGAAACTATTCAATAGTATCTTGGATTTGATTCTTTTTTCTCGCGACTAGTATCAGCATGATTGTGGCTCCTAGACCCGCGCTACCAAGTATCATTGCCATAATCATTATTTGATAGCGCACCGCAATCAAGGGGGATACTCCTGATAAAATTTGCCCTGTCATCATGCCAGGCAAGGCGACCAGTCCGACCGCGAGTAGGCTATTGATTTGTGGAATCATCGCCGCATGAAAGGCGCTTAAGCGAGCGTCTTGTATTGCTTGATTATTTTTCAATTCGCTATGGTAGCGCTCAGCGGCAAGGCTAATGGTATTCATGGTATTAGCCAAGTACATTCCCGCTAAAGGTATTAATAATTGTGGTTGAAACCAACTTTCCGCTTGTAACACTAACAGTATTGAGAGGGTCAGGTGTAGGATAACTGAGCAAGCCAATGCAATAATTGCAGGCAGCAAGTACTCTTTATGTTGCCTTACTGGGTGAATAGAAATCCAAGCGGCGACCAGTAGCATTATGCTTACAATAATACTACTGATCCAAGGGGAAGGATTTTCAAAAATACTAATCAGTACATAACCTACCGCGATTAACTGCACTATCATGCGTAATACGGCGATAATGATCTCGCTCGGCTTTCCTTGCCAAGCGATATAGATAGCACAGATCAAAATGATGGGAATTAGGCACCATAAAAGATCTACCCAGCTGATTATAGTCATCAAAAAGCCTTAAATGTTTTTGCTAATGATTATAAGGCCGTTTGATTTTGAAAAGCTAAGTTGATCGCAAAAAACTTAAAAGTCTTTGTTAGTAGCAGGAAGTTTTTCAAAACAATTCTTAGCGGCCAACCCTTACCCTAGTACCAAAGAATCTTTAATAAGCTAGGTCTTATAAAAAGCCCTCATGCTCAAAAACCGAACGTAAACTCTCTACTGGCATACAGCCTGATTCTAGATATATTTTGTGGAACGCTTGATCCAGCGCTAATGCGTCTAGTCCTTTTATATTGGCCGCTTGAATATCCTGCTTCAATTTCCAAACTAAGCGGTTGCCTGTGAGGTAGCTAAGTGGGTAACCTTGCTCTGTACTGTACCAATTCAGTTCGGCTTGCACGCGGCCATCGGTGAAGCCAGTGGCTTTCTTTAACAGTTTGCCCGCGTTTTCAAAAACATCTTCGCTGTAGCCATCTTTATCAAAACCAAGATCCAAACCGACGTTTAGGTATTCGCGCTTACCTGTCATAAAGTACAAATCGATACCAATACGAGCGACTAGGCGCGACATTTCACGCTTGGCAATAAAGCGCACTTCGTCTACAAGGTCATCGCTGATATAACCCACATCCAGCATGTAGTCTTCTAACATGGTCGTCCAACCTTCAGCGTGTTCATTGGCTGAGAAAATGCGACGAATAAAAGAAGGGTGCTGGGCGGCGGTTGCGAACTGCAAGTGATGCCCAGGAATCCCTTCATGAATCATCATCACAGGAATACCCAGCTCGCTATGCTCTGCTAGCTGATCTTCTTTTAGGGTTAGATACACCATGCTGGTTTTTTTACCCGGCCGCAGTGCCAACGGTGGCCACATAGCACCGGCTGGAATCACAGGTTCTAAGAAGCTAGGTGTTTGTAAAAGACGAATTTCTTGCTGCGCTGGAATAGCAAATAAGTGGCGTTGTTCGATAAACTGATTAATGGATTCAATTTGTTGGTGGTAATAATCTAATACTGAGCCTAATTGACCTGCTTTTATTTTGGCAGCGAAGGTTTGGTTTAAAAATTCGTGTAGTTGCTCATCGCTGGTGGCTGCACTGAGGTGGTATTTTTTGCATAAACGTTTATTTAAACTATTTAATAACGTTTGGGTGTCGGCCATGAAATCTGCGGCCATTTGGATTAACTCAGCAGGTGATTGCTTAATATTTCGCAACTCAAGCAGTTCTTTCACCTTGTCTTCACCAATTTTAAAATCGCTTAGGCATGTACGAGATTGTAAGTCGTTTAGGTAGGTTTCTAGTGCGATATTGCAGGTATTAATCGCTTGTTGAAGATCATCGGCTTTTGGATACTCACTTTCTTGCGCCCAGTTATAGATAGTCGCGAAGAGATCCGGTAAGCCTTCCCCTTGTTCCAGCTCTATGGCTAACCAGCGCTTAATAGGTTGAGTAATTACTTTAGCTTCTATTTGTAAGTAGCTTGGCGCTTGCTGTAAACGGCTGAGAATATCATCTAAGCGAAGCTCTGCAGTTCGCTCGTCATTGACGAACAATTGAAATATCCCTTCACTGATCCCATCGACTCCAGAAGGTTTACGACACCTTTGCGGCTGGCCATCTTGCTCAAGTTCGGCAAAAAATATCTGCTGCTTTAAGTAGCGAGTCATTAACTCTAGATCCAGCTGCTGATCAAAGCCTGTTACTAGGCAGTTATCGATTTTAGCTAGCAGATCTTTAGCTTGGGCGGTATTTTCAATCAGATGCTCAAGGCTGGGGTCGCCTAGTTTAGCTAGGCAGCTGGTATCACCAAGACCCATGCTGGTATCGGCATCGGCGAGAACAAATTGTTTGAATAGACTTTCAATGGTGTGGAAACTAGTGGCAGTATTCGGCATTTCTATCAACTTAAAATCATTCGATCAATGAGAGTACTGTATCCTGTGAAAGTGGTCTATTTTTATCATCGTCTAAGTATTGCTTAACTCAGTACATCCGTTAATGCTTATAGCCGGTCACGCACATCTCAAGCCGACATATCTCTGCTAGCGGCATAGGTCTATAAAAGTAAAACCCTTGAATCAAGTCAACATTGAGATCACCGAGATAATCTAATTGTTCTTTTTCTTCGACGCCCTCGGCGACAATTTCGAGTTCTAATTTATGGGCGAGGGAGATTATGTGTTCAACTACGAAACCAGAGCGCTCATCTTTAGGGACTTTTTTAACGAAAGAATAATCCAGTTTAATGACGTTAACAGGCAGGTTTTGAATGTACGAAAGTGAAGAATAGCCGGTGCCAAAATCGTCTAATGCGACCCTAAATTCGGCCGCCTGTAATTGCTTACTGATATCTATTGCGGTATTTAAGTCTTCTAGCATTGAGCTTTCGGTGAGCTCAAACTCTATGTATTGAGGGCTTATTTGATAGCGCTTACAGGCGGCGAGTAAGTCTGATACAAGTAGTTCCCGATTGAATTGTATTGACGATAGGTTGATGGATATTCGAAACTCTGGGTTATCGGAGAAATACTCGATCAGCTCATGAGCTTCCGCCATAATGGTTTCGAAAATAGCCGTTTCTAACTGGTTCATTACTTCGGGTGCTGTTTCGACCACGGTTAAAAATGCGCCGGGTAATAATAAACCTTTTGTTGGGTGGTTCCAGCGAACCAAAGCTTCGACACCTTGTATTTTGCCTGTCTTATAGTTCAACTTGGGTTGATAAAAAGCAATAAACTCTTGTTTATTAATACCGTTAATCACTTCTGCCAATAACGCTTCTTTCTTTTCTATACGATCAGAAAAAGACTGATCGAAACAAATGAGTGTCGTCGCCGCTGAATCTTTTGCATGTTGTAAAGCCAATTCTGCACGAGTCGTTAGACTGGAGTTATCCAAGCGAAAGTCCAGAAGAACAGCCCCTGAGCGCATTAATATGGGGTCATTAAGGTGACTAATGCGTTCAATTAATAGATTAATTTTACGCTCAAATTCTTCGTATTTGTTAGCCTTAGCGATTACGGCAAACTTGCCACCGTATAAGCTATACAATTTGCAGGATTTGAATTTACAGTCCCGTAAGGATTGAGCGACATTACTGATTAGCTGGTCGGCTTTACGCAAGCCTTTTTCTTTATTGATTTTTTGCAGGCCACTGATATCTAAAATGGCAAGATATTCATCGTGTCTATGCTTTATACGGCACTCTTCAATGAATAACATTAATGAGGATCTATTTTTCATCCCTGTTAGGCTATCTTCAAAAACGGCTTTCTCTAGGCTAGAGACGGCACTATTTAACCGGTTCTTCAGGGTACGATTCCAGAAATAGAGCATTATTATTACCGATATACCAAAAATACTGGCCAATAATAAAAACTGCAGCCAGCTGCGATCGCGATGGAATTCATTGTATATGCTGTGTGGCTGAAATATGGCTTGGCCGCCGGTAGCTTGGTTATAAGTATCAATCATGGCTGCCCAGCGGTCTGGACTGGAGTAGCCTAAAGGTATGTTATTAGCATCAATTAGCTCTATGGTCTTTTGCGCTTCGTAATATTGATGATCACGATTGAAAGGCAAGGGGTTATCACTAGGTTGGCTTAGAATATAGCTAATGACTTTTTCTGGGTTTGCAATGGCGTAATTCCAGCCTCGAATAACCGCTCGGCGAATGGCAGCAACCCGTTCTGGGTGATTATCCAGTTCAGATTGGGTCGTGACTAAATTATCGCCATAAAAATCAATGTTATAGTCTTTTGGGCTGAAGGTATCAACGGCAAAACCTCGTTGCTTTAATTGGTAAGGCTCATTACTAATATAGCCATACATTGCAAAGACACGGCCGTCCATGAGCTTAGTGATATCACCATCGTAGCTGTATTTTTTATAATCGCCGGGTTTTAAATTATTATTAATAAGCATGGCTTCGATATGGCCAGAGATAGTGCTATCCGCCAGCATAAGAATTTTATCTCTTAGATGGCTTATCTCTTTTACTTGGTTTGATTTGAGCGTAATCAACACTTCTGGGGCATGCTGAAAAATTGATGCCACTATGATAATCGGTGAGTCAAGCGCCAGAGAATTGACTGCTTCGCTACCGAGAACTGAGTATTCAGTAGAATGGTTAATTAATTGATGTAGGTGATTTTTCTCTGGTCCACCTTCTATGAGCGTGACTGTATGGCCTTCTTCAGAAAAATAGCCTTGCATTTGTGCGGCATAATATCCGGCAAACTGGAACTTGTGATACCACTTTAAATGAATTGATATATCATCAGCTATTGCATAAGGCATGAGCAGCAAGAGTAAAAACGAACGCAAAAGCAATTTGTTTAAGGTCACATTTAGGCCAAATAATTGAATTATAAATGAAATATTAACTAGTATAGTTCATATAAATAATAGTACTTTATAATCAGAAGTTCCTTCTAACTGATTGAAATTAATGAAATTCTAATGACTGTTTTTGCTTTATTTAAGCAGCGTAATACCTTTAATCTGGGTGACCGAATTTGCCTCAGCACGCTCAATAATCTTCACTAATACTGACTGAATTGCCTCGTCTTCTCGAGCGTCAGCCTTGCTGGTGATCTTTTGCTCTTGTGGCGCTGCGCCTTCCTCTAAAGTGAAGGTTACTACGACTTCTGAAGCGGAGTCACTACTAGAACCAAAGTATTCAAGATCAATCTTAGGGTAACCCTTGTTCTCTTTCTTTATGAGCTTTGCTATACGCTTTTTTGCTTTATCTACATTCATCACTGAACCCTTTTAAGTATTTCAGCCGAGACTTCGAATAAACCGTGAAATGTCAGCAATTGCTAAAGAGAGACTAGTGTACGTTATTAGCTAAGCTGTGCGAATTGATTTTGTTGCCTTGAGGCATCTTACAGTGATGATTGCTTTGACGTTTGGGGGATGTATCAATCAGGCTGGATTAACACGCAATAAAAAAGGCCGCATGAGCTGCTCTTAAGGGAGCAATTCATACGGCCTTTTAACAAGTGCTGGAAAAGCGCTTGCGATTACTTGTTTTCGTTTTGAGAGAACAAGCTACCGGTCGCAGGAGCGGTTGGTTTTACCTCTGCGGCCACTGGAGTAGTGGATGCTGGTTTAGCTTCTGCTGCAGAGTGGATAGCACCAGCAAGAGATTGCACAGGTGCTGCTGGCTTAGCGGCTGGAGTAGAAACGGGCGTTGGCGCAACAACTGCTTTAGCGGCAGGAGCTTGCTTCGCAATGGGAGCTTTCTTAGCCACAACTTTTTTAGCTGGCTTAGCGGCGGCTTTTTTCTCAACAGCTTTCTTTGCTGGTTTGGCAGCGGTTTTCTTAGCAGCTACTTTTTTAGCTGGCTTAGCGGCGGCTTTTTTCTCAACAGCTTTCTTAGCGGGTTTGGCAGCGGCTTTCTTAGTAGCAACCTTCTTCGCCGGTTTGGCCGCGGCTTTCTTAGCAGCAACTTTCTTAGCCGGTTTAGCAACGGCTTTCTTAGTAGCTACTTTCTTTACTGGTTTAGCGGCGGCCTTTTTAGCTTTAGCAGCTTCTTTTTTGGCAGCAGCGGCTTCTTTTTTCTTGGCGGCAGCAGCGGCTTTTTTAGCTTTGGCAGCTTCTTTCTTCGCTTTAGCGGCTTCTTTTTTCTTGGCGGCAGCAGCGGCTTTTTTAGCTTTAGCAGCTTCTTTCTTCGCTTTAGCAGCTTCTTTTTTCTTGGCAGCAGCAGCGGCTTTCTTATCTGCAGCAGCTTGCTTCTTAGCAGCAGCGGCGGCTGCTTTTTGCTGTGCTTTTTCAACGTCAGCTTTGGCTTTGCTAATGGCTTTAGCAGCATCAACATCTGCTTTAGCTGTTGCGGACGCTAGTTTGGCCGTCGCAACATTTTCTTTGGCTAGTGCAACGGCTTCTTTTGCACTTTCCACTTTAGTCTTAGCAGCTTCTAGTGCTTTAGCTGTTGCAGCTGATTTTTTTGCTTTTGCTTTATCAGCGGCTTTCTTTTTAGCAGCATTTGCTTTTGTAAGAGCAGCAGCGGCTTTAGTTTGTGCCGTTTTTGCTTTTGCCAATGCTTTATCAGCATCAGAACTCGTTTTTTGGCGCGCTTTTTCCAGTTTAACTTCTAAAGCTGCAATTTCTTTTTGCAATAGCTCAACTGGGTTTAATACAACCTTTTTAGCTGGAGCTTTTTTAGCTACGGTTTTCTTCGCAGCAACTTTTTTCACTGCAGGCTTTTTTGTGGTGGTTTTGCGAGCGGCCATGGGATTTCCTCGAGGACTGACATAATAGACTGCGTAATTATACTTAGAAGCAAATTACTATCCATTAATTTTAGGCGAGAAATAGAATTTTAATCAGATTTTTTTGTTAGTTTTTTTTATTTCTTCTGTTTTTCACTTATTTTTTGTTCTAACCAGTCCAACATAGGTTGCCATTCGAGTTTGTCTTTAGCATCTGCTTGATCATAATCGGCCAAACCCAATCCATGTTCGGATGCTCGAACGTAATATTGGGTATCTCTGAATGAGGTAATAAATGGAATGTTTAGGCTATTTAGAAAGAGTTCTAATTTTTTATAAATGAGCGTATTTTTTTTAACTCGATTAGCCACCACGGCAATCGGCTTCTTTTTGCTACGATAAGCGTTGCTTAATAATACATCGCGTATGAAGCGAGTTGCGGCACGAATATCGATTGCCGAGGGAATAACGGGTATGACTATAAAATCGGTTGCATGAATCATATCCGATAAAGTATGACCGCTTAGTCCTGCAGGTGTGTCGATTACAATTCGCGATGTGGTTGAGGGGACTCTTAAGCTGTAGCTGCGCGTTGAGTTAGGATTTTGGTTTTTAAATGCTGCTACGCCGGTAATTTTCACTAGCTGAGGATCTCTTACCGCTAACCAATCGATACTTGAACCTTGCGGGTCGTAATCGACAATAGCGGTTCCTTCACCTTGAGTAGCAAAATAACTGGCGATATTGGTTGCCATGGTTGTTTTCCCACAACCCCCCTTAGCATTGGCGACCATTACCCTAATAGGCTGAACTTGGCTAACGACTCTGACGTTAGTCTGAAATTGCGTTGCTGGAGTAACAATTTTTTTTTCGCTCAAGCTGCAGTCATCCATAACAGTATTGAAAAATCCCTTGTCTTATTTGTATTAAGCATGGGCTATAATCCCTATAGTTTGATTATAGTTGAAGGAATCATGTATGAAGCGTCCAATATTTATCATGTTGGTCTTGCTAGCCATTGCTTTTGCAGGCCCTATGTTAATGAAAAAACCAGATGGTACAGCTTTTATGGCAACGCCTTGGGAGTCATTAAACAGCGCTAAAGAAGACGCTAATACTAATACAAAGCAATCTTTTTATAAATGGCAGGATGATAATGGTAATTGGCATTATTCAGATCAACCTCAAGCCGGTAAAAATACTGAGACGGTCACAGTAAATACTAATACCAATCTAATTCAGGGTCTTAGGGCCGAGAAAGAAGACGTTAAAGTTGTTGAAGAAAAAAAGCTTGAAGCAAAAGAAGAAGCCTCCTCATTATCGTTACCGATGACAGTTCCCCTTGATAAGGTTTCTAAGATGATCGACGACGCGAATAATATGCAAGAAATTATTGATAATCGAAATAAGCAAATTGAACAAGCGACACGAGGCCGCTAAGTTAATTCAGATAAAAAACTCGTCCATTTGAGCCGCTAGCAATATACCCTTGTTGATGAAATGCGACATCTTCGATGACTAGGTTATTGCTAATCCATTGGTTTCTGGGGACGGCTTGCCAGCTTTGTTTAAGCTTGGCGTCTTTGATTTGCCAAAGCTGTATCTTGCCGGCGCTGGTTCCTGTTAACATTTCTGAGCCATCGGTATTGAAGCGTATCGTATTATAGAAACCACTATTGATTGGGAACTCATTGATCACTTCTCCGCTGCGGGTATCCCATAAACGACCCGGGTCTCCTAATGCGGAGGTGAAAAGTAAGTGTCCGTCTGGTGATAATTGGGCTCTGCGTACTTGATTATTATGTTTTAAACGGTGTAATTCTTTACCACTTTCTAAGCTCCATAGTCTGGCGCTGGAGTCATCGCTGGCACTCGCCGCAAGCTTTCCTTGCTGATCCATACTGACATCAAAGACAATACCATCGTGCCTGAGGGTACGCTTGATCCCTCCATTTTTAATATCGAATAAGGTTGCACTGTAGTCTGTCATCGCCAATAAAGCGTACTGCCCATTTTGGCTCAGGCTGATATCGTGAATATCACCAGGGGCATTCCATAACCAAATGGCCTCTCCGGTTTTACTATCCCACAAGGCGATGCTGCGATTATCTGTAGTGGCGACGAAATTCCCTTCAGGAGAAAAGTCGCAACTGATTATGCTGCTCTCTTTTCCTGCTTGGTGGTTCCAGTTAAACATCCGGTCAAAAGGTTGTAAGCGCCATAGACTACCACCGTGATGGATGGAGCCTACGAAAGCGTAACTGGCATCGTGATTGAGGCATAGGGAATAAGCTCCTTGGTGAGCGAGTTCATCAAAGCGCTGAGGTTTTTTAGCGCTATCGCAAGCCGATAGGCAGAAGCTAAAAATAATGATCGAAGCTATTAATAATGGTTTGGTTAACAAGGGTCTAGCGGCTGACTTCATAGTCATCTCTAAAATAGGGCGAGTATGAAGTCAGTTTAGTTCAAATTTAGCATGGAGCTAATTTTGTATCTGGGTTCAGCTCACTACAAGCTCGCGATGAACGTTGTGTAGTTTTTCAATCAGTTGATCTTCTAGCTCGAAGCGTTCGCTCAGTATTTCACCTAGGTCGGATAGATCCTTGCTCAGGTCGGAAATCTTTTCTAAGCAATGTTCCGCACTATCGTATTTGTCGTTGAAGTCGACGCATTGCTGAGTCATTTCTTCTAATACTGGATAGGCTCGATTAGCGAGCTGAGTGCCACCATCGTCGAATTGCTTAGCTTCTTCTAATAACTGTTGATAAATCTCGAAGTGACCGGCTGAGCAATAATCCATAAGGACTTGGCAGAATGCTTGGATTTTAATGGATACCGGCGTTTCTCGTGGTGAGAAAGGCTTTAAGGTATTGATGCCGCAGAATAATACGATGACATCCTGACGTTCATTGAGCCAGCCATCAATCAGTTTATGTACTCCGCCCCAACGCTCTTGTGCTGTTTTGCAACCTTCTAACATGCCCCAATTCCTTGTTCTTCTGGATTCTGATTTACCCCCAATATAGTCAGGCTAGACACCCAGTTGCAAGCAAGTTTTTTCATTTTTTTTGCTTGCAAACTGACATATCTATGCTTGATGGGGTTAGCAGGTCGTTAGCAGGGAATTAGGTTGAAATAATGGCTCAGGCAATGTCCTGAGCCGCTATGAAAAAATATTATTTACGCGCTTTCCAAGCAGAAAAAACACCATAAGCGGAAGCGATTGCGAAGCCGATAAAGAAGATTAATAACCAGCCAGGCATGGATAAGCCAGCGAAACTCCAAGATACCTCAGCGCAATTACCATTACCGCGTAATAAGACAGTCACAATTTCCATCATAGGAAAAGCATCCAGCATGTATTCTAAGCTTGGACCACAAGACGGCACTTGATCGGCCGGTAGGTTCTGTAGCCAGTTATGGTGGTGGGCTAGGTAGATCCCAAAGAAGGACGATAGTAAGGTCCAGCCGGAAGCGATTAATAGTCCCCTTGCTCGCTCCACCAAAAAGAAACCGGCTGCACAGCCGAGCGCTACCATCAAGGTTGCAACTCGTTGCATGATACACAGTGGGCATGGCTCCATGGCTAAGGCATATTGAAAATAATAAGCGCTGGCCAATAAAGCGATGCAGGTGATAAAACCTGTTAGGCAGAGCATTTTTAGGTTAATACGCATTGTTTGTCCTTTCTTCTTCCTGATTAATAATAGTGTTCTATTCTATAGGGATCTATTTTGAATCTATTCAGACTCGGGAGTATTGATAATGTTCAAGTTTCTTCTGCCTTTGGCAGGATTAATCCTATTCTCTTTGGCCAATGTTAGCCAAGGAGCTGAGGTCAGTGAGACTAAGTATATCCATTTAACCCCAGCTTTTGTGGTTAATTATGGCAATACGGGTCGCATGAGGTATTTACGCACAGAAGTTGCGCTGAAAGTTACTGGGGCCAGCGCGGCTTCGGCGGTGAGTTCTCATCGACCCTATATTCGAAATAATTTGGTCATGCTATTAACCGCGCAAGATAGTGATAACGTGAACTCGAGTACAGGGCGAGAAACATTACGTAAAGCCGCATTGGATGAAGTGAGAGCTTTAATGACAGAGCTAGAGGGAGAACCTTATGTAGATGATTTATATTTCGAAAACTTTGTCGTTCAGAACTAGCGCTTCAACATGAGTTCTACAAAAATTATCGGCGAGCACTCATTACGAGTGAGTACCCGTCGCTATCTAAATTGGATAATAGCTTTAACGTTGCAGGTATTGTTTAAGAAAACTCGGGAAGTCGATTTGATCACCCGCTTCGATTTCTGCTTGCTGCATTAAGCTTTGCTGAGCCTGCAGTTGCATTTCTTCTACTAGGTCAGCCGCGAGTGGTGCTTTAAATTCTTCTGCTCTTTGCTGGGCTAACTTTAGCGTAAGCTGTGCAAATTCTAAGTCTTCTTCCTGCATCTGTGCCAGATATTGTGCAGAAGGGGTCAATGAGGAATCTTTTACCTTAGCGTGTTGTTGCGCTAGAGCATCGCTGTATTGATGGTTACCCGCTGCTTCATCCATGGACTTGGCTAGCGTCGACATGTCAGCAATAAGCTGGTCGGCCCAAAGGCGCAGCTTGATTGCATCACCTTGATTATTTAATAGCAATTCGGGGTCGCGGCCTCTCATGACGGCGGCATTTTGATTGCTCTTAATCGCTTGGAATTCTGTATCATCGATTTTAGGGCTATCACTCATTAAGCAATGAGTTAAGAAAACATCTAAAAAGTGAATGTGAGTTTCATCCATGCCTAGGGTTAGGAAAGGATTAATATCGGTGCAGCGCACTTCTATATATTCGACGCCGTGGTTGGCTAAGGCTTGCAGTGGTTTTTCATCACCATTACCAATACGCTTTGGACGAATATCACTGTAATACTCATTTTCAATCTGCAATAAGCTGGTATTCAGTTGCTTGTATTGGCCATTTTCATCTTGCAGGCCAATTTCTTCGTATGCGGCAACAGGCTGAGTAATGGCTTCAGACAGAGTCTCGACATAATTCTCTATGCTGTTATAGCAAACGATGAGCTCAGCTTGAGCATTATTTTGATAGCCTAGATCACTCATGCGTAGTGAGGTGGCATAGGGTAAATAAAGGGTATGGTCTTTAAACTTTTCTAATTCGTGCTCTTCGCCTTCTAAAAAAGAACCACAAATAGCGGGGGAGGCACCAAATAAATAGTGTAATAACCATGAGTGGCGGCGGAAGTTGCGAATAAGACCGAAGTATTTTTCGGAAATAAAATCTTTTAGCTGTTCGGCATTAGCGGCTGACTGCTTCTCTTCTTGATACATGATCGGCCATAAGGCATCCGGCATAGAGAAGTTATAATGAATACCGGCAATAGCTTGCATAGTACGACCATAGCGATGCCATAAACCATGACGATAAGCGTGTTTTAGTTGGCCAATATTTGAATAGCCGTATTGGGCAATAGGAATGCTCATTTCACCATCAATGATACAAGGCATAGACGCAGGCCAGATCAGTTCATTGCCAATATTTTGATAGCTGTATTGATGCAAGTTGTGCATAAAACCAAGAGTATCTTTGGCGTTATCAAAAACCGGAGTAATAAACTCTAATAATGATTCTGAATAATCTGTGGTGATGCTTGGGTGTGTTAACGCAGACCCCAGTGCTTGTGGATGAGGTGTTTGGCTTAAGTGGCCATTGGGTTCACAGCGTAATCCTTCTTTTTCAATACCGCGTTGAATGCGCCCCAGTAAAGAAAGCTGGTTCTGTTCACGTAAAGAAGTTAACAGGTTAGTGTAGGTAGGATTAGCCAATGGAAAGCCTCAGGATTCGAGTACAAAAGTGCAGCTATTATAGGGGAATGTGAAGCGATGAGTAAGTCTGATCAATGGTAATCACTGTGCCATGGGTAAGATAATCCATAACACAGTGATGATTGCTCAGGTTTTGAGCATGGCTAAGTTATTTTTTACCTTTTTTCAATGCAGCGGCTAAGGCATTGGCCATAGCACTTTGACCTTGGCCACCGCTATTACCGTTAGAGCTACCACGGTTAGAGTTGCTAGCAGAGCCTGGGCCAAAGCTAGTTTTAGTCGTTTGATTGCGGTTATTACGATGCGGACGTTCGCCTGGTGTCTTTTGTTCGGCTTGTTCATTAGCATCGTCAGACATGCGCATTGAAAGGGCAATACGCTTACGCGCGGCGTCTACTTCCATGACTTTTACTTTGACGATATCCCCCGCTTTTACCACTTCCCGCGGATCTTTAATAAAGGTATCGGACATGGCTGAAATATGAACCAAGCCATCTTGGTGAACACCCACATCGACAAAAGCACCAAAGTTAGTCACGTTGGTGATGACGCCTTCTAAAACCATGTTTAAACGCAGGTCTTTGATTTCTTCTACGCCATCCATAAAGGTCGCGAATTTGAATTCAGGGCGTGGATCGCGGCCGGGTTTTTCTAATTCGGTGAGAATATCTTTGATGGTGATTTCACCTACAGATTCGGTCGCATATTGAGCTGCGTTAACGGCTTTTAAGAAAGAACCATCACCAATCAAACTCTTAATATCACGGGCTGACTGCTTGGCGATTTCTTTTACTACGCCATAGGCTTCAGGGTGAACTGAGCTGGCATCAAGAGGGTTTTCAGCATTATGTATGCGTAAGAAGCCCGCCGCTTGTTCGAAGGTCTTTTCTCCTAAGCGGGGTACTTTTTTTAATTCTTTGCGGGAGGCAAAGGCGCCGTTTTCGTTGCGATAGCTCACGATGTTATTAGCGATGGTATTATTCAAACCGGATACGCGGGTCAGCAGCGGCACAGAAGCCATGTTCAAATCCACACCGACAGAGTTTACACAATCCTCCACGGTGGCATCCAAAGCACGGGCTAGTTGGGTCTGGTTTACGTCGTGCTGATATTGGCCAACACCGATGGATTTAGGTTCGATCTTCACTAGCTCGGCTAATGGATCTTGTAGGCGACGGGCAATAGATACCGCCCCACGAATGGTTACGTCTAAATCTGGGAATTCTTTTGC
>CAXIBC010000052.1:0-20819 GCA_964022115.1 uncultured Oleispira sp. | reverse complement strand
ACGATTCTATCGGTTTGGGTGAAGATGGCCCAACGCACCAGCCCGTTGAGCAGGTGGCAAGCTTACGTAATACGCCAAACATGCACGCATGGCGCCCATGTGATGCGGTTGAATCGGCGGTTTCTTGGAAATCTGCGATTGAACGTAGTGATGGCCCAACGTCTTTGATCTTCTCTCGTCAGGGTTTACCACACCAAGAACGCAGTGCCGCGCAAGTTGCTGACATCGCGAAAGGTGCTTATATTCTTAAGGATTCAATTGGCACGCCAGAAGCTATCTTAATTGCAACCGGTTCTGAAGTCGGTCTAGCCATGGACGCAGCGAAAGAATTAGAAGCCAAAGGCAAAAACGTTCGTGTTGTATCTATGCCATGTGCTGAAATTTTCTGTGCACAAGATGCGGCTTACATCGAATCGGTATTGCCAGCGTCTGTGACGGCTCGTGTTGCGGTGGAAGCCTTGCATAAAGATTATTGGTACAAGTTTGTTGGCCTAAATGGCGCCATCGTCGGTATGGATACCTTTGGTGAATCAGCTCCAATCGCTGACTTGATGAAGCACTTTGGCTTCACCGTTGAGAAGGTGGTTGCTGCGGTTGAAGGTGTACTTTAAGTACTCTTCACCTAGACAAGGGATACTATGATACGTATTGCAATTAATGGGTTTGGTCGTATAGGGCGTAGTATTTTACGCGCTTTATACGAGCGTAATTTGCAAGATCAACTGCAAGTCGTTGCCATTAATGAGCTAGCCGATTTAGAGTCGGTTAGCTATATGCTGCGTTATGACAGCACCCATGGGCGTTTTCCTGGCTCGGTTGAGTTAAAAGAAAATGGCCAAGGCTTTCATGATTTGCTGGTGAATGGTGATACTATTCAAGTATTCCATGAGCCCGAAGTCTCTAGTTTACCTTGGCAAGCCCTTGCGATAGACCTAGTTTTAGAATGTACCGGTGTGGTGACTAATAGTGACCATGCCGAACTGCATCTTGTGCAAGGTGCTAAGCGCGTATTGATATCACACCCGGCAGAGTCGGGGGTGGATGCGACTGTGATCCAAGGGTTCAATCAGCATACCTTAGAGGCTGACCATAAAATCATCTCTAATGGCTCTTGCTCAACCAACTGCTTAATTCCTGTATTAGAGCTATTGAATTCTCAGTTTGGTATCGAGCGTGGTATGACGACAACCATTCACTCGGCGATGAACGACCAGCCCGTGATTGATGCGTATCATTCTGATCTTCGCCGAACGCGCGCTGCGGTACAAAGTATTATCCCAGTTGATACGGGCTTGGCCCTAGGGATTACGCGCTTAATTCCCGAGCTAGCAGGCAAGTTTGAAAGCCTGCATGTACGGGTACCGACGATTAATGTCTCGGTCTTAGATGTGACGTTACAGCTTAAGCAGGATGTGACGGTAGAGCAGGTAAACTCGTTATTTAAACAGGCAGCAGAGAGTGAGTTGACCGGTATATTAGCCTTTACTCAAGAGCCTCATGCTTCTGTTGATTTTAACCACGACCCGCATTCGGGAATTGTGGATGGTACCCAAACCCGCATTAGTGATGGCTCATTGGTAAAACTGATGATCTGGTTCGATAACGAATGGGGTTTTGCAAACCGTATGTTAGATACGGTATTGCAGCTAAAAAATATGTAAGCGCTTGCGATAGTACTGGTTAAAGCACAAGTTATTATGTCATTTCGGTATTCGCCGCCTAGCGCGCTGTGAATATATCCCTATAAGCTCAGGCGTAGCATCCCTGCTACACATGGCTTTGACGGCAAATACTGAAACCACAACTACTTGTGCGCGAACATTGTTACTTAAGTGAGAAAAAAGCAGCATTAATTTATTGTGCAAAACGAGGCCTTTTATCATTCATTGCGACAGCTAGGGTGTGTTAAGCCGTGAATAGTAAAATTATGAAGTCGATTGCACAGCCATAATGTGTGCAGCGCTTTGAATATAAAAGTAAGTGTAAAAATTTAGAATTGGACGAGACATTATGACTGTAATCAAGATGACTGACCTGATCGCTTCAGGTGAACTAAAAGGCAAACGCGTTTTAATCCGTGAAGACCTGAACGTACCGGTTAAAGATGGCAAGGTATCATCTGATGCGCGTATTCGTGCGTCATTGCCAACGATCCAGCAAGCGCTTGAAGCCGGTGCTAAAGTTATTGTCATGTCTCACTTAGGTCGTCCGACAGAAGGTGAGTTTGAAGAGAAATTCTCTATGGCTCCCGTCGCCGATCACTTAGCGGGCATGTTAGGCCGTCCTGTTGAATTGGTTAAAGACTTCAAACAAGAACTTAATATCGCTGATGGTGAGCTGGTTCTGCTTGAAAACGTACGCTTTAATAAAGGCGAAAAGAAAGACGAAGATCAACTAGCACAAGCTTATGCAGATCTTTGTGATGTATTTGTAATGGATGCATTCGGTACCGCTCACCGCGCTCAAGCCTCTACTCATGGTGTGGCTAAGTTTGCAGCAATCGCTTGTGCTGGCCCATTATTGGCGGCAGAGCTTGAAGCGTTAGGTAAGGCTTTAGATAATCCAGCGCGCCCATTGGTTGCGATTGTGGGTGGTTCTAAAGTGTCTACAAAACTAGAAGTATTAGAAAGCCTGTCGGATATTTGTGACCAGATCATTGTAGGTGGTGGTATCGCTAATACATTCTTAGCGGCGGCGGGTAAGCCCGTCGGTAAGTCTCTATATGAAGAAGACCTAGTACCACAAGCCAAAGCCTTGATGGAAAAAGTATCTATTCCTGTACCAACAGACGTTGTCTGTGCAAAAGAATTTGCCGAAAACGCACAAGCAACACTAAAAGACGCCTCTGAAGTGACGGCTGATGACATGATCTTTGACATCGGCCCTGACTCTGCCAAAGCCCTTGCCGCTCAGCTAAAAGAAGCGAAGACTATTATTTGGAATGGCCCTGTTGGGGTATTCGAATTTGACCAGTTTGGTGAAGGCACTAAAGCCTTGGCTTTAGCCATTGCTGAGTCAGACGGTTTCTCTATTGCTGGTGGTGGTGATACCTTAGCCGCTGTGGATAAATACGATATTGCCGATAAAGTATCTTATATCTCTACTGGTGGTGGTGCGTTCTTAGAATTTGTAGAAGGTAAGGTTTTACCGGCCGTTGCTATGCTTGAAGAGCGTGCTAAATAAGGCTAGTAGCCTTCACTATAGGTATTAATTAAATAGCGAGGTGATGTTTATGGGTATGCTAGTATGGAAAATACAGTATTTAAAGATCAGCTCGCTCTTACTTTTCATCTGTCTATTAGGCTGTGCGAGTGAGCCGTTTGTAACAGATGAAGGCAGTACTGCTGCCCAGCACGCCGACCGTCAGAATAAAGAGTTTGAAGAAGAGGGGGTGCCGAGTCGCCCTGTTAATGGCAATTGATACAGTATTGCTAGTAACAAAAACAAACAATCTTCTGCGTTTATTTCTCTTAACCGCAGAAGTCGCTAGAATAGCGAATAATAATTTAAGACATTTAAAATTTTAAAAAGGTATTTATCATGGCACTTATTTCATTGCGCCAAATGTTGGATCACGCGGCCGAGTTCGGTTATGGCGTGCCAGCTTTTAACGTAAACAACTTAGAGCAAATGCGTGCCATCATGCAAGCGGCTGATCAAACAGATTCGCCAGTGATCGTGCAGGCGTCTGCCGGTGCTCGTACTTATGCCGGAGCACCTTTCTTACGTCACTTGATTCAAGCGGCGATTGAAGAATTTCCGCATATTCCTGTGTGTATGCACCAGGATCATGGCGCTTCTCCGACTGTATGTCAGCGCTCTATCCAGCTGGGCTTCAGCTCGGTAATGATGGATGGTTCTTTGGGTGAAGATGGTAAGACCCCAATGAGCTACGAGTACAATGTGGCTGTTACTAAGCGTGCGGTTGAAATGGCCCACGGCTGTGGTGTATCGGTTGAGGGTGAGCTAGGTGTACTAGGTTCTCTTGAAACAGGTCAGGCTGGTGAAGAAGATGGTGTTGGCGCTGAAGGTACCTTGAGCATGGATCAAATGCTAACAGATCCTGAAGAAGCAGCGGATTTCGTTAAGCAAACCGGTGTTGATGCTTTGGCGATTGCTTGTGGTACTTCTCATGGTGCTTATAAGTTTACTCGTCCACCAACGGATGACATTCTTGCCGTAGATCGCATTAAAGAAATCCATAAGCGTATCCCTGATACTCACTTGGTTATGCACGGTTCTTCTTCTGTGCCACAAGAATGGTTGGCGATCATCAATGAGTTTGGTGGTAATATCCCAGAAACTTATGGTGTGCCCGTTGAGCAGATCGTTGAAGGTATTAAGCACGGCGTTCGTAAAGTGAACATCGATACCGATTTACGTTTAGCGTCTACCGGTGCGATCCGTAAATTCTTGGCTGAAAATCCGTCTGAGTTCGATCCACGCAAATATTTCAAAGCGTCTGTTAAAGCCATGCAGGATATTTGTGTCGCGCGTTATGAAGCCTTTGGCACTGCCGGTAATGCATCGAAAATTACCCCACTTTCTTTAGATGCGATGTTTGATCGTTATCAAAGTGGTGAGTTAAATCCAAAGGTTAAATAAACCTTTGAGATGATTTAAAAAGCCCAAGTTAAGAAATTAGCTTGGGCTTTTTTGCTTTCTGACAGACAATAAAATTCTATCTGTTATCAATCTAATAAGGTGAGCACATGAATAGGGTAAAAAAGAGTACATTAGTGTTTTTGGCGATCATAGTCTCTGCTTGTTCGAATATGCAGGGTTTGATGAGAGACAATCTTAAAGAGCCCGAAATTAGCTATCAGAATGTGGCTATTGGCGAGCTGTCCCGAGACAAGATTGAATTAAAACCTACCTTTAATATCACTAATGTAAACAGTTACCCCCTGCCAGTTGATAAGCTTAAATATGAACTTTCATTTAATCAAAAAACTATGGTTAAAGGCGAGACCGATGAGATTGGCAGCTTGCCCGCGAAGCAATCGAAAGAGGTTACCCTAGGTCTCGACCTAACTAAAGATAGCTTGTTATCAGTAAAAGATATTTTGTTGAAAGAGGGACAGATTGATTATGTTATTAAAGGTGAAGTCGAAGTCATGGGGCTTAAATTTCCTTTTGAAAAAGCGTCCGTACTGTATAAGCCGGTAGCGAGTATCGGAAAGTTAGAGATAAAGAAATCCAGCTTTAAACAAGTCGATATGTTGTTAAATCTAACCATTGAGAACAAAAATGACTTTGCTTTGCCATTGGCTAGTTTGAGCTACACAGTGAGTGCCGGTACTCAGCAGCTGGTAGCGGGTAATTTAAAAGATCAGAAGATTGAGCAGGGTACAAACCAGATTCAAATTCCTGTCACGATCAATCTTGGGCAGCTATTCTCCAGTATGTTCAGTTTATTGCAAAACCCTGAACTGCCATTGAGCTTTACGTTTAATGCCGGTGGCTTTGAAAACTCAGTAGAGCAAAACTTAGATTTAAAGACCGTGCTGGGTATCTAGGTAGAGAGTTTGTCGTTATATAGACTTAGCTAAAGCCCAAGTTAGAAGACTAGCGTGGGCTTTTTTTATTTCTAGCTAGTCTATTTTGGGAAATAAATCTTTTCATGGCCGGCCTGCCAAGGCTTATATTTGTCCATAATAGCGTTGAATAACTCAGACTCTAAACCTTCTTTAAGCCACTGAATCAACTTGGGATAGGGGCTCTGCTCAAACCATTGTTTATCCACATGGGCAAATTGGCGCACAAAAGGAAATATCGCAATGTCGGCTAGGCTTAGCTCTGCGGTAAATAGATAGCGCTTCTGTTCTAATAGTTTTTCAAGCTTCCCTAAGAATACTTCACCGAGTTTACGGTAGTGCTCTTCACTTTCGTCATAGCGATCGGAATATTTATAGCGATCTAGTGCCCACTTAAACGCGCCATCGTTCTCATCAATCAGCTCTTCGATTTCGAGTTGCAAGTGCAAGGGTAGGTATTGTGTTTTATATGTGTCAGGGGCTAGCTCAAGCGCCCAGCTCATGATGTCACGGCTTTCATCAATGATAGAGTCAGCAAGCAAGGAATCATTATTCAGTTGCAGCACAGGTACTGTCGCTTTTGGACTAATGGCTAATAACTCAGGTGGTTTATTTTTTAAAACCACTTCTCTTAACTCTAGGCTTTGTGGTGGTAAAAAGAGCGTGCACGCTAATCGTGCACGCATGGCATAAGGGCAGCGTCGGAATGAATACAGGGTGCCGAGTATGGGGTTCAGCTGGTGATTAGGCGGTGAATCTGACATGAAAATCGTCTACAAGTGAAGATGAGAACAGTATAGGGTGAAAAGGAAAGCAAAAAAAATCCCAGCATGACATTAATCAGACTGGGATTTCTAAAGCATTATAAAGCTGGGTTTAAATTAAACCGCTTTTTTAGGCTTGTTACGCTTACGTTCGTTTTCAGTAAGGAACTTCTTACGTAAACGAATGCTAACAGGCGTTACTTCAACCAACTCATCATCTTCGATGAATTCAAGCGCTTGCTCTAGTGTATGCTTAACCGGTGGTGTTAGGTTAATCGCTTCATCCGTACCAGAAGCACGAACGTTGGTTAGCTGCTTACCCTTAGTTGGGTTAACGGCTAGATCGTTTTCACGGCTGTGTAGGCCAACGATCATACCTTCATAAACTTCAACCGCTGGCTCAAGGAACATGCGGCCACGGTCTTGCAAGCCAAATAAAGAGAAACCAAGAACTTTACCAGCCACCATAGAAACCATTACGCCGTTATGGCGAGTAGAGCCTAGGTTCTTCTGTACAGGACCATAATGGTCGAATACGTTGGTTAAGATACCAGAACCAGAAGTCATGGTTAGGAAGTCAGAGCGGAAGCCGATCAAACCACGTGCTGGCATGATGAACTCAAGACGTGTACGTCCTTTGCCATCTGGAACCATGTTGGTCATTTCAGCTTTACGGTTACCCATCTCTTCCATAATAGAGCCAGAGTGCTCTTCTTCGATGTCGATCATCACCTGTTCGTATGGCTCTTGCAGCTCGCCATCAACCATTTTCTGAACAACTTCTGGCTTACCAATCGCCATTTCGAAACCTTCGCGACGCATGGTTTCGATCAATACAGAAAGGTGTAATTCACCACGGCCCGATACTTTAAACTTCTCTGGAGAATCCCCTGGCTCTACGCGCAAGGCAACGTTGTGGATCAATTCTTTTTCTAAGCGATCTTTAATATTACGCGAAGTTACGAACTTACCTTCTTTACCGGCAAACGGAGAGTTGTTTACCTGGAAGGTCATGCTTACTGTTGGCTCATCAACGCTCAAAGGAGGCATAGCTTCAACATTGTTCATATCACACAAGGTATCAGAGATGTTTAACTTATCGATACCCGAGATACAAACGATGTCGCCTGCTTGTGCGTCATTAGTAGAAACACGATCTAGACCTTTAAAGCCTTTTACTTCTTGAACACGTGCTTTGCGAGTATTGCCTTGTGCATCAATCACTTGAACGTCTGTGCCTGGCTTCAACTTACCACGGGTGATACGGCCAACACCGATAACACCAACGAAGCTATCGTAATCTAGTGCAGAGATTTGCATCTGCAAAGGACCTTCAGCATCAACCTTAGGGGCTTCAACGTGATCCACAATCATCTGGAACAATGGCGTCATATCTTCAGCCATGTCATCAGGGTCAGTACCGGCAATACCATTGATTGCAGAGGCGTAGATGATTGGGAAATCTAACTGCTCGTCAGTACCACCTAGGCGATCAAAAAGATCAAAAACTTGGTCTGCAACCCACTCAGGACGAGAACCAGGACGGTCAACCTTGTTAATAACAACGATTGGACGTAAACCACGTTCGAACGCTTTTTGTGTTACGAAGCGCGTTTGTGGCATAGGGCCATCAATCGCATCAACGATTAGGCATACAGAATCTACCATCGACATTACACGCTCTACTTCACCACCGAAGTCGGCGTGTCCAGGGGTATCGATGATGTTGATGCGGTAGTCGTTCCACTCAATTGCAGTATTTTTTGCAAGAATGGTAATGCCACGTTCTTTTTCTTGGTCGTTCGAGTCCATGACTCGTTCGCCAGCTTGGTTACGCTCAAGTGTACCTGATTGCTCAAGTAACTTGTCTACCAAGGTAGTTTTACCATGGTCAACGTGGGCAATGATGGCGATATTACGTAAATTCTCGATCACAATAAGGGACCCTGAGTTATGGCCCGAAAGACTGAGCGAAAATGCTAGTTTGAGTGGGCTTGGCTATAAAAGGCCGCGATTATACATGAGCTGGGCATAGAATGCTGGTTAAATTGAAAGAAATTGATCGTATTTCGTACAAAAGGAGGTAAAAAACACGAAAGCCCTGTTTTTGTGCTAATAAAGTTTTATCTTGGGGCACGGATGAACCTATAATGGGCCAATCCACAGTGTGTTTGTCTGATATTTACACATGTGCACCATTTTAGCCCTGCATTATTTTTAATGCACTCTATTGGTGCGTTAACTATGGTGATTTCAGGCTAAAGCCTTGGAATTATCGGCTTAGTGGTGGATTTATCAAATGGCACAATAGTTGCTCTTTGATTATTAAACTTGGTGGTGGCCCCAATTGTGTGGACCACTGATTAGATAAAAAATACATCTGGAGACTAAAGATGTCAGTAAATACTTTGAGCTTGATCAAAGAGAATGACGTTAAGTGGGTTGACTTACGTTTCACCGATACTAAAGGTAAAGAGCAGCACGTTTCTATTCCTTCTAGCTATGTTGACGAAGAGTTTTTTGAAGTAGGCCAAATGTTTGATGGCTCTTCTATTGCCGGTTGGAAAGGCATTAACGAATCTGACATGATTCTTCTTCCAGATGATACGACTGCTTTCCTTGATCCGTTCACTGAAGATTCTACCTTGATCTTGCGTTGCGACATCATCGAGCCTTCTACTATGCAAGGTTACGAGCGTGATCCACGTTCTGTTGCTAAGCGTGCTGAAGCATTCCTACAGTCTACTGGCCTTGGTGATACCGCTTTCTTCGGTCCTGAGCCTGAATTCTTCATCTTTGATGACGTACGTTGGGGCGCAGACATGTCTGGCAACTTCTACAAGATCAACTCTGAAGAAGCGGCTTGGAACTCAGGTTCTCAAATCGATGGCGGCAACATGGGTCACCGTCCATCAGTTAAAGGTGGTTACTTCCCAGTTCCACCAGTAGATAGCTCGCACGATATGCGTGCTGCTATGTGTAATACTATGATGGCGATCGGTCTTGATGTTGAAGTACATCACCACGAAGTGGCGACTGCTAACCAAAACGAGATTGGCGTTAAGTTCAATACGCTAGTTAAGAAAGCTGATGAAGTTCAGATGCTTAAGTACGTTATTCATAACGTTGCGGCTGCATACGGCAAAACAGCTACTTTCATGCCTAAGCCAGTTATCGGTGATAACGGTTCTGGTATGCACGTACACCAGTCTTTCTGGAAAGACGGCGAAAACCAATTCGCGGGTGACAGCTATGCAGGATTGAGCGAAATGGCTCTTTACTACATCGGTGGTATCATCAAGCACGCTAAAGCATTGAACGCTTTCACAAACCCTTCAACAAACTCTTACAAGCGTTTGATTCCAGGTTTTGAAGCACCAGTAATGCTTGCGTACTCTGCACGTAACCGTTCTGCCTCTATCCGTATTCCTTATGTTGCGTCTCCTAAAGGCAAGCGTATTGAAGCTCGTTTCCCTGATCCAATGGCTAACCCATACCTAGCATTCGCTGCTATGTTAATGGCGGGTATCGACGGTATCAAAAACAAGATTCACCCTGGCGATGCGGCTGATAAAGATTTGTACGACTTGCCAGCTGAAGAAGCGGCTGCAATTCCACAGGTTGCTGGCAGCTTACGTGAAGCAATCGATTGTCTAAAAGCAGACATGGATTTCTTGACTGAAGGTGATGTTTTCACTAAAGACATGATCGAAGCTTACATCGAACTAGCGATGGAAGACGTTTACCGTGTTGAACAAACTACTCACCCAGTAGAATTTGACATGTACTACTCTCTATAAGTTATTGGCTGCTTTAGCCTAGGCTGTAGAAGTAAGAAAAACCGTTACTTGGCAACAAGTAGCGGTTTTTTTTTGCCTCAGGTAAGTGCTTTTAAGTTTATCTGCTATCTCCGCTTAAAGTGAGTTAGCTAGCGCTGTAATCTGTGCTCAGACTTGCTACTCTTAAGTAGATATTAATCATAGTCGTAAGAGATCTGACCATTGAAAGTAATTAACTGGGATTCCGGTGAGCTACAGCATGCTTTAAAACCACTCAACTTTCAGCAGCTGACTGAAATTGCTCCAGTTCAGCAGCGCTACTTGCATTATTATCAGATTGATTTTTCTACTCGATTTGATGGCCTGCAGCATCATATCGGGAGTTTTTCAGCGGCGGGTTATGAACTGACCGCGCAGGTCTTTCAGCAACCAAACGCCAGAGGCACAGCCTTATTAATGCATGGTTATTATGATCATGTCGGTATCTATGGCAGTTTGATCGAATTTTGTTTGCAGCAGGGTTGGAACGTCTTTGCGTTTGACTTACCGGGCCATGGTTTATCCACTGGCGAGCGCGCTGCAATTAGTGATTTTGACGAGTATGATCAAGTATTCTGTAGTGCGCTAAAGCAAGTGAAAATGATGCAACAGCAAAGCGATTCTGAATCTGAAGCGCTGCATGTATTTGGCCAAAGTACCGGCGCTGCAATTATTATTAATTATTTATTAACGCGCCAGATCCAGCAGCAGAACTCACCATTTGCCAGTATTAATTTACTCGCTCCCCTCGTGCGTCCTTGTAGCTGGAGTAGCGCTAAAGTATTACATACCTTGCTTCGCCCATTTATGAAACAAATTAAGCGTAACTTTGCTATAAACTCTAATGATATCGAGTTTTTACGCTTTATTGCGGAGTATGACCCGCTTCAGCCATTAGCGCTTTCTGTACGTTGGGTCGGTGCGCTAAAGAAGTGGGTGCAGATGATCGAAGAGTGCGAAAGCTCAAATCTCGCTATTAATATTGTGCAAGGCGATCAAGATACTACGGTTGAGTGGCGCCATAATATGCCATTATTATTAGAAAAGTTTCCGCAACGTAAGCTGCTAATGATCCCTGGTGGCCGCCATCATATTGTGAATGAAGAAGTATCAAAACGAGCGCAGGTATATCAGTGGTTAGCAGAGCAGATAGCATAGAATGTTGGTCTGCGATAAAAGGATTTTTGGGATTTTTGATGAATAAAATACAACAAGGTATATGGGGGCTAGCTTGCCTTCTCTTGGTACAGTTATCGGGCTGTGCAACCTATGGCAGTGGTATTGAAAAGGCTTTGCAGTCGGCGCAAAAAGGGCAGTACTTAGAAGCAGAGCAAGGTATGTTATCTGTGCTGTCGCCTACGGGTTCTGATCGTTTGCTCTATCACATGGAGCTGGGGGTATTAAAGCACCTGCAAGGGCAATACGCTGAAAGTAATGCTCTATTAGATATTGCCGAGATAATTACCGAAGAGCTTGAGGTTAGCAGCATTAGTAATAGCTTGGCGGCTTTTATGACGAATCCGCGTAATGGCGATTATGTAGGGGCTAACTTTGAAAAGGTCTTTATTAATTATTATAAAGCTTTGAATTACATGGCGATTAGTAATGGTGCCACTAGTCGCAATGCTCGTTTAGATGCTATTGAAAGCGCACGTATTGAATCGCGTCGCTTGGGTATTCGACTCAATGCATTGAATTCAGATAAAGGAACCTATGCTGAGCAAAAGGATGAGAATGATCGCCTGTTTGCCCAGGTTCTAGATGGGCTTAGTGCCCTTCAAGGCAATCTGATTGATCTTGATACATTAGAATACCGCGATGATGCCATGGCGCATTATTTAACCGGTATTACTTATGAAACCAATGGTGAATATGATAATGCTCGTATTAGTTACCAAAAAGCGGCGCTATCTTACGAACAGGGATATTCTAAGCAGTTTGACCTAGGCTCAGAAATGATCTCACAAGCGTGGTTTGATACCGTGCGTATGATGCGCTTAGCCGGTGGTTATAAGAGCGAGTGGCCTAGGTTAGCCAATACCAAGTTGAGTTTATCTCAGCGTGAGCAATTAGCACAATATGATGATAAATCTCAGCTAATTATTATTGAGCATGTGGGCATAGTGCCGCAGCGTAAAGAAATGGATGTTCAACTTAGTGCTGATGCGGCTAATCGCTCGTTGGTATTACGGCCTTTTTATCGCTCGGTGAAAAGCCATAAGGAAAAGCTCGCTTGGTTTTATCTGGTCTATGCCGATAAAAGCCTAGTTAACTTAATGATTCATTATAAAAATAATGATTTCATCGATTTTATCTTGAACGATTTTCAGAAAACGATTTACCTAGCTGGCGCTTGGGATGCGCTGGCTGAGCTGGGGGCTATGCAAGCCATTGGTTCGGGCATCCGGGTTACCGTGCCTTATTATTCGCCGCCGAAAAATAAACCCGGAGCTTCATTTGTCCGTGTAGGGGGCAAAAAATACACGATGAAGCCAGCCGCGAATCCAGCCACTATGGGATTAAATGAACAGCTGCTCAGTGCTAATAAAGATATTCGGTTAGCATTAGCGCGGGGCATAGTTAAGGCCTTAGCCGCACAAAAAGCCGCAGAGTTAGCAGGGGGGCAGCTAGGCGGATTATTAGCCGTTGTCGGTCAGGTCGCGAGTCAACTTTCGGATGCGGCGGAAACCAGAAATTGGTTAATGCTGCCTTACGAAGTGCGTATTACACGGATACCATTAGATGCTGGTAGTTATGATATTGAAATGAATTCTGAAGTAAGAAAAGGCAAAAATTTCATCACGCAACGGCAAAAGATTATTCTGCAGGAAGGTGAATTGCAGCTAGTATCGGTTCGGTCTATGCCACACTTAAAGTCAGCAAACATGGTGCCGCCAGAAAATAAAATACAAAAGTCGGTTGCTTTAATCGAACAATAATTTAACGTAACTATATAAAGTTGTTAATTAGGAATTGAAAGGAAAACGTCCATGATAAATCCAATGAAGTTGTTATTAATTGCTGCCGTAGCGGTATCGGTCGTGGGATGTGCGGGAACGCGAGTAACCCGTGTTGATAGTGATCAAGAAATTGCATTATCCGATCGCTGGAACGATAAGGATTCACAGCTAGTCGCAGAAGAAATGATTACCGATATGCTGTCCTTTCCTTGGGCGCGAGATTTTGAACTGCAGAATAATTCACGTCCTACCATTATTATTCAACGCATTGCTAATAAATCGCACGAGCATATTGCCATCGAAACCTTTGTAAATGATATCAAACGTTCAATTATTCGCTCCGGTCGAGCAGACTTTGTGGCCGCAGGTGAAGAGCGTAAGGCGATTCGTAACGAGCGCCAAGATCAAGAGCTGAATGCCGCTAAAGCCAAAGAGCAGGGACAAGAGCAAGCCGCTGACTTTGCAATTTCTGGTAGCTTAAACTCTATTGTTGACCAAGTAGGTGGCGATCGTGTGACCTTCTATCAGGTTGACATGAAATTAATCGATATGGCCAATAACCGTGAAGTCTGGAACGGTCAAAAGAAGATCAAGAAATTGCAAGAAAAAGGCGGCTTTGGCTTCTAAATGAATACCTCAATTAAGTTATTAACCAGTGCTTTTATTGTTTGCAGTTTGATGGCGTGTACTGCTAACTCACCAAAATCAAACAGTAGTGCAGAGACAAGGCGACTAGAGAATCAGGCCAAGCTTGATACTCCAGATTGGATTACTAATCCTCCGCAACGGGCTGGTTTTGCTTATGGTATTGGCTCTGCTGATCTTTGGGGTGATAAAGCTGCGGCTGTGCGTCGTGCAGGCGATGCCGCGCGCGTAAATCTTGTTAGCCAACTAAGGGTGACGGTGAGTGGTGATTTTTCCAGTACCGTGCAGGAACGCACGGCAACGGGTAAAAAAACTGAGCTAGTGCGCAACGTACAAAATACGATTCGTAGTCAGGTGCCAGCGGTTGAACTCGATGAGGTTAAAGTAACCGAGACCTTCTTTGAGAAAAAATTTGCTTATGCTTTAGCCGAGCTTGATCGGGTAAAAGCCGCGAGTCGTATGCGAGGTCAAATCGCTGATTTAGAACAGCAAATCGATACAATAGCTGAAAAGCCACGCTCGGGTACCAGCTTGCAGCAGTTACGCATTCTCTTGCCTGCGCTAGCACTTTTTGCTCAGCGTGAGCGCTTAGCTGATCAGCTCGCTTTAGTCGGTACTGAGCGCAAGAAACCCGCGTTGTCTGCGAATTTACAGCAGATAGAAGACTCTATCTATGAGCTATTTAATCAGTTGCAAGTCCGTATCAGTATGTCGGATGCGGGGGCACAAGAGATTGCCTCGGGTGTTATCGAGGCATTGACGGAGCAGGGAATGCGAATAAATGATCAAGGTTATTATGACTTGATGATTTCAGTATCGGCTAGGCTACGTCCAGTAGAAAAAGCCGGTACACATTTTGTCTTTGCTGATAGCCGCGTCACTATTAAGGATGCCGATGATCGCATTTTGAGTACTTTTAGTAAGCAAGCTAAGGGGGCTTCGGGTTATGCTGAATTGGCGCAAGCAAAAGCCGAACGCAGTGTGGCTAATATGCTGGCTAATGAATTAGCCATTGCCTTAATCGACCGCATAGATTGATGGTCACGACTGGACTTAAAGACAAAAGCGCCAACGCTTACTTGGCGTGATTTGACTTCGGCTTTAAAGCTAAAACCGTTATGATAAAAACACTACCCTCATAACCATCGAGGTCATTCGATGTCTAGCGCAGATAATCATGATTACTTGCAAGATAATAAGAAATTAGTTCTAAAGTTTATTGAGCTGACTTGGAATCAAGGACGTTTTAATCTTGCCCGCAGTTTAGTCAGCCGCGACTTTACCTATCATGCTAGCTTATTAAACCAAACGTTTGAGTTTGATATGGCGGCTAAGGTGATGCAGGTGATTCGGCACTCGATGGAAGATTTTGAGGTCATGGTCGAAGAGGTGGTTGCGGAAGGTGACCAAGTTGTTACTCAGTCTTCATTCTGTGGCACATTAATCAAACCTATGTTTGGCTTTCAGCCGAGTAAAAATGTCGTGACCTTTGCCTCCGTCTCCTTTTGGAAAATTAAAAAAAATCAAATTCACAGCTCAAGTACTTTATTGGATACCGCTGAGTTGATGCGACAAATGAATAATGAAGGGAAAGAAATAGAGCTGGACTTAGCGAGCTTAAATAACGTGTGACTTTTTTGCGGTAATTGTGCGCCATTCGAGGTTATTCTGCTTGATAATGGTGCGTTTCTCTAGATAATAGCTAGCACTTAATCATTGAGTTTAGGCAGAACTAATAATAACTACTGCTTTAGGCTTAAGAATAATAAATAAGAAAAAATTGGCTCATACCTTGCTCTAAATAGTAGTAATTACTCATTAGAAATGGAGTATGAAGTACAAAGTGATCAACCTTAGCGAGCTATTTTTTGGGCAAATTTTGTCTATTGGGGAAGTAACATGAAGAATAAACCAGATGTCATATTTTTATTAGCCGGTGTTGTAGCACTCGGTGCTTTATTAACTGGATTCATGGCACCGGATGAAGCACGGACGGCGATGATCGTAAGTGAGAACATGATTCGTTAAGAGAAGTTTATCGATATTAGTTCACAATAATCCCAGAAAGTTGGATATCCCAACTTTCTGTAGGCAATTGTGCAACTTCTTGGCACTTGTGCGCTAAACCAAATAATTTAGGCCTAATGCCCTCTTGGCGACAAAACTCAAAAGTGCGATCATAAAATCCTCCCCCCATACCCAGCCGATTCCCTTGGCGATCAAACGCGACTAATGGCAGACCGACTGCCTGTAAAAATCTTGCGTTAATACGTCGATTAAATTTTGGATCGGGTTCTGCAATACCAAAACGATTCACTCGCATTCGGCTATCAGCCTTGTATTCAACAAACCATAAATAGCCTTTACGAATTGGGTCCAATACGGGTAAATAAACCTCTTGCTTGCATTGCCAAGCCTGCTTGATGACCGCTTGGGTATCCACTTCGCCATCATTCGCTAAATAAAGTGCAACATGCTTGGCGTATTTAAACCTAGGGGTTCGATTCAGTTGTTGCTTGAGTGTCGTTGCCGCTTGCTGGTGTTCTCTTTTAGAAAGTGCGCGTCGAGTTTGGCGCATAGATAAACGTAGTTGACGTTTTTGCTGCAAGGTAGAAAGGTGATTATGTGCTGTATGGATAATATCAGCAGACATGATAATTGGAGCTCCCCATTGTGCCGCTGTCAAAAATAAAGGCCTTGAACCCAAGGTTCAAGGGTGGTGGGCTAGGTACTATATTAGGTTTTCCGTCGAGCGGACATACGCACAATAATACGATAACCCTCCGGGGGTAATAAGCATCGGCTCGAGGTCTTTATAGACTGGCTAACACCCCAGGGAGCGATTTTATTATAACAATTTTTGCCCTGAAAGGTTGTTATAATTTTATTTATTACGTTATTTTTTGGCTACAACTCTAGCTGTAAATCTTGCAATAAGGCTTCATCCAAGCGTTCATTAATGCGTTCAACTTCTTCTGCCGCTTGCGCTTGTTGGTTTTGCAGTTGTTGTAACTGATGGGCAATATTCAATGCGGCAATCACGGCAATACGATCGGTACCGAGTACTTTTCCTGAGCTATGACTAGCATTACGAATTTCACGCATCTTATCATCGAGCAACTTAGCCGCACCAGTGAGCTCGTCTTGACTATCGGCTGGGCAGTTGATACGAAAGTCTCGATCTAAAATCGAAACGGTTAAGGTATTAAGAGAATTAGCCACTATTACGCTCCAATAGCTGCAAGCGTTCGATCATTTCATTGACCTTACGGCGGGCTATATCATTTTGTTGCATAAGTTTACCACGCTCGGCTTGCCAGCGTGCTTCAGAGACGCTCATTGCAGCCATCTGCTTGCGCATCTCGGTATTAGCGGAGATGAGCTTATCAATTTTGCGTTGTAAGCTGGTTAAGTCGAGTTCTTTCATTATCCAATTTCTTTTGGTTTTCCCTGACTATAAGAGACCCAAGGAATTGGGTCAATCTCAGGGAGTGATGCGGCTAGCATTCATGCTAAACTCTGCACAATACTTCTCTACGTAAATAAGATACCTCATGCAACAGAATATATCGATTCCCTTTCATCAATTTGCCAATGCTATGGTGACTATTGGCGCTCTAGGTTCCCCTTCTGGTCTTCATGGCTGGCTCACAGGTTATCTTTGTACGGGCGCTCGCTTAACGGATGCGCAGTGGCAAGTCGAAGCTGAAAACTATTTAGAAACCGCTGAAGAGTTACCTAAGCCGGTGCAAAGTCTAATGACCTTATTTTATGGCTGGGTATTAAAAGGCTTAGAAAATGAGAGTATGAACTTTACCTTGTTTTTACCCGAAAGCGACGATTGTGAGCTGAGTCAGCAGGTTGATGCTCTCGCTCAGTGGTGTAAAGGCTTCTTAGATGGATTCGGCGCTGCTGGTAAGTTTAGCGGCAAGCTCGATGATGATACTAAAGAAGTATTACAACATTTTGATGCATTTAGTCGAGTTGAACTGACGGCGGATGATAGCCCAGAAGAGAGTGAAGACTTGTTAGAAGAACTAGTTGAACACTCTCGAGTAGCAGCATTGACGGTGTTTTTAGCCTTTAACGAGCCGGAAGCGGTAGAGCCAAAAGTCATAGATCCGACCAACAAACCAGATCAATTACATTAATAGCATTAATAGCAGATTAGACGGGCCAAGGAATACCAATGAAACTTGCTCAAGCAGAATACGCAAACCGCCGTCAGCAGTTGATGGCCAAGATGTCAGCCAACAGTATTGCCATCGTTCCCACAGCGCCGGTAACGGTTCGCAATAGAGACGTCGAACATCCTTATCGCCAAGATAGTGATTTTTATTATCTCTCTGGTTTTGCGGAAGCGAATGCCTGTTTAGTATTAATTCCTGGGCGCGAGCAAGGGCAAGCTGTTTTATTCTGTGAAGAAAAAGATCCCGACATGGAAATCTGGACCGGTCGCCGTACGGGCCCAGTCGCCGCGATCGAGTTATTCCAAGTTGACCAAGCTTTCTCAATTGCCGATATCGATGACATTCTACCGAGTTTAATCGAAGGTAAAGAACGCATCTACAGCGCTATGGGTAACAATCCAGAATTTGACCGTCAGCTTATGCACTGGGTTAATACTGTGAAGGCTATGGTGCGCAAGGGAGCACAAGCCCCCCATGAGTTCTCGGCGCTAGAGCATGAATTGCATGAGATGCGGTTAATTAAATCGGCAGCTGAGATCGAGCTGATGCAAAAAGCGGCGGATATTTCGGCAGCAGCTCATTGTCGCGCTATGCAAAGAGCCCAGCCGGGTTGTATGGAATACCAGTTAGAAGCTGAGATTCTGCATGAATTTACCCAGGCAGGAAGCCGTTGGCCGGCGTATCCTTCCATCGTTGGTGGTGGTGATAATGCCTGTATTTTGCATTACACCAATAATGATGAGGCAATTGAGGCGGGTAGTCTGATCTTGATCGATGCTGGCTGTGAGCTGGATTATTACGCCGCCGATATTACCCGTACCTTCCCGGTTGATGGCCAATTTAGTACTGAGCAAAAGGCCTTGTATGAGCTGGTTTTAAAAGCACAATTGGCGGCGATCGAGCAGGTTAAACCAGGTAATAGTTGGAATGCAGGTCATGAAGCCGCGGTGAAAGTATTAGTCGCAGGTTTACTTGAACTTGGCTTGTTAGCGGGTGATGCAGAAACAATCATTGAAGAAGAAAGCTACCGTACCTTCTATATGCATCGTACTGGGCACTGGTTAGGTATGGATGTGCATGATGTCGGTGAATACCGGGTAGAGAAACAGTGGCGTCCACTGGAAGTGGGTATGGTACTCACGGTGGAGCCTGGTTTGTACATTGCACCAGATTGCCAAGAAGTAGACGAGCGCTGGCGGGGTATCGGCATTCGTATTGAAGATGATGTGGTTGTGACTGAGCAAGGTTGCCATGTATTAAGCCATAAGGTTCCTAAAACCGTGGCGGATATTGAAGCCTTGATGAGTCGTGCCCATGGCTAATGAAACGAGCATGGCTAAGACCTACGATATCGTCATTATTGGTGCAGGCATGGTGGGTTTAAGCCTAGCGCACCTACTCACTAAAAGTCTTGAGCAAGGCTTAACCATTGCGCTGATTGAGCGCTTTGAGTTAGCGAGCTTAAATACCGCATCCGTCGATCCACAGCCACCGAGTTTTGATGGCCGCGCGACGGCACTCTCCTATGGCAGTCAGCAAATATTTACTCAGCTCGGTATCTGGCCGGTATTAGCGGATGCCGCGTGTGCGATAAAAAATATTCAGGTTTCAGACCAAGGTCGTTTTGGCCAAACCCATATCAAGCATTCTGATGCCGATGTAGACGCCTTAGGTTATATCATTCGTAATCGCGCTTTAGGGCAAGGGTTAATGACCAAGCTGCCAAAAGGCATTGATATGTTAGCCCCTGAAGCAGTAACCAAGATAGAAATATCCGCCCAGCAGGGTGCTCATTTGAGCTTAGCGAATGGTGATGATATTAGCGCCCAGCTGGTTGTTATGGCCGATGGTGGTCGCTCTGACTTAGCTCAGCAGCTAGGCATTCGCCAGCAAAAAAGCAGTTATCAAAGCCATGCGCTAGTAACCTCAGTACGTATTGACCGTAGTCATAATCATTGGGCCTACGAGCGCTTTACCGAAGCGGGTCCGATTGCTTTATTACCCTTGGCGAAAGATGAGTTTGCGGTGGTTTGGACCTTAGGTAATGAGGTTATTGATGAGTATTTAGCGGCAGATGAAGAGACCCTCATTAGTCGCTTACAGCAGGCTTTTGGTTATCGTGCTGGGCGTATTATTGCCATGGGAGAGCGTGCAAGCTACCCCTTGACCTTAGTACAAGCACAAGAGCAAGTTCGCCCTCATGTGGTTTTATTAGGCAATGCTGCGCATAATTTACACCCAGTGGCTGGGCAAGGTTTTAACTTAGCCCTGCGTGATGCGGCGGCCTTAGCCGAGCAGATCAATCATACCTGGCTGACCAACAAAACAATATTAGGTTCTTGGTCTATGGTGCAGCGCTATTACCAGCAGCAACAAGTAGATCAAAAGCATACGTTATTAGGCAGTGACCTATTGCCTAAGGTATTTAGCCAGAAGAACTTAGCCTTGCGCTTAAGTCGCGATGCGGGATTAATTGCTTTGGCGATGTCGCCAACCTCACGCAAGCTATTGGCTCGTCAGGCTATGGGCTTAGGGCAGCCAGCGGCTCAAATTGCTGCTGTGAATATGAATCAAGAGTGCTTAAAGGAGCAGAGCGAATGACGGGTCAGCAAGCAAACTCTCGGCTACAAAGCATGCCAGCAACAGAATATCAGCTGGTCATTGTTGGTGCCGGCATGGTGGGCGCTGCACTCGCTGCAGGATTAGCTAATAGTGGTATATCAATCGCATTAGTTGAGCCGAATATAGCCAAGCCGTTATCGATACCTTCAACGTGTTCAGAGTTTGATACTCGAGTGAGTGCGATTACCGCACAAAGTGAATCGTTATTAACCCGCTTAGGCGCATGGGGCTTAATTGAATCTAGCCGTAAATCACCCTATCAAGGCATGACGGTGTGGGACGG
>CAXIBC010000051.1:0-21580 GCA_964022115.1 uncultured Oleispira sp. | reverse complement strand
TAAATACATAGCTTCGCTAGCAACAAACTAGCGAATACACTACCTCGGGCAGCTGGCTTTATTTACAATCGTTTAAAAGCCAGCAGCATTCATCACAACAAACAATAAACCGCCATAGCATGGCTAAACGCCCCTGCCAGCACAAATACATGCCAAATCTCATGAAAACCAAAGGTCATGGGCCAAGGGTTGGGCCATTTAGTGCCATACACAACCGCCCCTAAGGTATAGGCAATTCCGCCATAGACTAGCCAATCAAATGACGCTTCTGGCATGGTCGCTTTCATCGTCGATAAACCAAATACGCATGCCCAGCCCATTGCGACGTAGATTAAGGTTGATAACCAGCGTGGTGCTCCAATCCAGAATATCTTGAGTAAAATGCCTGATATGGCGATACCCCAGACGGATAATAATAAAGTCCAGCCGATACTGTCGCGCAAGGCGACGAGGCAAATAGGGGTATAGGTTCCCGCTATCATAGCAAAGATGGCCATGTGATCGATGCGCTTAAGCTTTAAGATCTTTTCGTCACTGGCTTGGGCAAGGTGGTAGATAGCACTACTAGCGAACATCAGTACCATGCAAGTGCCGAAAATAGAGAATGAGACGATTTGCCAGATATCACCATATAGACTGGCTTGGATAACGAGATAGCAGAGTATCCCTAACCCAGCAATGGCCCCAACTAGATGACTAAAACCACTAAAAGGGTCGCGAAAACGTGGGCTAGACGTCAGTGTAATACTCGACATAATGGTTCCTCAAAATAATAAGAAACTTAGTGTACACTTGTTTGCTAAGATTCTTTAATACTTAATAGGAAAAAGAGTGCTGACTAATATTTGGTGGTTGTACTTGGTTAGGACCCAAAGTGGCAGTTTATATACGGGTATCACTACCGATGTTGAGCGTCGTTTTGCAGAACATCAAGCCGGAGGGCTTAAAGCAGCCAAATCCCTAAAAGGCAAGGGGCCACTTAGCTTGGTCTTTTCGGTGGCAGTCGGTGATCGCTCACAAGCCTTGAAGTTAGAATATAAAGTTAAGCGCTTAACCAAGGCGAAAAAAGAACAGCTCATTTTGGACTCAAGCTTATTCTCACAGCTTTTTCCTGGGGTGTTAAATCTTGCCACTTTAAAGGGGGAAATTAATCGCTGAAGGCCACAAAAACACTCGATAAAATTTGCCATATAGCTACAATGGTACGATTGTTCCAAACAAGTCTGATTATAACAACAAAAATCTAGGATATTTCATCATGGGCAAACTCACATTGCTGCTGCTAGCCACGACTTTAAGTGCGTGCGCCACGGTTAAACAAATTACAGTGACTCAACCAATCCCTGCGGATATTGAAAAAACCGGAATTGCGACCGCCGGTGCAATTTCTGTGGATGTGACACCACCACCGGGTATGCCGATGGGGGGCTATTCGGTCATGGCCAATGCGGGTAAAGGTTTTCGTACTCGCTTGAAAGCTCGTATCGTTTATCTAAATGATGGTAATGGACACTCTACGGCTTTAGTGCAAACGGATTTAACTGCGGGCTCATTATTAGTGCAGCATAAGGTCGTTGAAGCCGTTGCCGCGAAAACTGGCTTGAAAGCCAGTGACATTGTGATTACGGCATCCCATAGTCATTCAGCACCGGTGAATCATTTCGAAAACGATTTTTATAATAAGCATATGTCGAGTGGCCAAGGGTTAGAAGAAGGTTTTTTACACTTTGCTAGCCAGCGCATCGCTGATGGTATTTTAACAGCTTATGACAATCGCCGTCCTGCTCTGGTCGCGACGGGCCGTAAAGATATCTATGGATATAACCGCAATCGTGCATTAGATGCGTATATTTTGAATGAGAATATATCTGAATTTAGCCTTGAAGACCCAGAAGCAAAATTCAAAGCCATTAACCCTGCGATGTTTATGATTCGTATTGATGCTCAAGATGATCAAGGTAACTATAAACCCTTAGCGGCTTTTTCGAGCTTTTCAGTTCATGCAACAGCATTGAGCGTACCTGTTGAAGTCTATAATTCAGATTTATTTGCGTATGCACAAAAGGATTTAGAGTGGGCGATTGCCGCTAAATATGATACTCCATGGCAAGTTGTACATGGCTTAACGACAGGCACTCAAGGGGATATGGCACCGGCCTTACCCGACCATGGTGATAATACTTTTGGCCATCATGAGGTTAACTGGATTGAAGCCAAGAAGTTGGGTCAGGGTATTGGGCAAGAAGCCATTGCTTTATTTGAACAGCTGGGTGCTCGCTTGACCGCGAAAGTATCTATTGCAACTGCCGCCCGTGAATTGAATATTCGTCAAAACAATCATATTGATGGTATTGAATTATGTGAAGACCCTGCCATTGGCGCACCTGTTGCCGCAGGGGCTTATGAACGCCGTACGCCATTTTTAGCGGCGATTCCTTTTTTGAAAGGCGGTAATGTTATGTCACGTAGCTGGTTTTTTACTGATGGCTGCCAAGGTAATAAAACGCACTTAGGTTTCAAGTATTTACAGCCATTATTAGAGCCCAAAGACAGCTTCCCAAATACCGTATTATTTCAGTTGGTGAAGATCAACGATACCGTTGTCATGCCATTACCTTTTGAGGTTACAACGGAAGCGGGCCGACGTATGGCAGAGCGGGTGAGGGTAGAATTTGCTAAAGCCAATAATGACATTCAGCATGCTTGGGTCGCAGGCAATGCGAATGGTTATTTTGGTTACACCACAACCCCAGAAGAATATGAGCGTCAGAATTACGAAGGGGGGCATACCTTATATGGGCAGTATTCTACGCCTTATTTGACCGCTCAATTAGGCAAGCTTGCACAAGACCTTAATCAGCAAGGTGAAGTTTTAGAATTGTTACCTAAGTGGGATTACGCACTTAAAGTGAATGAATTCTTACCAGAAAAAGTGACTAGCTCGGGTAAACGAGTCGCCTTAAAGCAGCCACGAATTTATACCGCAGAAGCGCAGAACGAAGAAAACTATATCAAGTTTGACTGGCTGGATGTGGGTGCAAGTGAAATTAACTTACATCAACCTTTAGCCAAGGTTGAAGTCTTAATTGATGGTCAGTGGGTCGCAATGAATAACGGACTTGAACCGATCAATGATGATGGTTATGACATTGAAATTCGCTTGCAGGATGAAGAAGATCAAGGGATGGCAGAGTATCAGGTGCGTTGGTATAACCCAGTTGCTGGTGGACAATATCGCTTTGTTATCGCGCCGCGCTCTGGTCAGGAAGTCTTGTATTCAAAGAGTTTCAGTTTTGCTCCAGCCAACACAGCTGAAATGACCATCTCTTTTGCCGACTAATAAACTAATGCCTGAGCTCGCGTATTAACGAACAAGGGCGTTTACTTATGTGGCCGAATAGCCAGCCTTGAAAGAGGCTGGCTATTTTTTATCAGTAAAAAAAGCGGATCGGTTTATTCACCTTGCCCAGAGTCACGGAATTTTATTTGAATTCCCTGTAAAAAATTACGCAAGATTTGATCTTTGCAGATGCGATAGTGCTTATGGCCAGGGCGACGGAATAACGCGCTGAGTTCTGGTTTGCTAATACGGAAGTTAGCCAGCTCCATGACATTAAGTACATCGTCATCAACAAAATTAAGGGCAATTTTTAACTTGCGTAAGATGATGTTATTGGTCAGCTCTTTTTCAATGGGGGCGGGTTCCCCTTCTTTTACACCGCGTCGGTCGTTGATAAGACCATTGAGAAAAGTCGCTAATAGATAATCCTTCAAGCCTTTATAGTCATCATGGTCATCTTTTTTTAACCAGTCACTGATTTGCTCGCGAGTTACGGTTTCACCGGCTAGCGCGAACAAAGAAATCATCTTGCTATCGCTAAAATTAAAGGTATAGCGTATACGACGCAGAATATCGTTATTAGTCATTAGGGGATCTCACAAAAAGTTATGAGCTGATTTTAGCAGAAATGCCCGACAATAACTGCCTAGTCCGCATTAATCCCCAGCTAATTCTACAGAGACGCTTATTGGGCTTTAAGACAAGCCTGTTCCCGTTCTCTGTTTTGGCAGCTGCACGTTTTCCGGCTGCTGCTCTTGCACGAGTGCCTGCTGTGCTGATGCCTGCTGCAAAGGTATTGCTTGTGTACTTTTTTTCTTATCCAAAAATAGTAATAAAGGGGGCAGAAATAAGAAGTCGACTAATAATGCCATCAAGATCGTAATCGCCAGCAGCATACCCATGTTATTACTGGGGTGGAAGTGAGAGAACTGCATGATTAAGAAGCCACCAATTAATACGGCTGAGGTCACTAATAAGGCATTACCCACAGTATTAAAGGCATAACGAATCGCCTCTTCGGTGGATAACCCTTGCTCCTTTCTTGCTCGCAGGTACTTGCTAAGGAAATGTACAGTATCATCTACGACAATCCCTAAGCTTAAGCAGACTACCACTGAAACGGCGGTATCAATCTGACCATTGATCATACCCCAAATACCATAAGCGAGTATGGCGGGCATAATATTGGGTATTAAACTAATTAAGCCCACTTTAAAGGAGCGCAAAGCAAAAATTAGTAAAAAGGAAATCAGTAGCAAAGCAATAGAGGTGCCTTCCATCATACTGGTAATGTTACGGAAGGTGAGGTTGGCAAAAACTATGTCTAGGCCAGTGCCTTCACTTACGGTAATGGCGGGAGCATTAGCTGTTAACCAGGCTAGGGCTTTTTGCTCCAATTCTAAAATATAACCAGAATCTGCTTTTTCAAAAGATACCGTTAAGCGACTCGCAGAGCGTGCATTATTAATAGTATCGTCTAGGCCCAACCCCATAGGCAAAGACAGTTCGTATAATAATAGGTACTGAGCTGCCAATTCACGGCTTTCAGGTATTTTAAACCAAGCTTCATCATTAGCATGAAGGTTTTTATTTAAGCGCTTAAGGATGCTGGTAATGCTATCAACGCTGGATACTTTATCTTGCGTTAATAACCATTGGGCAAAGTCGTCGGTTTGCTGCAAGTACTCTGGATTATTAATACCATCTTTTTCCTGGCTATCGAGTACAAAAAATATTCTATGCAGGCCACCTAAGGTTTCATTGGTCGCCTCTATGGTATTTCTGACTTCGAAGCTGGTATCAAAAAACTCATGCCAGCGCTCGCTAATGATATTTTTATTGAGCTGGCTACCAATGGCGATGATCACAATGGCCATGATGATAAATAGCGGTTTATAAAAACGAATTACAATATTAGCGAAGCGGAGCATGATAGAAGGTTTATTATTTTCCACCTTGCCTTTCGGGGCGGGCATTAGCGCCAGCATGGCAGGCAAGAATGAAATACTATATAACCAAGCAAAAAAGACCCCCGCAGCAATCATATTACCCATGTCGCGATAGGGAGGAGAATCGCTGGTATTTAAGCACAGCACCCCGATGACGGTAGTAATGCTAGTAATAAATACTGGGGAGAAGTTGATCCGTAGCGCTTCTTGAATGGCCTCAAATTTGGACTTGCCGTGGTTAAGTTCGTAATAGTAGCTAATCAGAATATGTATGGTATCGGCCACCGCTATGGTCAAAATGGCCGTGGGGACAAAGCCGGTAGGAGGGGTCATAGTAAACCCTAACCAACCAAATAAGCCCATGGTGGATAATACAGAAAAGCTGATGATCATTAAGGTGAGTAGCATGCCGGAAAATGTACGCAGCAAGATCACCATAGTAATAATCATAACGAGGTACGAAAGCCCTAATAGGGTTTCAACGTCTTGCTTAATGGCCTCTCCCATAGTGACGTTTGAGGTTAAAGAGCCACCGACTAATATGTCAAACCCGGGGAAGTCGGGGCGAATGGAGTCTGCTAATGCTCGAGCCGCGAGTACGGCTTCTTTCGAAGTATGCTTGCTGGTGCCTTCTGGTAAAACGGTTCGGACATTGACCCCAGTTGAGGCACCATCTTGTGAAATCAAGCGGTTTAATAAAGTAGGTTCATTGAAAACGTTTTGCTTAATTTTTTGCTGTTGTTCGTCATTGAGCTCTAACGCATCGTAGTATAAATAATCGATTAAGAGATCATCATCTTCAACATCGGTATGTTGGTAGTTTTGTAATGATATAACCCGTTGTGAATACGGCAGCTGCCAGCCTTCATCGGTCAGGCGTTCTATTAAGTGCAGACCCTGCTGGGTGAATAAGTCCCCTTCTTTGGCATGGATATAAAAATAGACATTATCTTGTTTAGAGAAGATCTTCTCCATGTTCTCAAAGGTGATGAGCTGAGGATTCTCTGGGCCAAAATAGGCGCGAAAATCACTGGTGAAAGTCAGTTTAGTTGCGCCAAAAGTGAGGACTATAACAAGCACCACTAATAATACGGCTAGCCATTTACGCTGAGTGATAACCCAGCGAATGTAGTTCTCTAACATAAGATATGTATTCCTAAGTAAATTTATAGTTATTGTTTTAAGGATTGACGCTAGTTTAAGCCGCTAATCGTTGGGGGCAAGGTGAATATAAGACGAAAATACAACGAATATCATAAAAGTACCCGTAAGCATTGAAGTTACGTTATGATTAAAAATTAAATCTAATCCCCTTCGAACATTGAAAAAGGAACACCCTATGTTTGGTATTGAAATGACGGTAATCGTGGTAGCGCTATTTGTTGCCGTGTTTATTTTTACGGGTATTAAAATGGTGCCACAAGGCTACCAGTGGACCGTTGAGCGCTTTGGTAAATATACCCATACTTTAAGCCCAGGCTTGGGCTTCATTATTCCTTTTGTCGACAATATTGGCCGTAAACAGAATGTTATGGAGCAGGTATTGGATATCCCTCCACAAGAGGTGATCTCGTCGGATAATGCTATGGTGACAACCGATGCGGTGTGTTTTTTCCAAGTATTGGACGCAGTGAAAGCCTCTTATGAAGTTAATGACCTACCTCGGGCTATGCAGAATCTAGTGATGACGAATATTCGTGCGGTATTAGGCTCTATGGAGTTGGATGCCATGCTGTCTAATCGCGATGCTATTAATGCCTTGTTATTAGGTAAGGTGGATGAAGCGACCGATCCTTGGGGGGTGAAAATTACGCGAATTGAGATTCGTGATATTTCTCCTCCACTGGATTTGGTGGAATCTATGGGTAACCAGATGAAAGCTGAGCGTGATAAGCGTGCTTCTATCTTGACCGCAGAAGGCGAACGCCAAGCGGCAATTGAGGTTGCGGAAGGTGAAAAGCGCTCTGCTATTTTAAAAGCAGAGGGGGCACGAGAAGCGGCTTTTAAAGAAGCAGAAGCTCGGGAACGATTAGCGAAAGCAGAAGCTTTAGCGACGGATATGGTGTCGAAAGCGATTTCTGAAGGTAACCCACAAGCCATTAATTACTTTGTCGCGCAAAAATATATTGAAGCTTTGGGTAATATTGCTTCAGCGGAAAATAGTAAGATCGTCATGATGCCGCTAGAAGCCAGTAGTGTGATTGGCTCTGTGGCGGGTATTAATGATTTATTGAAAGAAATGAAGCAATCTAAATAGAGGTATTTATGTGGACTTGGTTTGAACAATTATCTCAGTGGCACTGGTTTATTTTTGGCTTGTTTTTATTGATGGGAGAAGCGTTAGGTGCTTCTGGCTTTCTCTTAGGCACGGCCATAGCTTCCTTGCTTATGGGGGTGATTGTTTGGATCGTAGCTACAGTCTCGGATGTTGGCTTAAGTTGGCAGATTCAGATCTTAGTTGGGGCGTTACTGTCGGTTGCTTTTTCTATCTTGTATTGGCGTTTTTTTCGCGCCGAACAGCAGGCCACTGATAGACCCAATCTTAATCACAGAAGTGCACAACTGGTCGGTCGTAAATTAGTATTGGAAAAAGATATTCAATTTGAAGGGCGCATTCAAATTGGCGATACCTTTTGGAAGGTCGTTACTGATAAGCCGTTATTCATGGGAGAGGCTGTGGAAGTGATCTCCGCTGATGCAACGACATTAACCCTACGAAAATTAGATAGTTAATTTTAATCACTGTGAATGAATATGCGACAAAATGTTTGGATCTTAATGCTAGCACAAGGGTTTGCCATGTGTGCCGCACCCTTAGTTGTTTTTGCTGGAGGCCTAATTGGGCAGCAGTTGGCAACGGATACTCGTTTGGCGACCTTGCCTTTAGCCGCGATGGTATTAGGCACCGCACTAGCAGTTTATCCGGCGGCGTCTATTGCCAGTCAATATGGACGTAAGCGGGTATTTCTTGGGGCTATGGTTGTTGGCCTTATTGCCGCTATGGTGGCTGTTTTTGCACTGCAAATAAGCAGTTTTTCAGGTTTTATTTTTGCCGCTGCTCTCATTGGTATCGTGCTCGCCTGTATTCAGCAGTTTCGCTTTGCGGCGATGGAAAGTGTTTCCCCTGAACTTATGCCGGTTGCGGCTGCAAGGTTATTATTAGCGGGTATTGTAGCGGCGTATTTAGGCCCAGAGCTGGTTACCCTTGGGCAATTGTTTCATTCACAAACATTTACTGGGGCTTTCTATTTACTCGGCATCTGTTTTGTTATTGCCTTCTTATTAATTTTATTGGGTTATCACAATATTCAAATCCCACAGCCGCTCGGACAGCAAAGCCCTCGCAGTATTGGCGAAATTTTATCTCACCCAGGCATCTTATTAGCCATGGGCAGTGCAGCGGTAGGATTTGCAGTGATGAGTTTTATTATGACGGCGACGCCTATCAGTATGCATGAGTTTAACCATTACAGTTTAGAAGAAACTAAGTGGGTAATTCAAAGCCATATTATGGCGATGTTTATCCCTTCTCTATTTTCTGGCTGGTTAGTCCGTAAGCTCGGTTTCATTATTATGATGTGGGCAGGCTTGGGTATTTATGCCATTAGCTTATTCATTGCTTATTGGGATCAAGCACTTATACATTATTGGAGCGCATTGATTTTATTAGGCCTAGGCTGGAACTTGCTATTTGTAGCGGGTACGGCGTTATTACCACAAATGTATCAAGCGAATGAAGCTCACCGCGTACAAGGGTTAAATGACTTAATGGTATTCAGTGCGCAGGCCATTGCTTCTTTAGGCTCAGGGGTTTTGCTCTTGTTATTAGGCTGGCAGGGGCTTATCTGGGTTGCTATACCGATTATCTTGATCCAGGTTGCCTTGTTGCTTAACTGGTCTCGCACTCAGCCAGCTTGGGTTAGCGCTTGAATTGATGAGCGCTTAATTAGGGTCTTCTGGGGTATATTGAATAGCGCTAATCGCCGAAGTCTCTGCATGGCCACCACGAATGATACCAACGGCGGTAATAAAGCCTGCAAATATCGCACAGCCAGCAAAAACAGAATATAGAAGAATCATAACATCACCTATTTGTTAGTATGAAGAACAGGTTAGGTGATGTTTCAATATTCGCTGCTTAGTTGGCTAAAATAGTTAAAATATGTCGTTTATTGACTAGTATTTTAAACGTAATACCTTGAAACCATTGCCTTGAACCACAGACTCTACGCTATGGCAGCTTTTTTCTGCCCATTGTTCATAGGCTAATTGACGGTTAGCCACAATCCAGAGCTCGCCTCGGGGGAGCAAGTGTTGCTTAGCAGTGCGAATGAGCTGTTGGGCAAAATTGTAGTCAGTATCCTTGCCTTGGTGAAAAGGAGGGTTGCAAATGATGGTATTAAATTTCTTGGTATTGCTGAGGCCATCACTGACAAATACCGGGCAATCTAATCCCATTGTTTTATTATTCAACTCTGCAGACGCCAGCGCCATACCATCGATATCGACCATTTCTACATACAGCTCAGGCTGGCGAGACTTACAGGTTAAGCCAATGATGCCACTGCCACAGGCAAGATCTAATACCCGTCCGCGTTTATTGAGGGTGATATTATCCAATAAAAGTTGCGTACCAAGATCCAGCTTGCCAGTATTGAAAACCCCAGGGTAAGTGGCAAAAGTGAGTGCTTGCTCACCTAGGTTGTCGTATTGGAAATGACTCAGTTCTTTTTCCCAGCTGAAATCAGTTATGGGGGTGAGTTTGAAACTCCATAAAGAACATTTACGGGCGACATCCAGCTTATTAATGTCTTCCCCAAAAGGCTTAACCGCATTGTTTAAACTTTTGCCGCCAGCATCATTCGCCGCCAATAAATAAACCGTTGTTGGTTGTTTGATTTGGCTGGCGATCCAGCGTAATAAGCTGTGACCAAAACCTTTTGATTTCGGCCAATAGACTAAAGCCGATTGAAATTCGTGCTGGCTGGGTAAGCCAAACTCAGAGCGTAAACCTTGTTTTTCACATACTTGGTGAATGCGGGCATCAAAGTTAATCAACTGGCTATTATGCGGTTTAATAAGTTGAAATAAGCCTTGATCTTGTGGTGGATTCACTACCAGAAGTTGCTCGTTAATTATTTCTGGGTTACGCAGTAATAATTGGTTAATAGGTAATGAAGTCATAGGTACGTAGTGCCAGGTAGATTGAAGAGTAAAATAGAAGCATAAATGAGGGTTTTAATACGGCTCTACTCGTTTAGTTACTGCTAGTAGAGCCGAAGGGGATAACAAGGGGCTTAACTTAGGTTATTACCCTTGATAAGCCGCCGCAGACTTAACGATCGCCGCTCGTGCAGCATCCGCATTTTCCCAGCCTTCAACTTTAACCCACTTGCCTTTTTCAAGATCTTTGTAGTTTTCGAAGAAGTGAACGATTTGATCTTTCAATAACTGAGGTACGTCATCGATGTCTTGAATATCGTTATATAGCTGAGTCAGTTTTTCATGGGGAACGGCTAATAGTTTTTCATCGCCACCCGCTTCGTCAGACATTTTCAATACCCCAACAGGACGGGCGCGAATGACACAGCCTGGTACAACAGGGTAAGGAGTAATCACTAATACATCGAGTGGGTCACCATCATCCGCTAGGGTATTATTGATGTAACCATAATTAGCCGGGTAGAACATGGGAGTTGCCATAAAGCGATCAACGAGCAAGGCGTCCATGTCTTTATCGATCTCATACTTGATCGGAGAAGCATTGGCTGGAATCTCGATAGCAACATAGATATCGTTGGGTAAGTCTTTACCCGCTGGAATAGTATTATAACCCATGATACATCCTATAAATTATCAATGAATATGCAATTATTAAGATTATAAACGGATCTGTAGTCGCTGTCAGTCAAACAGCGTGATATTCCATCAGTAGTGCGGTTTACCTAGAGCGTTAATCCGCCTAGACTTACGGGGAATAGTAAGAAATATATAAATAGGGAACTTTACCTTGATTAGGTTGTATGGATTTATCGTTTTTAGCAGCATGTCTCAATTAGCATATAGCCAAGTAGCCGAGCATACTGATTTTTTGGCTCAGGGTTATGGTGAAGATTTTGGCTGGGAAGAGTCGATTCTAGGTGAAGAGCTGCCCATGGTATTGACGGCGGCAAGGCTGAAACAGCCGAAAGCCGAAGTCCCAGCGAGTGTGACTATTATTAGCGCCGAACAGATTAAACTTTGGGGTGCACGAACGCTACCTGAGTTAATGAAGTTTGTGCCAGGCATGTTTGTTGGCCATGCCGATGATGATAATAATACGTCGGTGGCCTATCACACCTCAAACCCTAATATCATGCGCCGTTTGCAAGTACTCGTCGATGGCCGTTCGGTTTATAAAGCCGCGATTGCAACGGTCATTTGGGATGATATCGGTTTAGCTCTTGAAGATATTCAGCGAATTGAAGTTACCCGTGGGCCTAATGCCGCCTTATATGGTGCTAACTCCTACTTAGGTATTATTAATGTTATCACCAAGCACCCAGAAGATAGCCAAGGAACACTGACTTCTTGGCGTAAAGGCAATAAAGGGACTCAGGATGTGTATTTTCGCCATGGTTTAAGCTTTGACTCAACCAGTTTACGCATCAGTGGTGCGGTGAAAGCGGATGAAGGTTTTGATGGCCAAGAATCAACCGGCGCTGATGCCCAAAGAGATGGCCGCAAGCACGGTTTCATTAATGCTTATGTCAATCATCAACTTGATGATACTGCTAATCTTGATATTCAGATGGGGTATAAGTCGGGTAAAACAGAAATGCGCGAAATTGACTTTGATCAAACCCCACCCGATAAAACGACCACAAACGGTTATGTTTATGGGCGTTGGCAAAAAGAGTTTTCAACGGTGCATCAGTCGCATTTGCAACTGTATTGGCAGAAGGAAGAAAGAAAGCAGCCACAAAATGTACGTGTTCCTACTATAGCCTTTGAGGAGGGCATGATTGCGTTACATAAGAGCAACTCACAATGGGCTTCTGTATTTGCTGAAATACCGGCAATCTACAAAAATAATACAGCCGTTATGGATATTGTCGATAACTTAAAAGATGGCTCTGTCTATACTCCTGAGGATGTGATGGCCATTGTTAAATCTGTGGCTGATAGAGATATTATTATTACTCAGCAAGATCTAGATTTAACCAAGGTTTTATTGGATGGGATTCCTAATTTAGCAGATAATTTTCCTGAATTTATCAACGGTAAAACCGATTCCGATTTGGCAGAGCAGCGAATTGATATTGAATGGCAAGATACTATGCGTTGGTCGGACACTTTACGAACGGTATCAGGCTTAAGCTATCGACAAGATTCAGCGTATTCTCAAACCTATTTTAATGGCAAGGTCAATAATGATACGTGGCGGGCGTTTTTAAATGCTGAGTATCGAGCACAATCTTGGTTAACTTTTAATGCCGGTGGGATGTACGAATACGAAACTCATAATGATGCCGCTTTCTCTCCTAGATTAGCGGCTAATTTCTTAATTGATCCACAGCAGAGTATTCGTTTAGTCGCCTCGCAAGCGGTACGCTCCCCTGACTTATTAGAAACTCAGCCAGAATATATCGTTACCGCGACTAACTTAGATAGCAATTATTTAAATCTTTCTGAGGGCGATTTTTATCAGCAAAAAGTCAGTGATGAAGATGAACAAGCACTTAAACCAGAAAGAATAACCAGTTACGAACTTGGCTATTTTGTTGCTGGGAGTTTGTACTCTGTGTATTCCGAACTTGATGTGAAAGTTTTCCGTGAGGAGATGCGCGATTTAATTTCCGACCCTATTACTTTGCAGTCAGATTATATTAGTAATGATAATGAAGCCGATGTAAATGGTGTCGAGTTCCAGCTTTCGAATATGTTAAATGCCCAGCATTCACTTTGGATGACTCATTCATATCTTGATATCGATAGCCGCTACGTCGGTGATAGATTATCAGATGATGAAATTGTAGGGGTAGAAAAATTAGAAAAAAGATTGAGTTCAAGAAATAGTACTGTTTTAAGCTGGCTATATCATAGCGGTGCTTGGTCTACGAGTTTAAGCTATTTTAATCAAGATTCCCGTCACATTGATAAACCCTATGAAAGATTTCAGTTAAATATTATTAAACCGTTTCGGATCGCCGGTTTAAATGCTGAAATGTCGTATTATATTCAGCACAATAGACAACCAAAACAACCATTGAATTATAAGAATCAGATCCATTCATCGCCTAATATTTTTTATGGCCAACTAGCAATAGAGTTTTAAGGGTATAGGTTGCAAGGATGCAATAATATGATGATATTTTACTTACGTATGGTATTCATTTTTTTATTATCATGCCCGCTTTTTGCGGGACAAGATTCTATTGTCTTGCTAGCCGAGAAAAATAGCCCTGCATTAAATAACTTGTATAAAAACCTGAAATCATTAAAACCTGATTTCAACTATGTTATCAGTACTAAGAAAACACCGGCGATTATCAAGGCTGATGATTTAGTCATTTTAGTCGGTGCGAAAGTGCCGGATTATGTTGATTTGAATTCACATAAAAAGAGTATGGCGGTACTGGTCACCGAGCAGCAGGGAAAGCAACTTCAGGATCAGGTTCAAACCAGTATTTGGCTGGAACCTCCTTTATCCCGTCAGCTTACTTTAGCCAATCTGGTGATTCCCGGTGATAAGAAAATTGGTTTTTTGGTGAATGGCGAAGAAAACAAACGCCAGCAGCTATCAAGGTTAAGTAGTACCCAAAAAGCGATGTTAAAAGTAGTGGACTTAAATGACTACGAGAATATCAACCAAGCTTTATTTCACGTGTTAAAGGATACGCGTTTGCTTTTGGGGGGCTATGAACGAGACATTTATAATGCCAAAACGATCAAAAATATCCTGATTACCTCTTATCGCCAGCAAAAAGTATTGATCGGCCCTTCCAGAGCGTATTTAAAGGCTGGCAGTTTTGCCACCACCTTTAGCGATTTAAATCAGGTTGCGCTGCGAATAGTTGATGTTATTGACCACTACCATTCATCCGCCAACTGGTTAAAACCCGATTATAACCCGTATTACCGCATAGTATTTAACCAGCAAGTTGCTCGCTCGCTTAATATCCAAATGATGGATGGTGACTTACTTGAACAACGAATGAGGGAGCAATAATTATGTTGAAATTCTCTCATTTGAGTATGCGTAATAGAACACTATTATTGGGTTTATTGCCTGCCATCTTGATGTTTAGCTTATTGATTGCTTTGTTTGTTTGGCAGCGAGTAGATGATGCCAAGATAGAAGTAGCTACCGTAGGAGAGGTGCTAACCAGCCAGTTAGCCGCGTCAATAGAATACCCTGTAATATCGGGTAACTTTTCTTTATTAGAGCCCCTGGTAGAAAGTGCAATCTCAGCACCTGGGGTTGTACGAGTGAGTATCACGGCTCTGGATGGAAGCATTTTATACCACCGACAAACACATGCTTATGCTGACCTTGAAGCCGATGATATAGCCGTTTATACCCGCGCCGTGAGTCACGAGCAGGAGGCTTTGAGTGAGTTTTCTGAATTCGATGATATTAGTGATGTGCCGTTGGAGGCAACAGATATCGCGTATGTAAGTATCGATCTGAGCCATATAGCAGGGCGTGATCGAGCACTAATGGTGGTTGCGAAATCTGTAATTTTTGCAAGTATAATCCTCTTTCTTTGCTTGTTATTAGCACGCAGAATGGCTAACTCAATCGCTCAGCCAATTGAACAAGTATCGCAAGCACTATCTCGTATTGCACAGGGGCAGCTTGATACAGAAATTGAGGTTAGCGATGGCTCTGAAATCGGTGAGTTGCAAAAAGACGTGAATACTATGGCTAAGGCACTAAAGCATTCTGAAGATGTTCAAATGCAAGCCATTTATGATTTAGATTTATCTAAGAAAAAAGCAGAAGAGGCTAATAAGGCTAAAAGTGAATTCCTAGCGATTGTTAGTCATGAATTACGCACTCCGATTAATGGTGCTATGGGAGCCTTGCAACTCATTGCTTATAAACAGGATAAAAGCATTGAAGAATATTTAACTATCGCGGATCGTTCACTGAATAATTTATTAGAATTAGTGGAAGATATGCTGACTTTAGGGTCGTTAGAAAAAAAAGAGCAGCACCTAGATATACAGCCAATTCACATTCCTGATCTGTTAAAACATACCTTATGTGATTTAGAAGAAAAGTCGCAGCAAAATAACAATACGTTCATGCTGCATATGGATAGCTGGGTTGCTGAAAAAATAATCAATATGGATGGTATTAAGTTTCGTCAGCTATTGCGGCACTTGCTGAGTAATGCGATTAAGTTTACCCATAAAGGCAGGGTTTATTGCTCCATTTATTTAGAAAGTACAGCCCAAGGCTTGTGCCTGAAACTTGATATTAGTGATACTGGAATTGGTTTCCCAGCAGAGCAAAAGGCTATTATGTTTGAAGCATTCAAGCAAAAAGATACCTCTTTTACTCGAGAGTTCGATGGCATGGGGATTGGATTATCGATTTGTAATGATATTATTCAATTAATGCAGGGGCAGCTAGAAATATTAGATAACTCTCCAAATGGGACAATCGTAAACTGCTGGATTCCTGTTAGCGTAAATACGGATGTTAGTCATCCTGAGGTGCAACCATCAAGGGATCAAGAGCCTGCAGCGCCAGTTAAGGTTTTGATCGTTGAGGATAATCGCGTTAATCGTATTGTGGCAGAAAAAATTCTTCGTAATATGAACCTAGAGCCCATCAGTGTAGAATCGGGTAAAGAGTGCATTGAACATTATAAAGCGGAAAAATATGATCTGATTTTTATGGATTGTCATATGCCAGATATGGACGGTTTTGAAACAACACAAGCGATTCGTGCGTTTGAACAAGTTAATAACCAAGCTCCTACCCCTATTATTGCACTAACGGCTAATACCTCTATAAATGTGCGCCAAGCTTGTAAAACGGCGGGTATGTCTGACTACGTTGCTAAACCGATAAAAGTTGATATCTTGCACGACGTTATAAATCGCTGGATATAGTGTCTCTAGGTTAATCAAACGGGCTCAATTTTCACGGCTCAGTTAACACGGCCTAGTCAGCGTGGTAACCTTAACTAATATAAATAGATTTTTACAGGATTGAGACATGCGCGAAAAGCTTGGTGATTCAGTAGCGATAATGAAAGAACGACTAGCAGATATGAATATGGGCAGTGGTTTACGCAATACGGTAATGGCCACTGTGATTATTTATTTATTAATAGCCGTGGTTCTTGGTTATTTGTGGTCATCTGAACCTGAAACTTTTTCGGTTCAGCAAAATGCTAATAAGGTGGCGGAAGAGCTCGGTATAGAACCTGTAGTAGGTTTCACGACTTCAGTAACCTTGATGAAAGTTGCCGAAACCATGCTGGATAAGTCAGGCGGTTATTTAAGTAATGATCTGCTGTTACCTGGCTTATGGTTGGATAATATCCCTAATTGGGAATACGGTGTCTTGGTTCAGGTTCGTGATTTATCAAGAGCATTACGTAAAGACTTTAGTCGTTCACAGAGTCAATCGACACAAGATAAAGATTTAGAAGTTGCTGAACCACAATTTCATTTTGATAATAATTCTTGGGCCGTTCCTTCTACCGAAAGTGAATACCGTCGAGGCATTAAAGCCTTATCAAGCTACAGCTTACGCTTGGCGAATCCAGCCGATAACAAATCGCAGTTTTATGCTCGTGCCGATAACTTAAACCAGTGGTTATTAGATGTAGAAACTCGTCTGGGTAGTTTAACTCAGCGTTTAAGTGCGGCTGTGGGTAAGCGTCGTTTAAATACCGATTTGGCTGGGGATACAGCTGCACGTCAATCTACTGCAACACCTGAAGATCAAGAAGTGAAGACTCCTTGGAATGAAATAGACGATGTCTTCTATGAATCCCGTGGTACTTCTTGGGCGTTATTGCATATTTTAAAAGCCATTCAAGTTGATTTTAGAGAAATTTTAGAAAAGAAAAATGCCCTTGTGAGTTTGCGTCAAATTATCCGCGAGCTAGAAGGCACTCAGGAAGTTTTATGGTCTCCTATGATTTTAAATGGCAATGGTTTTGGTTTATTTGCTAATCATTCATTAGTGATGGCGTCTTATATTTCTCGTGCAAATGCGGGTATCAGCGATCTACGAGATTTGTTAACTCAAGGCTAATTACTCTTCCAGCAGACTCCAAAAAGAAGCTTATTCATTAACGGTGTTCCAGAGCCTAGTCAAGCTATTGGCAAGGTTCTGGTATTGATAAGCACTTGGTGGGGAAGCAGGCCTAATTTCAAGTTGATCTAACAAGTTGAACGTTCAATCAATCTCTAGATTGGGCGAAAAAAAACCACCTCGTTTATAGTTTCTTTTCTTTATTGCAAGCAATAAGGTTAAGTCTTAAGCCAAGGTGGCAAAAAGGGAGTTACAATTAGAAATTCTAGTTGAGCTCCCCACCGTCAAAACATGATGATTCAATACAAGTGTATTGAATACGGAACAAATGATGCCAGCTTGTCTTAAAAAGCACAACCACTGGCTTGATAAGTCACCCTGTAAATGTTTTGTAATGTGAGCGATTTTTATACTGTTTAAGGGGGTTTCGATGCTGAAGGAGAAAGCTGTTAACATTCATAGCTCATTTTTATTTCTCTTTAGTGAACATTAATTATGTCTTTAACCATTGAGCACCTGATTCGGCAAGCGAGTCAGCAGCTTGAAGCTAATAGTGATACTGCAAAGCTGGATGTAGAATTATTATTAGCCCATGCGCTAAAGAAAGATCGTACCTATTTATTCACCTGGCATGATAAGTTGCTCAGCGCTGAAGAAGTGGAAATTTTTCAGTCCTTGTTTGTACGTCGTATACAAGGGGAACCTATTGCTTATATATTAGGTCAGCAAGAATTTTGGGATCTTATTTTACATACCGCTGAACATACCTTAATTCCTCGTGCTGATACGGAAACACTGATTGAGTGGAGTTTAGAGTTGGCTGAGTCACTGCCAACGAACGCCGCTGTAATCGATTTAGGAACCGGTACTGGGGCTATCGCATTAGCCCTTGCTAAAGAACAGCCAAGTTGGAAGGTTGAGGCTGTGGATGTCATTCCGGAAGCGGTTAAGTTAGCCCAAGCCAATGCACACTTAAATCAATTGCAGCGGGTAAATATTTACCAAGGTAGTTGGTTTGAAAATGTTAAAGGGACATTCGATTTAATCGTCAGTAATCCACCTTATATTGACCCTGATGATAAACATCTAAGCCAAGGTGATGTTCGCTTCGAGCCAAAGTCGGCATTAATCGCCAATAATAAAGGTTTGGCTGATTTAGAGTATATTGCTGAGCAGGGCCGCCACTATCTTGTCAGTGGTGGTTGGTTATTAATGGAGCATGGTTATGACCAGCTAGAAAGTGTACAAGCTATTTTTTCTCGCTTGGGGTATCAACAAGTATCAACCCGATTTGATTTGGGTGGCAACCCAAGAATTACTGGTGGACAGTTTTTTCATGAATGATAACGATTTATTGCGCTATAGCCGTCATATATTTTTACCTCAAATGGATATGGAAGGTCAGCAGAAGCTACTCGATAGCCGAGTATTAATTATCGGTATGGGCGGTTTAGGTAGCCCTGTTTTGCAATATTTAGCGGCCAGTGGCATCGGGCATTTAGTCTTGGTTGATCACGATGTGGTTGAATTATCCAATGTACAGCGACAGATCTGCCACGGCAGTGAAGATGTTGGTAAAACTAAAGTGCAATCGGCCATTGAAGAAGTGATGCGTATTAATCCAGAGATCACGGTCGAAGGTTATGAACAGAAAGCTGATGCTGCCTTCTTAGAAAAGCAGCTACCTGATATCGACCTTGTGCTGGATTGCAGTGATAATTTTGATATTCGCTATTTATTAAATGATGCTTGTTTAGCGCATAATACCCCTTGGGTATCTGCGGCGGCAGTGGCGATGCAAGGTCAGCTGATTTGTTTTGATCCAAGATTAAGCCATCAGCCTTGCTACCGCTGTTTATATCCTCAAGCCGGTGATGAACAGAGAAACTGCTCTAGCAGTGGCATCTTAGCCCCTGTGGTGGGGGTAATAGGCGCGCTGCAGGCTGTAGAAGCTATTAAAATGATAACCGGTATCGGTACCCCAGTAATAGGGCGTTTGCAGACATTTGATGCGATGGAAGGTCAATGGCGCAGCTGGGGGCTGAGTAAAGATGAGGCTTGCTCATCTTGTGCAGACAAATAATACTGGGATAGTTTTTTTAAGCGCTAATAATGAAGGCTTGCCAGGATAATAAGGCCTGTTGAAAGTCTTCTAAGCCACACTCAGAAAAAGACTCTTCGTCATATAGGTGTGTATCTTCTGGCAGTTCTTCATCAATATCTAGATCTAAGGATAGCGCTCGCACTTCGGCGTCTTCTTGACTGAGTCGTAGCTGATATTCAGTCCCTTCGATGAGGCGTTGTTGAATTCTGCGACTGATAAGTTGCTCTATGATGTCACAGAGTTCTTCAATACGTTGTTGGTTAGCGCCTAGCTCATCGCTGAACCAGCTTCCCATTGCTTCATGCCCCATAGAAAATTCGGCAATGGGTTTATCGTATTCATCAAAGCTAAAATCGTAATCCACAGACATCTCATTTGCGGCTATTTATAGAGGGCGCATTCTACCTTAAAACCATATTTATAGAACCATAAACAGCTAAGCAGCGAGTGAAATATCTACTTGCGGCTTATTGGTTTCTTTTTATCTGCAAAGAGTCTTATTCTTCGCCGAATAATGAGCAGTCGATCAGGTCACATAGGCAGTGAATCACCAATAAGTGGACTTCTTGAATACGTGCGGTGACATCAGAGGGAACTCGGATTTCAACATCGTTATCGGTTAATAAGGATGCCATATTACCACCGTCTTTACCGGTTAAGGCAACGACTTGCATATCTCGATCGTGAGCCGCTTTAATCGCTTCAATCACATTCTTAGAGCCGCCGCTGGTAGAGATGGCTAATAGAATGTCACCTTCATTACCTAAGGCGCGAATTTGCTTAGAAAAAATTTCGTTATAGCTGTAGTCATTGGCAATGGAGGTGACCGTTGAGCTATCTGTGGTAAGAGCAATGGCCGGAAGAGAAGGGCGTTCACGCTCAAAGCGGTTGAGCATCTCAGATGAGAAATGCTGGCTATCTCCCGCTGAGCCACCGTTACCACAACTTAGAATCTTGCCACCACTGACCAAGCTAGCGACCATCATGTTCGCGGCATGTTCTATGTAGGGGGGTAAAACTTCTGCAGCCTGGGCTTTAGTCTCGATGCTGGCATTGAAGTGCTGCAATAAACGATCTTGCACGGATAACGCTCCTGAGAGGGTACTCTTAATGATCTGTCATCATACGAAAATCTACCGCGCTGAGAAAGGACTTTGAGAAGGTTTCTCAATAATTCTTATAAAAACTCATCTTCAGTGGCTGACTCAAAAGGCATTATTTACCCACTCGATGTCATTATCGCCCTCTATGCCTACGGCATCAAAGCGACACGGAGGGGGGGTGCTGCCAAAATGCTTGAGCAAATAGTACTCAGCACAGCGGCGTAGCTTGTTTTGTTTACTGGCGGTAATGCTCGCAAGGGCGCCGCCAAACTCCTTGTTTTCTCGGTAGCGCACTTCAATAAAAACGAGATAATCAGCATCTTGCATGATCAGGTCAATTTCACCGCTTTTACAATAAAAGTTACGGGTGATTAAGCGCATGCCTTTAGCCGTTAAAAAGTCTTCCGCTAAACGCTCTTTCTCATCCCCTTTTATGCGTTTCTCTGTACGCTTATCTTCTTTGTTAAACCACATGGCATTCCTTGCTAATCAGTTTAGGGTTTGCTTTTACTGTAGACTCATTTTGAGTCGGTATTCAAGCCAACAGGCATACCCCGCTTGAAGATAGCAAAAGGCATTTTACGGTGAATTCTTCCCTCAGCATCAAGAGAAAGGTCGCCCGTGACCCCAAAGATTTTACTATGGGGTAAGGCCTGTAGCTGTACCAATCTAGGGTATAAGCGATAAGCATCAACCCCCATCGCATAAAGTCGAGCGTAATTGCCTTGGGCACGTTTATGGTTTTTTTCGATTTCTGTTTTTATTTCAGAGCTTTCTAATAACCAAGGCAGATCGGTAAATTGAATGCCGTTTAAATCG
>CAXIBC010000050.1:0-21892 GCA_964022115.1 uncultured Oleispira sp. | reverse complement strand
TTGCGCCTAGCCTTATCTTCTTGCTTTTTTTGCTTCTCGCTTTTTATATCCCAAGCGGATGCGCCCAGAAATATCAAGCGCACCTGTTTGGTACAGCGCTCACGAATCGCCTCAATCATATTGTCACTGTTTTCTGGCAGGTCCAATACCTCTGTCGTATTGCCAAAAACTGTCTGAATCGCTAGATGCCCCAGCATATTCATATCGGTATCACTGATATTAGGAAGTATTCCTAGGCGGTTTAGATCCGTCACCATTTCATTGACAAAGTGCCCCAGCTCACTGCGCATAGCTTCTCGCATTGCTGGCGAGCCCCCAGTAATACTTTGTGCCATAAAGCGAAACAGAGCGGGTTCTTTTTGCACATACTCCACATAGAAGTTGACCGAATCAGATATCATGCTATCGGCGGCCAAACCTTGTAATCGAGCTTGTCGCATAATCAGTCGCAGTAATAAGCCAAATTCGTCGGCTAACGCCAACCCCATCTCATCTAAATCTTTAAAGTGCCGATAAAAAGCATTCGGCACGACACCCGCTCGCTTAGCCACTTCACGCAAGCTTAAAGAGGAATAGTGGCTACCTTCTGCCACCAGCGCTAAAGCACTATCCATAAGCGCTTTACGGGTTATTAACTTTCTATCGACTTGGCTGACCATCACCCTTCCCATTCATTCAACGGTTGCATTTTGAGGCAACCAAACGTGTGCTCAAGTGTACACAAAAAACAATAATTAACGATCATTCGTCAAAAAATATCAGCCTAAAATCAATCTGAAATTAAAATAGAATAAGAAAAGTTCCTACTTGTGCACTTTTATTAATAATTATTTTTAATTGCAAGTCATTGTTTTTATTAATTATTTTTAATAAACATCCCTGTACGCCAAATTAAGTGCTGGAAAAATAAAATCAAAAAGTGTACAACTGTACACACCTAAGGGCGGGAGGGCGTTCAATGTCCAATATACAAAATAACAATACATGGCTGCATAAAGCCTATACCGAATTCTCAATGGCGCTGGTCAATAATGCCAATTTAAAGTCGTATGCTGAACCCTTGATTCAACCTCTGTTTCCGCTATGGAGCGCCAACGACTACCGCGCCCAAGTGAAACAAGTGCGTAGCGAAAGCCAGAATTGCTATACCTTAGTCCTTAAGCCCACTAAAAAATGGCCAGGGTTTCTGCCTGGGCAATTTGTAGAGCTGCACGTCATCAAAAATGGCGCCAAGGTATCACGCTGCTTTAGCATCTCTTCAGCACCTGAGCAGTATACTCAGTTTGGCACCATAGAATTAACCATCCGTGCTCAAGATAATGGCCGTATCACCCCATGGTTAAAACAAGCCCTAAATGAAACGAGCACAGTAGGGCTTTCGGCTGCACAAGGCGACTTTATTATTAAGGACAGGTCACGCCCTATTCTTATGATTGCAGGCGGCAGTGGCATCACGCCATTTCGCAGCTATTTACACAGTCAGGCAATGATAGAGCCTACTCAAGAAGCCAGCTTATTCTATTACGCCCGCAATCAAGATGAACACTTATTCGAGCAAGAGCTCAACAGTATCAGTGATGGTAATAAACACGTAACAACGTACCTCATCAGCACTGCAGAAATGGGGCATTTTTCACTAGAACAACTGCAGCAACAGTGCCCCGATTATCGTAATTACGACATTTACATCTGTGGCCCAAATAGCATGATAAAAGACGTAAACAAGGTACTGCTAAATACCCAGGTAAATGAAAAAAATATTTTTATTGAACGCTTTGGTCCTGCCCCTGTTGATTTCAGCAAGTTAGACAAAGCGGGCACAGTTAACTTCAGCCAATCAAACAAGAGCGCCGAGCTCGGTAGCCATAGCAACCTATTAGACCTAGCAGAAAACATCGGCATGCAACCAGAGTCTGGCTGTCGCATGGGCATTTGTCACAAGTGCTCCTGCCGCAAACAAAGTGGGGTTGTTTATAACACCCTAACCAATAGCTATTCCGATACTGGCCAAGAAGACATACAACTGTGTATCTCTGTTCCTGTCGGTGAAGTCATCATAGAGCTTTAGATGGATATTAAAATGAAAAAAACGAAACCTAACGCCGAACAATTATTATATTTAGAGCAATCGTTTAATGCGATTCGTGATGAAGTCATCTCTGACTTGGGCGAGCGTGATGCCAAACATATTCACAAAATCATCCGCATACAGCGCAGCTGTGAAATAAGCGGCCGGATACTGATCATGTTCGGTTTCAATCCGATACCCTGGGCATTAGGTGCACTTTTATTAGGCCTTTCAAAAATATTGGAGACGATGGAAATTGGTCACAATGTGATGCACGGCCAATACGACTGGATGAATGACCCAAATATCAATTCCAAGACTTATGACTGGGATACGGCTTGCCCAGGAGAATCCTGGAAAGAAACGCACAACCACGAACACCATACCTATACCAACATACTAGGAAAAGACCGCGATTATGGTTATGACTTATTACGCTTAACGCATAAAGAAAAGTGGCACCCTGCCAATTTATTTCAAATTGTTTATTACGGCTTGCTCAGTGTGTTTTTCCAGTGGGGCGTTGCACTGCACGAATTGAATTTTGGCGGCATCCTTAAGGGCGAGGTAAGCCTGAAAGAAAAGAAACCCTTCTTAAAACAATTTGGTCGCAAAGGTGCGCGCCAAATATTTAAAGATTATGTGTTTTTTCCGCTCATTGCTGGTCCATTTTTCTTGCAAGTATTATTAGGCAATATTTTGGCTAACCTCATTCGCAACTTGTGGACTTCAACCATTATCTTTTGTGGTCACTTCCCAGAAGAAGTAGAAACCTTCTCTATTGAAGAGTGTGAAAACGAAACGAAAGGGCATTGGTATTACCGTCAAATGCTGGGGTCTGCTAACTTCAATGGTGGCAAACTATTACACACATTAAGTGGCAACCTTAGCTTTCAAGTAGAGCACCATTTATTTCCAGATTTACCCGCTCACCGCTATGCAGAAATTTCGCCCAAGGTGCAAAAAATAGCCAAAGAGCTAGGCATTCCCTATCATACGGGATCATTTTTCAAGCAGTACAGTGGTGTCGTTAAACGCATTCTAGTGCACTCTTTACCAGAGCCAAAAACAGCCTAGAACACCGTTTTAACTAGCTTAAAAAAGGGGGAATATAATCTATTCCCCCCTTTATTTTTTACCTATTCTGCCTAAACTTCAACGCTAATCGCACTAATAACAGCCAAGGCTTTACGTACAGCGTGCCCTACTTCAGTGCCACGCGCTAACGCCACGCCCATCCGGCGCTGGCCCGACACTTCAGGTTTACCAAATAAACGCAGCTGGGTATTCATTTCAGCCAAAGCCTTATCTAAACCCGAATAACGAATGTTATTCGACTCGCCTTCTACCAGCAGTACTGCAGAAGCAGAGGGACCGTGCTGAACGATGTTTGGAATAGGCAAACCTAAAATAGCGCGAACATGTAAAGCAAACTGCGACAAGTCTTGAGATATGAGCGTTACTAAGCCCGTATCGTGTGGGCGCGGGGATACCTCACTAAAGATCACGTCGTCGCCTTTGATAAATAACTCAACCCCAAAAATACCACAACCTCCCAGCTCTGCGGTTACTTTTTCAGCGACTTCTTGCGCTCGCTGCAAAGCAAGCTCAGACATAGTTTGTGGCTGCCAAGACTCTTGATAATCACCATTCTCTTGGCGATGCCCAATAGGCTGGCAATAACTTGTGGTTAAGCTGCCTTCTTTCGCTGTCGCTAAATCAACATGGCGAATGGTTAATAACGTGATTTCGTAATCAAAATCGACAAAACCTTCAACAATCACCTTGCCTGCGCCCGCACGGCCACCTTCTTGCGCGTATTCCCAGGCGGCATCAATTTGATCTTCGGTTTTTATAAGGCTTTGCCCTTTACCCGAAGAACTCATGATCGGCTTAACCACACAAGGTAAACCAATATTGGCAATGGCTTTTTCAAATTGCTGCTTATCGCTTGCAAACTCATAAGCTGACGTAGGGATGTCTAGGGTTTCTGCCGCTAAACGACGAATGCCTTCGCGGTTCATGGTTAGCTGAGTAGCGCGCGCAGAAGGAACCACAGTGAATCCTTGCTGCTCTAATTCTGCTAGCGTATCCGTGGCAATCGCTTCAATTTCAGGAATAATATAATCCGGTTTTTCTTGCTTGATTATACTTTCTAGCGCATCACCATCTAGCATGCTTAAGGTATAGCTACGGTCTGCAACCTGCATAGCAGGAGCATTTTCATAACGATCAAGGGCAATCACTTCACAACCTAAACGTTGAAATTCAATCGCCACTTCCTTGCCTAATTCACCTGCGCCACATAATAAAACTTTTTTCGCCGAGGTCGAAAATGGCGTTCCTATCATTGTCATATTGCTCTCAAATTTTTATTTAAAACTTCATCATATTGCCGCTAGCATGTTCTCGCTCAGCGACCTTTTTCATAACATTTTTACGCTCATCATTCGACATACTGCCCCACTTGCAGATTTCATCACAGCTACGATAGCAGCCTAAACAAATATCTTGCTCATCTAAGCAGCAGATATGAACGCAGGGGGATTTTATTATGCCTAACGTTGACTTTTTCTCTTCACTCACAACAAACCTTCTACTTGCCAATTAATTTGAGCTATCACCTTCAAGAGAAGCGCTTATTAACTCTTCAGCCGTTAACGGTATTAACTCTTGCTGATAGCGCTGGCCATTTTGTACATAATGATGAGCACCTAGTTGCAACATCTTTTGCTGTTGCTCAGACAATTGTTTTTTAATTACCGCCGGTGAACCAACGACCATAGAACCATCAGGAATGACCATCCCTTCAGGAATAAAGGCATTAGCACCGATCAAACAGTTATTACCAATTTTAGCACCATTCAATACCACCGCATTAATACCAATCAAGGTATAGTCGCCAACCTCACAACCATGCACCATAGCATTATGGCCGACAGTAACCCCCTTACCCAAGGTCAGTTTAAAACCAGGATCGGTATGTAAAACCGCACCATCTTGCACGTTACTATTTTCGCCAATAGTAATCACGTCATTATCACCACGAATGGTGCAGTTAAACCAGATGCTAGCATTCTCTTTTATGATTACCGAACCAATGATGCTGGCGCTATCCGCAATAAAATGCTTGCCTTCGATAACCGGTTTACGTGAGCCAAGTTGATATAACATAGGGTCCCTTTAACTAGAAAAGTAGTAGATCGTAACGTGCTAAAATTTAATCATGATATTGGCATTAAGATGATTATTCATCATTTCGGTAATCATCATGGAGGTTAAACCCCATATTCGAAAGCCTTCAAAGTGATAGCTAGGAATGGATATCTTGCCTCGCTCAAAATAATCATCTGGCTCGGTTTCTAAAAAGAAGCGTAACGGCACCTTAAATACCGCATCCAGCTCATCCAGATTAGCGGTAAAGGTCATATCCGCAGGAATAATCCCAACAATAGGCGTCACAACATAACCAAAGCGAGAAACGACCTGATCTAATTCCCCAATCACATTGACATGATGGGATGATAGGTTGATCTCTTCGTGGGCTTCTCTTAAGGCGGTATAAACAATATCTGGGTCGGTCTCATCGCGCTTACCACCCGCAAAAGCGACTTCACCACTATGAGTTGTTAAATGTCCGGCACGCCGTGTTAATACTAGATGAGGGTCATCCTCATCGGTAATAGCAACTAAAACCCCTGCCTGCACTAAGCTTGGTTGATCAATTATTCGTGCTTGGTACTGCTGAATACTATCGACCAGCTGATTAAGTAATGTCTGACTTGTCATAACTATTATTTTACGGTGGTTCGTTAAGGGAATACAGGGATTAATTTTACTTTCTAGTGGCCGAGTTGAGGAATTCTCATTAAAACGATTTTTCGATCACTATTTAATTATTTTTAGAGTATAAGTGTATCAAACAAAAGATTAATGTAAGCAGGCTAAAACGCCACCTCGAATACTTAATAGCCAATTTTAAACAATTATCGAGTACTTCCTGCCTAATGCGACGCCAGTTTTTTCAATGATTTCAATAGACTTTGTTTATTTTGAATCTCACTATGATAGCTCGCTATAATTAAGCTTACAGAACTTGGACATTAATAATGAAATTTTGCCCTGAATGCGCCAACCCCATTAGTCAGTTAGTTCCCGCGGGGGACAATCGTCAACGCTATGTCTGCTTAACCTGCGATATCGTGCATTACCAAAACCCGCGTATTGTGGCCGGTACGCTTCCTACTTACCAAGGTCAGGTACTGCTTTGTAAAAGAGCGATTGAACCAAGAAAAGGGTTTTGGACCTTACCCGCAGGTTTTATGGAGAATGGAGAAACCACAGAACAAGCGGCATTACGCGAGACAATGGAAGAAGCTAACGCCAAAATAGCCAATCCCCGCCTATATTCTATGGTAACCGTTCCACACATAAACCAAGTACATATCTTTTTTCACGGAGAACTACTGGATTTAGATTTTTATTCAGGTATTGAAAGCCTTGAAGTTAAGCTATTTAAAGAAGAGGATATTCCTTGGCATGATCTCGCATTTCCAACCGTTAGCATGACGCTAAAGCGTTATTTTAGCGATAGAAAGAATACTTCAGCAATAGAGCCTAATTTACCAACTCATGTATTTGATATCTTACCCGCACAGCGCTTAATTCTTTAAGCTCGATTAATACTAGAAATCCATTAATCGCCAGACATCATAAGCGGGCTCTTCATATGGATGAGCAGCCTTTAAGGCTTCAACTACGGCTTTAATGCAGCCCTCGTCACACACCATTTCCACACGATACTCATCAACATAAGTCGTGCGACCTAAGGCTTCACCTGGCTTAGGTGAGTCTCCTATAAAGGGATCAGAGCCCATCAAAGGACGAAACTGCCCTCGCCCCAAAACCTGCCAACAACACTGATCGTAATGACCTATTTTTCCCGCCCCCGCGTTAAATACAGCCGCTTTAACAGGTTCTAAGTTCTGCTTGGGAACAAAAAATACCAATTTATACATATTCTACCTCTAACCGTCCGTATGTTTTATCATGAGGTGCTCACCTCTAAATCACTCAGAATAAGCAGTGCCTGCTGATTATCGGATCCGCAAACCCACTCTTCGGCACTAAAATCACGACATACTTTAGGACGATCAGGCTGGCCAAATAGCTTGCATAAATTACCATCGTCTAATTGTATACAGCGTTGACCCGCGGCCTTTCCATTGGGCATACCTGGAATTGGAGAGGTTATCGATGGCGAGATACAACAAGCTCCACACCCTAAACGGCACTGCATAATCGTCACTCCCTTCATTTACCCCATTAAGACTGATAGTAGCAAATTTGTACAAGCTTTTTTGCCTTCATCCATTTCGTTACCTTTCCTGAGCTTTATTTACCGTGACTCACGGTATAAATCTCACTCTCCCGTAGCGCTCCATTTTGTTGATATTTGTTACTTTTGTTTCTTTATCAATGCTTTAAGATACAATACGCAGCTTTGTTAAATCTCTTGAGAAGCCAGTATGATCAATCCAGTTGCTGTTCAATATATGTCTAAAGAAGAAATTGAACGTTTAATGTATAGCTTTAACGCTAGTAAAAATAATGAAGAAGCTCAAACTTTTGAAGCACTGGTGCGTCGTTTATTGACCATTATTGAAGAACAAAAACGCTAATGTTGACGATCATTCACAACCACTCAAGCTGGGTCATTGTGAACAAGCCAGCCGGTATCAGCATGCAACAGGAGCAAGGCGACCCTACAAGCTTAAGCCTATTACAGCTAGCACTCGCAGCGGCTCAGAAAATTGATAACCAGCTAATGCGTTTATGGCCAGTACATAGACTTGATAAAGCAACGTCTGGCCTCGTCATCTTTGCCAAGTCGGCGGCCGCGGCGGCAGAATTTGGCGAGTTGTTTTCACATCAGCAGGTTAATAAGCACTATTTAGCCATTGCCGATGGGAAACCTAAGAAGAAACAGGGCTGGATAAAAGGTGATATGGAAAAGGGCAGAAATGGCAGCTGGCTACTAAAGCGCAGCCTAAATAAGCCTGCTATTACTTATTTTAATTCTTGCGCAATAGCGTCTGAACAAAACCTCCCGAGACGCTTATACTTGATCGCCCCAAAAACGGGAAAAACCCATCAAATCAGGGTTGCTTTGAAAAGTCTTGCAACACCTATTTTAGGGGACCAGCGCTATAAAGGGACAGCCGCCGAGCGCTGCTATTTACATGCCTTTGCTATATCGTTCGATTGGCATGGCAAGCAACATCACTATCAGTGCGAACCAGAACAAGGCCAATGGCCAGATCTTAAGCAGGTGGAATTACTCGCTGATTTTTTTGCCTAAATCAGCTTTTATTAATATCCACTTTAATGTCTTCCTTAAACTCCTCTTTAAATTCTTCCTTTATTTCTTCTTTAATGCCATCTTTCTCATAAAAAGCACTGGGTAATACGTCAATACCAAAACGCTTACCTAGACGAATGATAAATGGAATAGTAATAGGCGCAAACGGCAAAGCGGCAAAAACGCCAACCCCTAAGCCTTTGACAACATCAACCAACTGCTCATTGGCCACCTTCATCTCTTGCTCAGTTGCCTCTCCCTGAGTGAATTTTCGGTATATCGCCAACATTTCTTGGGTTTCTTTTTTTTCTTGCGCCAAAGCGGCTTTAATCGCCAATAAATCTCTTCGAATTCGTCGCTTACCACGTTTATGGCTGACCCGAGCCAGTTTTAACGGGGATCGAAATAAGTGATAAATAAATAGTCTCAATCTAATGCCCCCCTTATTTAATAGAATATTGTATTTAGTGGTCCGTGAAATATGAGCACGCAAGCAGTATACCTCACTGTCTCATATTAGTTTGACGTATTTCCAAGCCTTTTGTTCAACTTCAAAACCAACTTTTAAAACCTCATGATCTTAACAGGGTCTAAAATGGTCTAAATTAATCTTAAAATTAAGGAAATAACGTTATACGGAGCTTCAACCCAAATAACCTTTCTATATTTCAGTGACTAGAGGCTAAACTTGAGATCTGTTCTTTTCTGCACAGTAGGAGCTAAAATTGATTGATTACGCCCGCCTTCTTTTGCCGTATATAAAGCATCATCTGCGGCTTTTAACCAGCTATCCACTCTGTCACCGGTCGCTGGAGAGTCTCCCATAATACCGATAGAAACTGTGAGTGAAAATATTTCACCATCCGCATCAATAACCCTTGCTTCAATTTTTTTACGAATTTTTTCCGCGACGTTTAAGGCGCCATCCATATCCGTATTAGGCAAGATAATCGCAAACTCTTCGCCACCATAGCGCGCCGCTAAGTCTGTAGTGCGATGCATCACTTCCAATAATACGCTAGCGACGACCCTTAATGCTTCATCACCCACCTGATGGCCATACTCATCATTTACAGCCTTAAAATGATCAATATCCATCATCAAGATAGACAACTGGGTTCGCTCTCGTGAAGCACGATTAAATTCATGCTCTAGCACCTGATCAAAATATCGTCGGTTTCTAACCCCAGTTAACGCATCAGTAGTACTTAACTTGGCCAGTTTTTTATTAGCACTTTCAAGCTCATTAGTGCGCTCTTTCACTTTTTTTTCTAAGGTTTCATTCGCTTTACGCTGTATTTCTAGGGCTTGCGCTTGCGCCTCTCTGGCTTCACGCTCATGAATGAGAGCTTTTTCCTGCGCCGCACGGGCACACCTCTCTTGTTCTAACGATTCTGTTTGCGCCGCATTGGCAATTCTTTCATGATTTAAGGCAGAAATTTGAGCCTCAAAGCGTTCACGTTTTTCTTGATTCAAACGTTCTGCTAGGGCGAAGGATAATAAGATAACTTCTAAAGCTGAGCCTAACTGAACCGCATTTTCAGTAAAGAAATTACGGGGAATAATATTGAATTTATTCAACGCGAGTACCGCTCCTCCTAACAGCATAAAAGACCAAGCAACCGTAAAATACCGTGCGATCATATAGCCTTGTCCCCAACGCAACAAGCCGGCATAAATAACTAAAATGATTCCTAATACGGCGATAATAATCATTATTTTTATCAATATGTAATAAGCAACCATATTCGCTAACATGGCAATACAAACGGTTGCTAACATGACTAAGCCAAATAGATAATTAAGCTTTTTTTCTCCCTCTGATAAAAATAAAAAATTACGCGTAAATAAACAGCCAAATAAAACAACACCAGACAGTAAGATTAACAGTGCACTATCATTCCAACGGGTAGCATTAGGCCAACAGTATTGAAAGGTTAACCCTTGCAGGCTGGCTAAAAAACCTGCCATGGAAGCGACATAAAACACATAATAAAGGTAATTTTCTTCACGCACCGACATAAAAACAAACAGGTTATATAACACCATAATAAACATTATGCCGTAGTACACCCCCAGCCCCATGATGCGCGATTGGTCCTGCAGAAAAAAATCAAGATCAGGCCAGATAGTCATAGGGACCTGCATCGCACTAGAAGTCTTTATGCGCAATAACCAAGTTTGATCTTGTAAAGATTTTAACTCTAACGGCACAACAAAATGCCTATGATCTACGGGTCTCGTAGTGAAAGGAAGTTTATCCCCCATTTGATACTGAGCGACCGGCTGCACGCTATGGTCATCAAAGATATAGAGATTAATATCATCTAAAACCGGGTAGGCAATCTCCAGTAAATGCGAAACAGCTTGCGCTGCACTATTTTTAACCTTGAAGCGAAACCAATAAACAGAATCTGTATAACCAAACGAAAGCGTTTCTTTATCATGCACTTGCCATTGCTGATCTAGGCGCATTAATTGTGATGCTTTATAGCGCCCTAGACGATCTTCGACAAACTCAACATGATCATTAAGTGAATAGCCAAAAGTCAAGTCTCCGACATCAATCGGTTCGATAGCAGAGGCTGGTGGTAAGCCAGCTAATAAAAATAAAAAAATAAGGTAGCGCAAAGAGTCAACACCTATAACGCCTAGAATGTTAAGTAAGTATAGACAGGTTTAATAATTAAAAATTCAACTTAAAGGTTTTTATTTGTTACTAACAAATCTATAAAAGACTAATAAAATCAGATAGCTAGCACTTTAATCCTAATTAGATATAACTATTCACAAATAAACACACAATGATAACAATCCTTCCGCGATTTACGTGACGAGCTTAGCATTCATCAACCACACTATTAGGTATCTTATAACTCTAAAATTGAATCAGGAACTCCCCATGAACACTTTTCGCTTATTAGCAATAATATGCTTTCTGTCAGCTGTAACCGGTTGCCAGCAAGAATATGCCGGTGATGTCGGTGGAGCCTCAGTAAGAAGCCATCTCGATTTTGGTAATTACAATGCGGAAGGTGCTCGACTGTATGGCCAGCAGTGTGCGGGTTGTCATGGTGTAGAAGGTAATGGCACAGAGATTGGTACGCCGTTAGTTGCTTGCGCTACGTGTTCTAGCATCTCTGCTTTAGCTGAAGAAATTTCTTTAACTATGCCCATTGGTACAAATGCTGAAGTCAGTGATTGTGATGGGCGCTGTGCTAATGATGTCGCCGAATACATAATGTATGCCTTTAATGGGTTATCTCTTTATCAAGCAACGACCAGCCTAGAAGGCGTATCAGCACTGCCATTAACCGATACTCTGCGAAATGCCACAGTACAACTTGCGGGCCGCCTGCCTACTGATGCTGAAATCACTCAGGTAATTAACCAAGGCGAAGCTGGGTTTAATGCCGTGATGGCGAGAGTCATGAATGAAGATGAGTTTTATGTTCGTTTAACTGAAATTTTTAATGATGTATTTTTAACCGACAAATATTTAAGAGTGAATCAATTTAATGGCGCGCTTAATTTATTAGATAATAATGATTATCCCAATAAAAATTGGTACAACAGCGCTTACCCGAATGTAGAAGGTGATACCCCTGAGCAGCAAGCTCAAGATGAAATTAACGATGATAACCGAGGTTGTGCCAACATCTTTGCCAACGATGCTGTCGCCCGCGAAGGTTTAGAACTGATTAATTATATTGTTCGCAATAACCGCCCTATTACCGAACTGGTGACCGCCGACTATACTATGGTCAATTGGTACAGCCAAAAAGTTTATGATGCAGAACTGGTTAACCCAGAAGCGAGTTTCAATCAGTTAAGTGATGAAGAAGCCCCATGTGAAGCTTATTACTCTGGTTATGCTGATGCCACTTTGCGCTATGACCCTTATGATTTCAAACCGGCAAAAATTACTCGCCAGCTGCAATACACCACCGCCATCCCTCATGCGGGAATTCTAACCTCTGCTATGTTCTTAAACCGTTTTCCCACAACCAATACCAACCGCAATCGTCATCGCTCTTACGTGGTCTACGACAAATTCTTAGATACCGATATTTTAGCCATTGAAGGCTCTCGCCCAGAAGATGCCATTGATACAACAAGTAATCACCCTACTCTAGATAACCCAGCATGCTATACCTGCCATACAGTCATGGACCCTGTCGCATCGACCTTCCAGCATTGGAATGACAGAGGGCGCAGGATATTCAGTACTTCAAAGGACAGTTCATGGAAAGGCGCAGGCATTGAAGCGCCAGGAATTGCTGGCAAAGTACTCCCTCTTTCTGGCGGCAATAGTGCGGCTGATAACATGTTGCAGTGGCTTGGTAATGAAATAGCAGAAGACCCTCGCTTTATGCGAGCAATCACCCGCCATTTATATAACGGCATCATTGGCCAAGATTTATTAAATACTCCTGGGGATGGTGCTGATCCAGATGTGATAACCGCTTATAACGCTCAAAGAGGTATCTTATCGAACATAGGTAGAGCCATGGCAGAAGATAATTGGAATGTAAAAACCGCCATTACCGGTTTATTATTGAGCCCTTATTACCGTGCAAATACCGTTGATACTAATAAGGTCGTTGCCGCCAATCATATTGGTTCTACGCGCTTATTAAGCCCTGAAATGCTGCAACGAAAACTGAAAGCAACACTCGGCTTTGATTGGTATGAATTGCGTGAAAACGATCAAGATAATCGCATCATGTTTGGTGGTATTGATTCTGACTCAGTAACAGAGCGTATTCATAACCCCAGTGGCTTAATGGTTGCTATGCAAGAGCGCATGGCGGTAGAAATGGCTTGTAGAGCCACCGCTTATGATTTCACTAAAACTCGTTCGCCTGAGGTAAATGAGCGCCGTTTATTCAGATTTGTTAGCCCTGATATGACACCATTTGATTCTGATGGATTTGACTTAGAGACCAATATAGAGCGCATCAAACAAAACATTCAATACTTACATTCAAGCTTGCTCGGTGAAAGCTTACCGTTAGATCATGCTGAAATTGAAGCGACTTATCAGGTTTTTTTATCAACTTTAGAGCTAGGGCAAACCATGCTCGATAACCCTGACAATTACCAACCCGCGCCATCAACCTATCTTGAGTGGACCTGCCGTGCTCGTTGGGACAGAGAAAATAACGATCAAGGTTTAGCCAGTGAACTAAGAATTGACCGTGATGAAAACTACGTAATCCGTTCATGGATGTCGGTAATCACTTACCTTCTTTCCGACTACCGTTACATTTACGAATAAGGAGACTGCCATGAAACGTCGTGATTTTATCCAAATGCTTGCAGCGACTGGTATGACAGCCAGCCTTCCATTAACCGCGGCTAAAGCTTATGCCGCCGCCCCGGATCATTTTTTAGTGATTGTGAATGCCGGTGGTGGCTGGGATCCAACGTCTCTTTGTGACCCTAAAGGCAGACTCGGTCAGTATGCAGACGAACGCCCTGACGCGGGCCATGATGGTTCCATTAATTCAATGCCTCTCAATGATAACTTACGTAATCAAGTCTCGGGGATGCGCTGGAGTGACATTCCAAGAATTAATAATAACGATGCCATCACCGAACGCGTAAGAAATCAGTTTGATCACTTTTTTACCAGCCATCACGATCAATTGACCGTCATTAATGGCATAGATAACGGCACCAATAATCACAGTACCGGCAACCGTGCGACCTGGAGTGGCAACTTAGAAATGGGTTACCCAAGCTTAGCCGCGTTATTTGCCGCTAGTAAGAACCCAGCTTTACCTATGGCATACATTAGTAATGGCGGTTACGATTTTACCGCGTCATTGGTTTCTCGTGCTCGCGCTAGCAGTGCTGGTTTTATTGATCGCTTAGCCGATCCTAATAGCGAGCGCTATCATTATCGCAATGAAGATCAAAGTACTGATATTTATTCGCAAATTAAACAGGCTCAAGCCCAGCGATTAGCCAGGCAGAAAGCCAATGAGTCTTTGCCACTGCGTAGACAACAGCTAAACCAGCTCTTTACCGTACGCCAAGAAGATAATGACTTGGCCAAACTGAGTGAAGAAAAAGCCATTATCGAAGCGGCCGTTCCTACCAATAACCACATGAATAACCGTGACCAAGGTTTTAAGCGCCAAGCATCTTTAGTGGCTGCGGCGTTCAAAGCTGGGGTTGCAGCCAGTGCCAATATCAGTACCGGAGGCTTTGATACTCACGGTAATCACGATAATAGCCAATATCAAAGTTTGGGGGATTTACTAGAAGGCGTAGCCTATTTACAAGAAGCATTAACCGCCGCGGGTATTGCCGATAAAACAACGGTTGTTATCGGTAGCGATTTCGGCCGCACTCCTTATTATAACTCTGGTAATGGTAAAGATCATTGGCCAGTAACCAGTGTTATGGTGATGCACCCAACGGGCAGTGGTAAAGGAGGAAATGTCTTTGGTGCTTCAACCGACAAGTTCCGGGCTCAAACACTAAACCGTACAACCGGACAGCCCGATGACAATGGCCAGTTATTAACACCGGCTCATATCAATCTTGCTTTGCGTAAAGAGTTAGGCATTGCTGATAATTCATTAGCGCTGAGTTTTCCATTAAGCGTTGATGATTTCTCAATCTTCTCATAAGGAAAGCATTAAATGATTAATAAATTATTAAAGCCCCTAGCGATGGCTGGCTCTTTGCTATTAGCCCTAAATGCTAGCAGCGCTTTTGCTCTTGGTGTGGGAGACACGGCACCCAATTTTAAGCTGCCGCGCTTAGAAAGATCCGGTGACATTCAGCTGAACTCCTACCGCGGTAAAGTGGTTTATGTCGATTTCTGGGCTTCTTGGTGTGGCCCTTGCCGATTATCCTTGCCAGTATTAAATACATTGCGTAAGCAATATCATCAGCAAGGGTTTGAAGTGATTGCCATTAATCTCGATGAAGAAAAAGAGGACGCAATGGCGTTTCTCAAAGAATTCCCCGTCGCCTACCCTACCGCTCGCGATAAGGAAGGCACAACGCCTGAAAAATACGGCTTGCAAGGCATGCCAACCGCCTATTTAATTGATCAAAAAGGCAAGGTTAGCTTGATTCACGAAGGCTTTAAAAAATCAGATAGTGAAGAACTTAGCGCTTACATTGCTACTTTATTAAAGAATAAATAAAACTTATGAAAAAGACGATGCTTCTCTCTATGATAATAAGCTGCATTATTGCTTCTGGCTGCACCACAGTAAAACCTTGGCAGCGCGGTTATTTATCGAAAGATGTCATGACCGCTACCGATCCTTTAGGAAGCTCTCTTGATAATCACATATATTTCAGTAAAGAAGGTTCTTCTGGTGGTGGTCAAGCTGCTGGCGGCGGCTGCGGTTGTAACTGATAAGGAATTTCAACATGAAAAAAGTAACCGCCCTCAGCGCGTTATCCGCTGCGGCACTGGCCATTCCTGCTCAAGCCGAAGTCGCGCCAACCGATAAAACATTCAGCTATCGTTATACCAGCTATCAAGAAGCCGATTCACCGAGAGAGCGAACCTTTACTAATGAAACCGGCCGCTATCAAATTGATGTTCAACAGTTCGGTTATCGAACCCCTATTGGCGAGTCTTGGTATCTCGCGAGTGAACTGCAATATGAAACCATGAGTGGTGCTTCACCGACTCAAACGTATAAAAATGATGATGGGCAAAGCACTTTATTAATGAGTGGTGCCAGTATTGAAGAGCAAAGAGTTGATCTTAAGTTAGCCCCTAAAAAATATTTCGACCACGGCACTGCGGGTGGCCTATTAGCGATTTCCAAAGAAAATGATTACCAATCATTAGCGCTGGGTCTTGATGGTAGCCTAGAAATTTTTAATAAGCAGACGACCTTAATTGGCTCCCTCTCAGTCAGTAATGATGAGCTATCGCCAACCGACCCAGGGTTATCAACAGCCCGAACCGAAGCCGATGGTCGTAAAAAACGTAGTTTTTCTATCTACCAAGGTGTAAATCAAATCATCGATAAGTACAGTACTGTACAAATGGGGATTGGTTTTACCCAGTTAACCGGATATCTATCAGACCCTTATAAATTTGAAGATAGACGTCCAGAAGCACGCGATCAAATCACATTTTCGCTACAACATAAACAATTTGCCAATGTCCTTGATGGTGCTGCACTCCATACCAATTACCGCTATTACTTTGATGACTGGGGAATCTCTTCTCATACCCTTGATTTAAAGTGGGCTCAACAATTTAATGTTAAAAAAATGCGTTTAATCGCCAGCCCTTTGGTGCGTTATTACAGCCAAACTCAAGCTGATTTCTATTCGCTGCAAGAAAATCCACCCGCTGGCGATTTCAACTCCAGTGATTACCGCCTATCCGCCTACGGTGCATTCACAGTAGGATTCAATAGTGAATTAAAACTCGACAAGGTATCTTTCCACCTAGATTGGCAGCAATACATTAGCCGAGAATCGTTCGCGCTCTTTGGTGCCAGTGACGATGAAACCCCTGCTCTAGTCAACTTTTCCACCTTTACCGCTGGTGTCGATTATAAATTCTAGTTAATCTTGACCCATGAATTTTCACCAGCACAAATTTAGCGCTATGGCTTCTCCTTGCAAATTTATTTTGCAAGGAGAAAGTGCCCTACTTCACCCCGCTTGCTTAGCTGCTCAAGCTGAAGTGCAGCGCATCGAAGAAAAGTTTAGCCGTTATCGTGATTCGAGCTTATTACAAGCCATTAATAAAAATGCAGGGCTTAAAGCGACTAAAATTGATGCTGAAACGGCAGGATTATTAAATTACGCCGATCTTTGTTACCAACAAAGCGATGGTTTATTCGACATAAGTTCTGGCATTTTACGCCAAGTCTGGAATTTTAAATCCAATACCCTGCCGAATAAAAAAGCGATTCAACCACTCTTACCCTTAATCAATTGGTCCTCTATCCAGTGGGATGAAACTGAAATTTTTCTGCCGAAAAAAAATATGGAAATTGATTTTGGTGGTTTTGGCAAAGAGTATGCCGCAGACAGAGCGGCTGAGGTATTTCAATCGTTAGGGGTACAGCATGGGCTAGTCGATCTTGGTGGGGATATTCGCATCATAGGCGATAAGACCGATAAATCTGGTTGGTCAATCGGCATACGCGATCCCAAGCAACCTGAACAAGCCATTACTCAAGTAACCCTTCATCAAGGTGCTATGGCCACCAGTGGCAATTACGAACGCTATATGAAAATCGATGGCCAACATTATTGTCATATTATGAAAGCCACTAACGGCTGGCCAATCAATTATTGGGCCTCAGTCACAGTGCTGGCACCACAATGCTTGGTTGCAGGCAGCTTAAGCACACTCACTATGCTGGCAGAACAAGCAGGAGCCTCTTGGTTAAAAGAGCAAGACGTTCCCTTTTTGGCCATTGATATCAATGGCCAACAAATTTCTTATTTATAATCGCACATTGAAATGCTGGGATAAATAATGATACGTGCGTAACTGGCAATAAGCAGACCCTAGCCCCAAAGTAAAAAATACAATAACGGTATTAGAAAGCGATAACATGAGCCCCCCTAAATACGAGGTATGACTGTGAGTTTCTACTTGCTCGCTCACTAAGCCCTCTAATAACCACTGTTTTCGCCAAGTGCGCACTAAACTGATCGCTAATACAAAAATCAAGACACCCATAGGCAATAACCACAAGCCATTCACCAAAACATCACTCCAGAACTCTGAGCGACTACCCTCACTGCCTATAAAAAGTTGAGCGACCACTAAGCCCATTAAACCAATTACCATAAATACCAGCAGCATTGCTTTAATATACAAGCCATATAAAGACATCACTGTCTGTTGCATCTTCCAAGAAGTGTCGGCTAACTGCGTATGATTAACTCGATGCGCTATTAATTTAAAATCAAACCAAGGCCATAGAATACTGAATACTAGAAAGAGAAGTATATATTGAATAAATTGATTACCTTGCTTAGCAAGTTGATATTTTTCTAGGCTTGATAAAGTAATACTGCCATGGTTGTGCGAGGCTTCATGCTCTGCTAAATAATCTTTTTCTTGTTGAGAAATATCCTCACTCCAATGTGCTATTTCTGCTTCATCCTTATGGTCATGACCATGCTCTAACTCATGTCCCAATTCTTTGTCTAAGGCTTGCTCAACCTTAGCCAAATAGGAGTCTGCAACAAATGGGGATGACTGTTGTTTGGTTTCAATACTGGCTAAGAAGCGGCTATCAATCAATTCGCTATTAAATATTAATGCAGAAAACAATACGAAAATGATTGCAGGCAAACTAATCGCTTTATAAAACTGAAATAACGACAGGTTAAAATCAAGACGGCGCTCTTCTATAGCAATCGCATTTAATCGATATTTTTTCTCGACAAGATAAAACCCGGGTAGGCTAAGCAATAACAATAAGTGAAAGAACCACGCTAGTACGGCAAAGGTTTGCCCTAGCAAAAACATCATGATGAGCCCTATAGCAAAACTGCTACGTACTTTAAAAACGTTTAGCGCAGCAGCTGATAGCGAGATTTTTTTATCACCAAAATGGGCATTTTCCAATAAATAACGACTCTGTAATTCGTTCCCCCAAGGGGCATAAAATCCCAGAGAAATGACTTTTAATACCGTCACCTTCAAGCACAAAAGATAATAACCAACGTGATTGACCGCAATGGTCAGTTGCTTAGTATTGGCCAGCTTAGCCGTATTTTCCAACGGTTTATTAGGGCGCTTCATATTCATATTTAATCTCATTATTTTTATTATTAAATATTCATATCAGTTTATGGTGAATATTCTATGAAAGCCATCACTAAAACCGCAAAACTGCCGAATGTACATGACTCTTCCAAATAAGACTTTGGCTAAATAAGATAGTACCTTCTGGTTAATAATTGGCTGTGCTAAAGTCATTCGATCTATTGAATAGCATAATTCTAATAAGAATCGTCATTGCAGTATTATTTAGGGGTTAACAATGTTTAAAGAGTACGCCAACTATGATGCGCTGGGCTTGGCTCAGTTAATCAAAAATAAGGACGTTAGCGCGTCCGAGTTATTAGATACAGCCATTGCCCAAGCTGAACAAGAAAACCCCGCGATCAACGCCATCATTACTAAGCTATACGACTATGGTCATCAACAAATCGCCCAAGGTCTACCTGAAGGGCCATTTACCGGTATTCCTTTTTTATTAAAAGATTTATTAGGGTCGTTAAAAGGCACCCCGATGAGTAATGGCAGCGCCGCCTTGAAAGGTCATATATCCCCTACAGATAGCGAATTGGTTAAACGCTATAAGTCTTCTGGTATCGTGATATTTGGCAAAACCAATACCCCAGAGTTTGGTTTAATGGGAATCACTGAACCTAAGGCGTTTGGCCCTTGTCGAAACCCATGGAATTTAAACCATACTCCAGGTGGCTCCAGTGGTGGTTCAGGCGCCGCCATTGCTGCTGGCATTGTGCCCATGGCATCAGGGGGAGATGGGGGTGGCTCCATTCGCATTCCTGCCGCCTGCTGTGGTTTATTTGGTTTGAAACCTTCACGCGGTCGCACCCCCACAGGGCCCTATTTTAGTGAGTGCTGGGATGGAGCAGCCGCTGAGCATGTATTAACCCGCTCGGTACGTGATAGCGCGGCTATGCTTGATGTAGTTGCTGGCCCAGATGGCAGCTCCCCTTACCCTGTGCGTAAAGAATCCGGTTATTTAGCAGCGCTAGCAACCCCTGTACGACCACTTAAAATTGCCTATAGCGTGCAATCTTTTTTTGACCGCCCAGTGACCGACGATGCCATAAAAGCCGTTCAGCATACTGTCAGCTTACTCGAGTCTTTAGGGCATACGGTTGAAGCTGTGCACCCCTATATCAATGCGGATGATCTAACCGATAGTTATTTAACTATGTATTATGGCCATGTCGCGGCGGATCTGGAGTTTACCGCTAAGTTATTAAATAGTAACTTCAGCAACCTAGACGTAGAAGATACAACAAAATTGATGGGTTATATTGGTAAGAAGATATCCGCCGAGCAGTTTGTCACCGCCAAGCGCCGTTGGAATGACTTTAGCCAAAGTATGCATGCCTTACATCAAGAGTATGATGTATTATTAACCCCAACGTTAGGCAGTGAACCTGTGCCTATTGGTGAGTTTGAGTTAAGTGCTCTCGATAAGCTAGGATCTAAACTTACCAATGCCTTTGGCTTGCATAAATTGCTATTAAAAACAGGGATGACTAAAAAGCTCGCACTGGATAACCTAGAGAAACTGCCTTTTACTCAACTGGCTAATTTAACCGGTCAACCCGCTATGTCAGTGCCGCTTTATTGGACGCAGTCTGGTTTACCCCTAGGTTCTCAATTTATCGCCCCCTTAGGCGATGAAAAAACTTTATTACAGCTCGCTCATCAGCTCGAGCAAGCTCAGCCTTGGTTCCACCGAACTCCAGCAAATAAGCTCGAACAAGCCTCACAACATAACAAGGTATGCGCATGAAAACTGTTTTAATCACTGGCTGCTCGTCCGGTATTGGCCGAGCGTTGTGCGAAAAGTATTTAACCAAGGGTTTTCGCGTTTATGCTACGGCGCGTAATATCCGTAGCCTAGACTCCTTAACGGAGCATTCAGAGCTACACAAACTCGCGTTAGATGTGAATAACGCCAGCAGCATTCACAATGCAATGGCCCATATTAAGCAAGATCAGCATCACCTCGATGTATTGATCAATAATGCTGGATATGCGGCGATGGGGCCATTATCAGATATGCCCCTTGAAGATTTGCGTGCCCAGTTTGAAACCAATGTATTTGCACCTATGGAGCTCACAAAGGCCTGCTTGCCTTTGTTAATGGCTAGGGGTGAGTTAGACGGTCGGTCTCAGGTTGTAAATATTGGCTCTGTCTCTGGCATTACTACGACCCCCTTTTCAGGAGCCTATTGTGCAACAAAAGCGGCTTTGCATTCGCTATCCGATGCTCAAAGAATGGAGCTTGCCCCCTTTAATATTGATGTTATTACGGTACAACCAGGGGCGATTGAATCGAAATTTGGTGATAACTCCTTGGCCAATGTCTTACAGCGTATTACGCCTGATTCACTGTATGCGCCCTTAAAAGAGGCGATTAAAGCCCGAGCAACCGCGTCCCAAGATAACCCAACCCCCGCCGCAGAGTTCGCCGAATGCTTGGTAGAACGTTTATTAGACAAACCAAGAGCTGTGATTCGAATTGGTAATGGCAGCCTAGCATTACCGTTATTGAAACGCTGGTTACCAACCTCAATACTGGATAAGATACTGAGTAAGAAGTTCAATTTACCCCTATTAGCCAAGCGCGAAAAAAGTGAACTTTAATAAGATACTAAAGTTCAAATAACAATAATTAGAACTCACTCACATTAGAACTGCACTCACATTAGAACTGCACTCA
>CAXIBC010000049.1:0-22021 GCA_964022115.1 uncultured Oleispira sp. | reverse complement strand
TTTTGTAGCTTATAACAAGTGAAATTAGCTATTTAACGCTTGTTGCTGCTTTTCACATAGCTCAGCAATACCGTCTTTCGCTAGCGCTAACATAGAGGTTAGCTCTTCTGGAGAAAAAGCTTCTTGCTCGGCAGTCCCTTGGATCTCGACAAAACCACCCGCTGCGGTCATGATCACATTCAAGTCTGTCTCGGCAACAGAATCTTCGGCATAATCCAAATCCAATACCGCTGCACCTTCATAGATACCGACGGAAACCGCTGCAATTGGGCTCTTAATCGGATTCTTCTTTATTTTTCCTGCAGCCATTAAACCATTAATTGCATCTTGTAATGCAACATAAGCCCCAGTAATAGCCGCGGTACGGGTACCACCATCGGCCTGAATCACATCACAATCCAATTGAATAGTGAACTCACCTAAAGCTTTCATATCTACCGCAGCACGTAAGCAGCGACCGATTAAACGAGAAATCTCAACCGTACGCCCACTCTGCTTACCTTTTGCCGCTTCACGAATCATACGTGAACCGGTAGAACGAGGTAGCATGCCATATTCAGCGGTCACCCAACCTTTACCTTCACCACGCATAAAGCGAGGTACACCATTATCAACACTGGCAGTACAAATCACCTTAGTATCACCAAATTCAACCAATACAGACCCTTCTGCATGCTTGGTAAAATTTCGGCTGATGCGTACTTCACGCAATTCGTTAACTTGGCGGCCGCTAGGTCTCATATGCTCTCTCCACAATGCTCTTGGTCATCAAAAGCTGATCATTCTAAATTTTTGAAGCGCGCATTATAGCGTCATCTCATCAATAAAGTTGCTCTCAATCACGCTAATTCACCTCAATTTGTAACAACTTATTTGAGCATCGTGCTGAGCAGGTTAAAATACCCACCATAACCCTAGTTTGAACAAGATTTGAGACTCCCATGCAAAACAAGTTTACCGGTACTCTTTACGTTTTCTCTGCGCCTTCTGGTGCCGGTAAAACCAGCTTAGTAAAAGCATTATTAGAGCAAACACAAAATATTGGGGTCTCGGTTTCCCATACTACCCGAGCACCACGCGACGGCGAAATTGATGGCAAAGATTATAATTTTGTTACTCAAGAGGCCTTTAAAACCCTGATCGAACAAAATGCATTTTTAGAGCACGCCCAAGTATTTGATAACTTCTATGGCACCTCCCAAGTCTGGGTAGAGCAAGAATTACTGGCTGGCCGCGATGTGATTTTAGAAATTGACTGGCAAGGGGCGCAGCAAATTCGCCAACAGATGCCCGATATGGTCAGTGTCTTTATTCTGCCTCCTAGCCGCGAAGAATTGCTTAAGCGCTTAACCGGTCGCGGCACAGATAGCGAAGAAATTATCGCCCGTCGCATGCAAGATGCGGAAAGCGAAATGAGTCATTTTGGCGAATTCGATTACCTAATTATCAATGACGACTTTGTGCTCGCGTTACAAGAATTACGCGCAATCGTCATAGCACGCCGCCAAAGAACCGCTGCTCAGAGCCTAATTCAGCAAGAATTATTGCAAAACTTGCTAAATTAGTTAAAAAATAACCAAATAATCCATTCTAATACTTCAATGATGGCCCAGCATTCGCTAAACTACAGGGTCATCATTGTCGACGAGTTAACGACTCAGACAAAGAACCCAAATTTTGTAAACCCGCAGGAAATTAATCCATGGCTCGCGTAACCGTTGAAGATTGCTTAGAAAACGTTGATAACCGTTTTGAATTAGTCATGTTGGCCACTAAACGTGCTCGCCAAATTGCTGTTCAAGGTGCTGAACCATTAGTCCCTGTTGAAGGTGATAAGCCCACTGTAATTGCTTTAAGAGAAATCGCTGAAGGTCTAATTTCGACTGAAAGCATGCGTGCTCAAGAAGCCGAAGACGCAGAATAAATTTTGCCGTCACAAACCGAGCTTAGGCCTAGCCGGCTCGGTTTGAATTTTCATCACTTCAGGGCCCAGCCGTGCCAACAATAGACGCCTTATCTGATCGACTTTCTAGCTACCTTTCAAACGAACAAATTCAGCAAGTTCGCCGCGCGTACTTCTACGCTGAACAAGCCCATACCGGCCAGCGCCGTCGCAGTGGCGAACCCTATATCATCCATCCCCTAGCCGTTGCCAATATTCTGGCCAACATGCGCCTTGATCATCAAAGTTTGATGGCCGCAATGCTACACGATGTGATTGAAGATACGGGTATCCCCAAAATTGCTCTCGCCGAACAGTTTGGTGATGTGGTCACAGAGTTGGTTGATGGCGTCAGTAAGCTGACCCACATCAAGTTTGAAAGTAAAGAAGAACAGCAAGCCGAGAACTTTCAAAAGATGGTTCTGGCCATGGCGAAAGATATCCGCGTTATGCTCGTCAAGCTCGCGGATCGTTTGCATAACTTGCGCACTCTAGGCGCTTTACGCCCTGATAAGCGCCGCCGTATTGGCCGCGAGACCTTAGACATCTATGCGCCCGTTGCGCATCGCTTAGGCTTAAATAGCGTTCGGGTAGAAATGGAAGAGCTTTGCTTTGATGCTATGTACCCGATGCGCTCGGGATTAATTCGCAAAGCCGTAACCAATGCCCGCGGTAACCGCAAAGAGCTCGTCGATAAAATATCCTCATCCTTGCGTAACCGCTTAAAAGAAGAGAATTTACCGAGCCGAGTATTAGGCCGCGAAAAGCACATGTTCAGCATCTACAGTAAGATGAAGGATCAGCGCAAATCGCTCAATGATATTCTGGATGTTTATGGTTTTCGTATCGTCGTTGAGTCCGTCGATATGTGTTACCGCGTTTTAGGGGCGGTGCATAATCTGTATAAGCCGATTCCTGGCCGCTTCAAAGATTATATCGCTATCCCTAAAACCAATGGTTATCAGTCATTGCATACGACCTTAATTGGTATTAGTGGTGTACCGATTGAGATTCAAATCCGTACCGAAGAAATGGATGCCATGGCCAATCATGGTATTGCCTCTCACTGGCTCTATAAAACGGATAATAATGATATAACGGGCAGCCAGCATGCCCAGCAGTGGGTACAAAACCTACTAGAATTGCAAAAAAGTGCCGGTAGCCCAATCGAGTTTATCGAGCATGTAAAAGTCGATTTATTCCCCGACGAGATCTATGTATTCTCGCCTAAAGGCCGGATCATGGAGTTGCCTAAAGGCTCTACTACCGTCGATTTTGCTTATGCTGTGCATACCGATGTAGGTAATTCTTGTATTGCCTGTCGTATTGATCGCCAGCTCGCCCCGTTAAGCTCGAAACTACAAAATGGCCAAACGGTGCAAATCGTCACCGCCCCTGGGGCTCAACCCAACCCAGCTTGGTTAAGCTTTGTTGTTACCGGTAAAGCTCGCTCAAATATTCGCCACTTCTTAAAAAATCAACGTCGTTCCGAGTCCGTCACCCTAGGTGAGCGCTTATTACACAAGGCCTTAGCATCACTCGACAAGTCCATGGAGGATATCGACCAAGCCCATATTGATTTGGTCTTGGAAGAAACCGGCTTAGGCTTCTTTGAAGATATTCTCGAAGATATTGGTCTTGGTAATCGCATGGCCTCCTTGGTTGCGCGACGCTTATTAGTCGCCAATCGTGATACTGATATCGATCTCGAAGCTATGAGTGATGACGCCCCATTAGCGATTAAAGGCACTGAAGGTCTAGTCGTTAGTTTTGCTAAATGCTGCAGCCCAATTCCCGGTGACCCTATCGTCGGTAATGTTAGTACCGGTCGCGGTTTAGTGATTCATACGGAAACCTGCAAAAATGTGCAGGAGATCCGTGGTAATTCAGAAAAGTGCGTCATTCTCAGCTGGGATAAAGACATTGATAGCGAGTTCTCTGTGGACCTAAGAGTCTATTTAGAAAATCGTAAAGGCGTCGTTGCAGAGCTCGCTTCGGCCATTACCCAAGCCGATGCCAATATCGAAGGCATTAGTGTAGAAGATAGAGATGCGCGCTTAAGCGTGACGCAATTACAGCTCAGTGTACAAGGCCGCAAACACCTTGCCCGGGTGATTCGTCGCTTACGCACCATTCGCGGTGTTAATAAAATTGTGCGTATTAAAAACTAAACAGCATATTTATCAGATATTAGAAACGATTAAGGATTTATCATGGCTAAAACCATTATCAATACCGACAAGGCACCACAAGCAATTGGTACTTATTCACAAGCGGTAAAAGTAAATAATACGGTTTATTTATCGGGTCAAATTCCGTTAATTCCAGAAACTATGGAAATGGTGAATGGCGATATCGAAGCTCAGATCCGTCGTGTCTTCGACAATCTAACGGCGGTTTGTGAAGCGGCTGGTGGTAAACTGCAAGATATCGCTAAACTGAATATCTTCTTAACAGACCTAAGCAACTTTGCGACGGTCAATCTAATCATGGCAGAATACTTTGAACAGCCATACCCTGCCCGTGCGGCGATTGGTGTCTCTCAATTGCCAAAAGATGCCGATGTGGAAATGGATGGCATTTTAGAGCTTGATTAATGCTAGCACGCATTTTTTAGCTGTCTATGTAAGCTGATTACAGGGCTCTTTTACCCTGTAATCATCTGCATCGACCATGAGCAACTATAGGTTCATAGCCTTTAATTCATAATCATAACCATCTTGATAGTTATCGAATTTGAACGTATACCCAGCCTCTTTTAAACGCTTATTACTACAGCGACGATTCGCTCGGCGGGTAGCCTCAGGCAAATCAAAATCTGGCTGCACATCGCCAATTCTATCCTTGATCCACTCTAAAATTTCAAACAAGGTGACTGGCTGAGAATCACAGGCTAGGTATATATCTTCAATTTTCTCACCGGTCAGCACCTTCTCAATCAAAAAGAGCAATACCCCAACACAATCGTCTCGATGGATCCGATTAGTCCATACCTCTGGCGTCGGGTCACAATGCCCCCCTTGGCGAGCTTGTTCTATCATGCGGTTGCGACCTGGGCCATAAATACCCGGAAAACGCACCGACGTTGCAGGTATATAACCTTTAGCTAAGGCCTCTTCTGCTTTTAATAATTCCTTACCCGCAAAGCTGCTCGGCTCGGTTGGACTCTCTTCATCGACCCAAGAAGCATCCATCTGATGATACACACTGCTGCTGGAAGTAAAGAAGGCGTGCTTAGGTTGCTGACCTTGAGCCTTTAGTGCGTGTAATACGTGGCGAATACCGCGGTAGTAGTACTTATGGTAACCCTCTTTCGAGAATACTGGAGAAGCCACAGTATAAACTAGGATATCGACCCCAGGAGGGATTTCTAATAAGGTTTCAGGTTCGGCGACATCCCCTTTAAAAGTATGCACCCCATGGCCAATCTCAGCATCCTTTCGCCGCAATGCCCAAACATCATGCCCTGCCTTAGCCAGTTTGATTGCTAATTGACCACCAATATCTCCAGCACCGACGACTAAAATTCGCGCCATTTGTGTCTCCTTATTTGCACTGCTTGCCAACCATGCAAAAAAGCGTTTAGCCGAAAGCAGGCTTTCCATTCTTAATTGCAATAGTTAATATAAATCAAAACAACAGCTCTAATTAAAAGAACCTAATTAAGAGTATTTATTCTACTTGCCGAGGCTTCATGACTCTAACTGAATTGCGCTATATAGTAACCCTAGCCCAAGAGCGCCATTTTGGCCGCGCGGCTGAAAAATGTTTTGTCAGCCAACCTACCTTGAGCGTAGCGGTAAAAAAGTTAGAAGGCGAATTGAACATAGCCATCTTTGAACGCAGTAAAAGCGCCGTTAGCCCTACCCCTTTAGGTGAAAAAATCATTCAGCAAGCGGAAAAAGTATTGGCCGAAATACGCACCTTGCAAGAACTAGCCGATAGTGGCAAAGATCAACTGAATAGCCCACTCAAAGTCGGGGCTATTTTCACCATTGGTCCTTATCTTTTTCCTCACTTGGTGCCTCAGACGTATCAACGAGCCCCAAATATGTCGCTATTCATCGAAGAAAGCTATACCGCAGTACTGCGTCGTCAATTAAGGGAAGGTGAACTGGATGCCATCATTATTGCCTTGCCCTTTACTGAGCCCGACGTCATGACTCGACCTCTGTATGATGAGGCCTTTGTCGTCGTCATGCCAAAGGATCATGCTCTGACTAAGTTCAAACACATTGAACTGGATATGTTACCCGACCAAGATTTGTTATTACTCGGTGAAGGGCATTGCTTCCGTGACCAAGTACTCGAGTTGTGTCCGGCCTTAGTCCAGCAGCAAAATAGCCGTATCGGCAGCGTTACCCAAGGCAGTTCATTAGAAACCTTAAAGTACATGGTAGCGACCGGATTAGGCATAACCGTATTACCCGAATCCGCGGTGGGAAATCTAGATTCAAATTTAATCACTACTCGACCTTTTGCTAGCCCTGCGCCTTTTCGTACTGTGGCTCTGGCTTGGCGCGCCAGCTTTCCTCGTGGACAAGCCATCGATTTATTACTGGATACCGCGGGTAAATGTCTGATCAATCCTTAATCGCCAAAAACATAGCACTCACACAACTGAAAGGGGTTGGGCCTAAATTGGCCCAACAATTCTCTGACTGGGGCATTCACGACCTAGTGAACCTGCTCTTTCATTTGCCTTTTCGCTACGAAGACCGAACCAAAATCACCCCGATTGCCGCCTTACACCCTCAGCAAACCTATGTAGTGCAAGGCTTTGTGCGCAGCAGCCAGATATTATTTGGCAAAAGGCGCAGCCTGAGTGTGCGCATTCAAGACCAAACCGGCAGTCTCGGCTTACGCTTTTATCATTTTAGTGCAGCGCAAAAGCATCAATTCTCCCAAGGCGCGGAAATTCGCTGTTACGGCGAAGCTCGTCGGGGGGCTAGTGGCTTAGAGATTTATCACCCCGAGTATCATATTGTCGGTGATAACGACGATGCGCTAGAACAAAACCTAACACCAGTATATCCCGCCACCGAAGGCATTAGTCAAAGCCGCCTGCGTACTATGATCAGCCAAACACTAGAACTGTTGGCGGCGGATAAATTTCCATTACGCGAATTATTACCGCCTAGCTGGCTGCAAGAGTGGCAGCTACCTTCCCTCGCCCAAGCACTGCAGTATTTGCATCAACCTCCGACCCAAGCCAACTTAGAGCAACTTGAAGCCGGTCAACATCCTTGCCAGCGGCGACTCATTTTAGAAGAACTGCTCGCCCATCAGCTTTCTATGCACCGTGCACGCTTAAGGGTGAAGCAAGAGTCTGCGGCTCAAATTCACTTTATGGGGCCGAGCCAGCAAAAAATTATCGATGCGCTGCCTTTCAGCCCCACTGATGCACAAAAGCGGGTAGTCGAAGAAATTCAATTCGACCTGAACCAACCCCACCCTATGTTGCGCTTGGTGCAAGGAGACGTAGGTTCAGGAAAAACTTTAGTGGCGGCATTAACCGCCGCTCCTGTCGTGGATGAAGGCTACCAGGTAGCCATTATGGCACCCACTGAAATACTGGCCGAGCAACACCTGCTGAATTTCAGTCAGTGGTTTGAACCCTTATTTGCCCAACAGAATGAAGGCAAAAAGATCGCTTGGTTAACCGGTAAAGTAAAAGGCAAAGCGCGGGAAAAAGTGCTCGCAGACATAGCGAGTGGTGAAGCTAAACTCATCATAGGTACCCATGCGCTCTTTCAAGAGGATGTTGATTTTCATCAGCTAGGTTTGGCCATAATCGATGAGCAGCATAGGTTTGGGGTCCACCAGCGCTTAGCCTTACGCAGCAAAGGCAAAGCCCTCGCGCCGCACCAGCTGATTATGACCGCGACGCCCATTCCTCGCACCCTCGCGATGAGCGCTTACGCTGATCTCGATGTGTCTATTATCGACGAGCTGCCTAAAGGTCGTATTCCGATCAATACCTTAGTCGTAAGCAATCAAAGACGGCACGAAATCGTGCAACGCATTAACGAAGTCTGCCAAGGGGGTACCCAAGCTTATTGGGTCTGCACCTTGATTGAAGAAAGTGAAAGCCTGCAATGCCAAGCCGCAGAAGTGACCGCACAACAGCTCAGCGAAGCCTTACCTAAATTACGCATTGGTTTAATCCATGGGCGCATGAAAGCGCAAGAAAAAGTCGACATCATGCAGCGCTTTAAAAACCATCAGCTCGATTTATTGGTGGCCACGACGGTCATTGAAGTCGGGGTAGATGTGCCTAACTCCAATCTCATCATCATAGAAAACCCGGAACGTCTTGGCCTAGCCCAGCTACACCAGTTACGGGGCCGGGTAGGCCGAGGTAATCAGCAATCTCATTGCGTTTTATTGTATCAAGCGCCGTTAGGGGACATCAGTAAGCAGCGCTTAGGGGTGATGCGAGAAAGTAGCGATGGTTTCTATATCGCTGAACAAGACCTACTTATTCGTGGCCCAGGGGAATTACTCGGCACTCGGCAAACGGGCTTGCAGCAGCTTTCTGTCGCCAACCTTGAGCGTGATGGACATTTATTACCGCAAGTGAAAGCCATGGCCGAGCAGATGCTTAATCAACATCCACAGCAGGTTGATGACATCATCAAACGTTGGATGGGAAATAGCGAGCAATTTGCACAGGCATAAGTTTCATTCTGATCTATATTTTATTAGATTAGAATTAATTACTTAAGGCCTCAAAATGACCATACCTGCCACGGTATTAAAAGTGCTAGATGACTGGCACGTTAACTATCAATTAACCGACGATGAGGATACCTTTCAGCTGATGCAAGGAAACCCCATGACTGATTATTCGAGCAAACTGGCCCGAGTCATTTTTCTTAAAGACAGCATAGGCCAAGTGCAGGTCGTGATTCCTAGTAATCGCATTTTAGATTTGAACCAATTATCACAGCAGAGTGGTCGTCAGTTCAGCGCTTTATCCGCAACTGAATTGTCACAGCTAAAAAGCAAATTTGGTATTGAAGACTTCCCAGCATTACCACAAGTCACACAAATGGATAGTCTGGTTGATCAACAACTATTGCAAGAAGAGCAGCTATTTATCGCCAGTGGCGATAACCATGAATGGATTAATCTACCGGTGGATTGCTTTAAAGCATTAACCACGAGCTCAACCTTAGGTGAATTTACAGTTCCACTGCCAATCCCTGCTTATAACCAAAGCCCAACCCAAGATCTCGATGATGTATACGCCGCTATTAAACAATTTACGCCACTGCGTATTAAGCAGCGCTTAGAAGAGACACTGGACTTACCTCCTCTGCCCGAAACCGCTCGAAAAATTATCGAACTCAGGGTCGATCCTAACGCCGATACGACTGAATTATCTAAGGTAGTCGATATGGATCCTGGTATGGCCGCCCAAGTCGTGAGCTGGGCACGCTCGCCATATTATGGTGTTAAGGGTGAAATAAAGTCCGTGGAAGATGCGGTCATTCGGGTATTAGGCTTTGACCTAGTGATCAACCTAGCTTTAGGTTTAGCTTTAGGGCGAACCTTAGCTGTGCCCAAAGAAGGCCCTAGTGGCTATGCTCCTTTCTGGCAACAAGCCGTAGTGACCGCCGCTTTAATGGGTGAACTTGCGCGTTTAATGCCGGCGGAAAGTCGACCTAATACCGGTACTGCCTACCTGTGTGGTTTGCTGCACAATTTTGGCTACCTGATTCTAGCCCATGTTTTTCCACCACAATTTTCTCTGATCAATCGTCATATAGAAGCCAATCCGCATATTAATCGCAGCCTCATAGAAAAACACCTAATAGGGTTAACCCGCGAGCAAGTCAGCAGTTTGCTAATGCAGCAATGGAGGATGCCAGAAGAAGTGGTCGTCGGATTGCGCAGCCAACATAATCCAAGCTACCAAGGTGATGCCAGTACCTGTGCTAATTTACTCTATGTCGCGACTCGTTCGTTACGCAGCCGTGGCTTTGGGGATGGCGCTTGGGAAGAACCTCATGATGAGGTATTTGAGCGTTTAGGCATCAGCGCGAAGGATGCTCATAGTGTCACTGAAAGTCTATTAGAAAAAGTAGATGATCTCAGTGAGCTGGTGCAAATGCTGAGTAAATAATATTGCTTTAAAAATGCTGATTAAAAGATAGCCTTGCGCACAGCGCGATAAAATTGGCTCAGCTGCGGCTGATTAAAACTTTTAGCTATGTTCTGTAATTCCCCATTAGGGGTTTTACGGTAAGCATAAAACAAAAATTCTAATACTTCCTGACGCGTTTGGTTTTGCCACTGCTCTTCAGGCTGCCAACCATCAACCTGCCCTTGTATTTCTTTAATCACGACCCTTCGAGCCTGTATGATCATTTGAGAAAAGCCTGATTGTTGATCCAACCTTTCAACTAGCTGCCAGCGTGAAGCCGCGGGTGGATGCTGCCTTAGCTTATTCATGTATTTTTGATATTCAGGGTTATGCTGCACACTAATTGCCGCCCGTTCTTTGCGCTGAGCAGCTTGAATCATAGGGTGAGCGAGCTGCTGCTGAATCAAAGCTTGGGTTGCGATCGGCATCTCATGCACGAGCTGCAATAAACGCTGCTGCCACTGCTCTTCCGCCCAGCGTTGAGCGAGGTTTTTAGCAATCGCAAAATGCTGAGCATGATTAATCGTGACTGTATCAGGCCCTTCTGGCTGCTCGAGTGCTAGTGCAATCATTCTTTGTGCACTGTACTTAACTTGTTGTGACAGACTCAACAATCCTGAGTCTTTCACCAGTTGATATTCCAGCGCCGTAAACTCAGCCTGCTCTACGACGCTAGTATCTTGCTGAGCACGAGTATCTTGCTGAGCACTAGTATCTTGCTGAGCAGACGCTTGGGCAAAGGAATTCAGCGTCACAGCACTAACAAGCAATAAAAAAGATATACGTAACATTAAGATCGAGATTCCGTGGTAACTGTCTTCAGGTCGAGTAAACCTGCATTAGGGTCATTAAAAATTGTTTTATCCATGGCACTTTCAGAACTGGCTACGATACAAGATACCATAGCATCCCCAGTGACATTGACTGCAGTGCGCACCATGTCCAATAGTCTATCCACCCCTATGATCAAGGCAATACCTTCAACCGGTAAACCCACCTGCTGCAGTACCATAGCGAGCGTCACTAAACCGACCCCAGGGACACCCGCAGTGCCTACCGACGCCAATGTTGCTGTGGCGATCACTAACAGATAATCGGTTATTCCAAGCTCCAAACCAAACGCTTGGGCAATAAAGACGGTAGCAACCCCTTGCATAATCGCCGTACCATCCATATTGATGGTAGCGCCTAAAGGTACGGTAAAAGAGGCAATGCGATTACTTACCCCTAACCTTTGCTCCACCGCGCGCAAGGTAACAGGGATAGTCGCTGAACTAGACGCTGTACTAAAGGCAAATAACTGAGTATTGCGCATTTTGCGTAAGAATATGAAGGGATTGAGGCCAGACATAGTTTTTAATAAGAGTGGATAGATACCCAAGGCGTGAATGGCTAATACTAAGAGTACCGTCACCATATAGAGAGCAAGGTCGCCAATCACACCTAAACCTTGCTTAGCGAACAAACTAAATAATAAACAGAAGACACCGTAGGGCGCTAACTTCATCAGTAAGGTTACGAGTGTCATCATGATCTCATTCCAGTCGTTAAAGTGCCCTGCGAGCCTCTCACCATGAGCCCCGCTGCGACTGATCGCTAAACCAATCAAGATAGCAAAGACGATAACCTGTAACATATTTCCTTCTGCCATAGCCTTCACTGGATTATTAGGAAAGATATTAATAAATACCTGACTTAACGGCTGTGAAGCGGGGGCGACGAAGTCTACCGTGGTCGTCATTTCAATGCCTATACCGGGCTGCAGTAATTCAGCGACTAAGATAGCGATAGAGATGGCCACAGCGGTAGTCAATAGGTATAAACCTATGGCTTTAGCGCTTAAACGCCCAAGGGAACTCTGCCCTTGTAGCTGGCACGTACCACAGACTAAAGAAATAAAAACCAGAGGAACAACCAATACTTTTAAGCTAGCGACAAAGATTTTGCCACCGACATAAAACAGACCACCGGCTAAACCATCACTGAGTGTGATGGCTAACCAAGAGGGTATATCTGGCCATAATAATACCTGCTCAGTCGCACTGCCTAACAAGATGGCGGTTGCCATCGCCAATAAAATCCGTTGGGTTAGATTCATCTGGCTATCCTTATAGTTTGAGTCTAGCGGGTATTATTATCGCCTAATCACTCTTAGCTAAGTGTGATTACTTCTTCTTTTTACTTTTAGGTTTTACGTGTTTCACAATGCTTTGGAACCACATCACCAATGACAAGTCGCCATCAATTTTAATGTCTTTTTCTTGGATGCCCTTCATAAACGCATTCTTATCTTTAGCGGTCATGATGTACATACCGGTATCGCTATCTTTAAAAGAGATGCTGAATGCAGGATCTTTGGCAGCCCCACCTTTCGATTTAATACGCTCATCTTTAACGACATAATGGCGAGCGCACTTGCCATCTTTTGTTTGAATCAAGAAAGTGAAATCTTTGCCAGCTAACTGCTTTTGAAAATCAGGATTATTTTTGCTGGCTTTCTTCATCATTAAGCCTAAGGCCCAAAGCAACATACGGAATTTCATAATTTAACTACCTTTAGTTTCTAATCTAGGTGGATCGAATAATCGGCAAGCCATTACATCGAACTTGCTTACTTTTTCACAAAAATTGCACTCTTTGCCAACTCGGGCATTAAGTTCAATAATCCTTCTTTACCCAAACGTTCCATGTGGCGCTTATTACGCTCAGGAATCGCTTCGGGTTTAGTGACTGTTTTTAACGCTTCACTAATATGATTTTCACGAATGAAATGAATCATAGGAAACGGCGAGCGATTAGAGTAGTTGGTCATCGCCTCGGCCGCTTCGCCTTCAAACTCATAATGAGGATGAAAACTGGCCAGCTGAATATCCCCTGCTAAGCCAGCTTGTTCTAACAAGTCTTCACACAAAAACAACCAATCGAGATAATCATCAAAATCGGACAATGCTTGTGTCACGATAAACAAGGCTGTGGGTAAGTCATTATCATCGGCGAGCTGCATTTCATTAAGCAGTGACAAAAAGCCGCGGGTGATCTGCTCTAAATCTTGGCTCGTGCACTCTTCGATATGGAGTTTGTCCATAACCGGGTGAGCGAAAGGGCAAAGCCCTTCCCCCACTACCAGCTTTTCAACCCATAAACGGGTTAACGCCTTGTTCGACAGTTCTTCTATTGCTAAGGATTCAGTCACGACTATTGAACTTTATCCTTCAAGCCTTTACCAGGCTTAAACGCAGCCGTATTACTGGCTGGAATAATTAACTCAGCGCCTGTCTGTGGGTTTTTACCCTTACGCTCAGCACGTGAACGACGGCTAAAAGTACCAAAGCCAATTAGGCTTACGCTATTATCTTCACTCAAAGCTTTGGCGATTTGATCCGTAATGACTGTAATTACTTCACTTGATTTTTCTTTAGTTAGGCCAGTTTCTTCAGCAATTGCAGCCGCTAATTCAGGTTTACGCATGTCTTTATCCTTATTTTTTGTTTTCGTTATAAGCTATTTCAAAATAGCGGGTAATTCTTTATTCAGCGCCATCTTATCAGCAACGCAAGCTCCGGTAAGAGCATACCCTAATAATGCGCCCTCATCATCACGACACAAGGCTTTTACATCAGCGCCATTGGCTTCAATGTGCCACTCACCGTCTGTCGCAGGAGGAGAAACCACAACCGGCACCACAGGGGTTTTAATCGCTACGGGCATAACCCCATAATTAACATCAGTAGCCGTACCTGCTAGGGTTTTCGCTAATGCACGGGCACTGGCCATCAGTGGCATAACATAAAGGAGTACTTTACCTTCCACTTCGGCGCAATCACCTAACGCATAAATATCGCTTTCACTGGTTTGCAATGAACGATCAACACAAATCCCCTGATTAACCTGTAGACCCGCTTTCACTGCTAACTCTAAGCGTGGGCGCAAGCCAATAGCCGAGACGATAATATCCGCTTCAATCTGCTCGCCATTCGACAAGTCAGCAATCAAGCCTTTATCCCCTTGATTTACTCGGGTTACCAATGGGCCTAGATGAAACTTAACCCCCAAACCTTCTAATCCTTGCTGTACAGCGCTTGCGGCTTGCACCGGCAACAGGTTGGGTAATATCTGAGTACTAGGCGATACAAGCTCAACCTCATAATCGCCATTGGTCAGATCGTTGGCGTATTCACACCCAATCAAACCAGCTCCCATCACTAAGACGCGCTTTTTACCATCGAGCTCTGCACGAAAGTTAGCGTAGTCTTGAAGATCGTTAATCGCGAAAATATGATCACTGGCATTACCTTCAATGCGAGCGGCCACAGGTTCCGCCCCCCAGGCTAAAACCAGCTTGCTATAAGCAATGGCTTCTTCAGCAACGAAGATCTTATGTCCCGCTGGGTCAATGCTGGTCACTCGAGTATTGGTGCGAATCGTGACATTTAACTGCTCAGCCATTTTGCCCGCATCAGCCATGGCCAATTCGCACGCACTTTTCCCTTTAGTGAACCCCGTCGAAAGCATAGGCTTAGAGTAATTACGACCATCGTCGGCGGTAATCATTAATACTGGGGTCTGGGCATCTTGCTTACGGAATTCTTTAACCAGGTTATAACCGGCTAAACCCGTTCCGATGACGATGACAGGAGCATTGGCTTGTGACATAAATTATTATCTTCTTGCGGTGAAAGGATTTGCTGTAAAGGTTGCGAATTAAATCTCAACCATTTCGAAATCGTCTTTACCTACGCCACAATCTGGGCAGATAAAATCATCAGGTACATCGGCCCAAGCCGTGCCTGGTGCTAACCCTTCTTCTGGGCAGCCTTCTTCTTCATCGTATACCCAACCGCATACAATACATTGCCATTTTTTCATCAGAACAACTCTCTTCTGTTTATAATATCGCTTTTAAAGCAGGCGTAACCTACTGTTCATCGGCTTAAAAATCAATACAAATGATTCGGCATCTTGCCTTTAGGCCCGTTTTCATCCATGCTCCGCGCCATGAAATACGAGTCACTCATCAGTCGTTATTTATCCCAATCTTACCCCCAGTGGTCATCGCGCAACCAGCGCCAGTACTTCACCGTACCTAAGGCCTGGCGTAAAACCCTGTTTGATTCTCACTCTTTAACCGCCCAACTCATCGCCATCAGCGATGGTGATTTTTCTGTGCAGGTATTGTGGCAAGGTTGGCGTAGAATTAATCGACAAGAGGCTCAATTATTAAGCTGCAAAGGCAAGCCAGGTATTGCTTGGTGTCGTGATGTCGCCTTAAAGGTAAAAGGAAAACCGAGAGTTTTTGCTCGTACCTGCATGCCAAAAAGCACCCTCACTGGTTATGAAAGTCAGTTAAAAAATTTAGGGGATAAACCCCTAGGGGCCTTTTTGTTCAATCATCCACACATGACTCGGGGTGAAATGAGCAGTTACCGCATTGGCCATAATGACTTATCACTCGCTTGGGCTCGACGTTCCGTTTTTTACCTCAATCATAAGCCTATTTTAGTGACTGAAGCTTTTACTCAACCTCTGACTTATAAATAGACTGGTATTTTGTCTATAATGAGCCCCTTGAATGCTTGAAAGAAGAACCATGACACTGATTCAATCACTATTAGCAAAACCCTTTTTTGCCCACTCCTGGCTAAAACTAAAGCCTTATATTGAACTCATGCGCTTGGACAAGCCAGTCGGCATCTATTTACTGCTCTGGCCAACACTATGGGCACTTTGGATCGCAGCGGAAGGTATTCCAGATTCTTCACTGCTGGTTATCTTTACCCTAGGGGTTATTTTTATGCGCTCGGCCGGCTGCGTCATCAACGATTACGCCGATCGTAAAGTCGATGGCCACGTATCCCGCACCCAAGCTCGACCTTTAATCACAGGGGCTGTTAGCAGCAAACAAGCCTTAGTATTATTTTTCAGCTTATTGGCGATTTCTTTCATTCTAGTACTTTTTACCAATACATTAACGCTTCAACTCTCGTTGGGTGGAGCAGCCTTGGCGATTATCTATCCTTTTATGAAGCGCCATACCCACCTACCACAAGTGTTCTTAGGGGCGGCGTTTTCGTGGGCGATCCCAATGGCGTTTGCCGCGCAAGCGGATGCCCTGCCTAAATATATCTGGCTCATTTATATCGCTAACCTAAGCTGGACTGTCGCGTACGATACTATGTATGCCATGGTTGATAGAGATGATGATCTAAAAATCGGGGTTAAATCTACCGCTATTCTTTTTGCGGATGCCGATAAAGTCATGATTGCCATTTTGCAAGGTATCAGCATTTTCTGTTTGTTTTTGCTCGGTTCAGAACTGGCCTTAAATACCTTCTATTATCTAGGTCTTATTGTCGCTATGGGCTTAATGGTCTATCAGCAATGGCTAATCCGTGCCCGTGATAAAGCGGGCTGCTTTGCGGGTTTTATCAATAGTCACTGGGTTGGTTTTGCAGTTTGGGTCGGTATCCTACTCGCTTACCTAGACTTATAAGTTAGCCCTAGTAAGTTAGCCCTATAAGTTAAAAACATAAGTTACGACTTTGTCACATACTTGTAACAAAGTTCGGTTGTAATAAAGCTCTCTAAATTAGATAGCTATATGACGACAGCCTATGAACTCTCCAGGCAAGACAGTATTAATTGTTGATGATGAAGCCGCCATTCGTGAAATGATCGCCGTGGCCCTAGAGATGGCTGGCTATCATTGTTTAGAAGCCAGTAACTGCCAAGATGCTCATGCCAGCATAATTGACCGCAAGCCCGACATGGTACTGCTCGATTGGATGCTACCCGGAGGAAGTGGGCTTGAATTCACTCGCCGGTTAAAACGTGATGATTTAACCAAAGAAGTACCGATTATTTTATTAACCGCAAAAGGTGAAGAAGATAATAAGGTGCAAGGATTAGACTCTGGGGCAGACGATTACATCACTAAACCCTTTTCCCCACGAGAACTCGTCGCTCGTTTAAAGGCGGTATTACGTCGCGCAACACCATTAGGGATTGAAGAAGCCATTGAAGTAGAAGGCCTCATATTAGACCCAGCTTGTCATCGCGTTACCGCCAGCCAGAGTCCTGTTGATATTGGGCCTACGGAATATCGTTTATTGCAGTTTTTTATGACTCATCAAGAGCGAGCCTATTCTCGAGCCCAGTTACTTGATCAGGTATGGGGCGGCAATGTCTACGTAGAAGAAAGAACGGTAGATGTGCATATCCGGCGCTTACGGAAAGCCTTAGGCAGCGCTCACGAACACCTGATACAAACCGTTCGTGGCACCGGCTATCGGTTTTCAAGAAAAGTCGCGTAATTGATCATTAACGCACTTTAGCAATAAAGCGCGATAGTGTAGCCAGCTTTTCTGGGTCGTCATCGACATAGCGGATAATGATCTTAATGGTATTGGCATCAGCATGATTCTCTACCGCTTGCAGCATGCGAATATAACAATTAATACGCGCTACCTGGCCAGCCTCTTGATCAATAATATCCAATACGGCTTGTTCCAGAAGTTGTGGAATAGGCCCCTCGCGCTTAAAAATCCCAGACATTTCTTGTAAATTAATATCTTTAATAACACACCGAACCGTACCACCCGAGCCAAACCGCAACTCGGCCATGCCCTTAACTTTCGCCTCGGCTTTATTCGTTTGCTGTTTAGTTGCCTGAGGATTAGTGGCTTGCTGTGCCTGTGCAATCAAGGGGTCAGTCATCAACTCTGGGCTAGCAGCAGGCTTTGTTTTGGCTTTACTTTCAGCTATTGGTGTAACCCCCGCCGTTAAAGCAGCCACACTGGTATCTTGTGGCTGCGGCGAGACTTGTGAGCTATCTTTTGCTGAGATGCCAAGGTGCTTGGCTAATATTTTTTGTATCTTGGCTAAAAAATTATCCCGGGTAAATGGCTTACCTATGTAGTCACTCACGCCGGCCGTAACGGCCTTAATGACATGATCACGTTCACCACGACTCGTAATCATCATGAAAGGGGTTTTGGCATAGCGCTGTTCACTACGCATCCAAGTAATCAGCTCTAGGCCCGACATTTCAGGCATTTCCCAATCACATAAGACCAGATCTATGGGATGGGTTTTAAGAATATTCTGCGCCTTACGACCATCCATAGCTTCATGTATTTTGAAGCTCGGATAGCTTTCAGCCATGGCTTTTTTGATGAGATCGCGGATGAAACTAGCATCATCCACAACCAATACATTGAGCGCCTTCATCGACCCGTCCTAAATTTAAGCTATGCCTCTTTCAAGCATAGCCTAATCTCATTATTGGAGCGCTTTGAATTGGCCTTTGATATGTTCACTCCAATAGAGAGTCGCGCCACAGACAGCCGCTGGCATCACCAATAAATTCACTACCGGTATCATAAAACCTAAAGCCACTGCGAAACCAAAACCCAGGGTGGTAAAAGGCTGCATCTTCAAAGCCAGATGAAGATCATCAAAGCTATGGCTATTATTATCTAGGGCATAATCCAGATATTGCAGGGTTAATACCCAAGCCCCAAACATAAACCACAATACTGGGCTCACCACATTCACTACTGGGATAAAGCTAAAAGCTAATAAACCCAGATAACGGGGAATAAAATAGCCTAATTTTTTCAACTCGCGCTGCAGAGTACGAGCAACCAGTTGCCCCATAGGCTCATCGGGAATGACCGCCCCAGATATCTTAGTTTCTACAGCTTCGCTTAATAAGCCATTAAATGGACTAGCAATCAGGTTTAATAGCGCACTAAAAAAATACAGTGTAATGGAAATTAAGGTAATCACCGCAATCGGCAAGATCAACCAATATAACCAAGATAACCAGCTAGGCAACCAATCGACCATAGCTTGTATTTTTTCTACTAGATAACCCCCACCGAAATAAATCAGTCCCGTCATCAATAACGCATTTATCAAGATCGGAAACGCGACAAAGCGTTTCAACCCTTGATTGGATAATAATGAAAAGCCTCGGCCAAGATACCGAATGCCAAGTAATGGGTTGCCACGCATATTCATTTCCTTTTTCTTGCACTAATCGCTAAAATCGCGCTCTTTTATACAATACCTGCCGTAATGATGGCTAGCTAAAAGGCTAATTCCATGACCCCAGAACGCTTTGCCCGCCTGAAAGAGACGCTAAACCGCCGTCAGCCCGACCTAACCGTGGTGACCGATGAGGTGCATAAAGCCCACAACTTGTCCGCCATCATACGTACCTGCGACGCCTTCGCTGTGCCTAAAGTTCACGCGATTTGGCCCTATGATGATTACCGTACCTTTCGTGGCCGCGCCATGGGCAGCCAGCAATGGGTTGATGTTGATACTTACCGCACCACAGAAGACGCCATCAATCAGCTTCAAGGCCAAGGGTTTAAGGTCTGCGTCGCCAACTTTAGTGAACGCGCGATTGATTTTCGAGATTACGACTTCACTCAGCCAACCGCCATTATGATGGGTAATGAAAAAACTGGGGTGACCGAAGTAGCCGCCGAAATGGCCGATGAACATCTGACTATCCCTATGCTAGGTATGGTGCAATCTTTTAATGTCTCGGTAGCCGCGGCCTTGTTATTAAGCGAAGCAGAACGCCAGCGCACAATGAAAGGGATGTTTGATGAGCGCCGTATTGCCGACGAAGATTATCAGCGCTTATTATTTGAATGGAGCCATCCTCTCTATACCCGAATCTGTAAAGAGCTTGGCTGGCAATACCCTGAAACCCGTGAGGATGGTGAACTAGCCGATCCTCAAGGTTTTTCACTTAGGGTTAATGCTTCGGGCAAAAGATTTCGTTAGTGCTAAGAAGCCTTAGCGTTAGCTAATCGCGACCCGCTGTAAGCGCAAGGTTTTAGGGTCTAGCTGTGCTTGTACACACTCGCTATGGCGGTAATTAATATCTTGAGATAAATACTGCTTAACCTGTAAACAATATTCTGGGCTACATTGATAGCCTAGAATAATTCGCTTAACCGCTGCTGTGGGTAAACGAAACATAGCGCTTGCCGCGCCTTTAATGACCACTTGCCGATCGGCAGCCTCAACTTTGCGAATAAGCCGCCATTCAGTCTCAACCGAGCGGCTGCCTTGTGGTCGATGAAATAAATAATACAAATCATCCTCAGGTAACCAAGCTGATACCGGCTTTACCGCAGCAAGATGTTGCGCCTGGTTATTGTAAGATGCTGTATCAAACCCTGACTGAGTGATATCAAACTCCACTACTAAGCCTTTACCCGCTGCCGCTAGAGCATGCCAAAGATGAATATCTTGCCAATCCTCAAATAATGACAAGATTCGCCAATGCTTTAAGCGACTAACAGAAAAATGCCTGATATTTTCCATTGGCTGCATCTGACGAGCAATGGATGCCTCAATCTGAGGACGTTTAAGCTCAGATTGCTGGGCAAAATAAGCAAAACTCATCATAGCTTTTACATGCTGAGGTAAGTTCTGGTATTGCTGCTGCAAATAATTCTGAAAGACCTGGGCCGAAACAGGACTGACATCCTCTAGCTGATAACGACTAGACGATTGCAACCAAGGCTCGGGCATTTGATTAGGCCTTTGGAAAGGTAAGTACCCTCGTTTCAGGAAAGTGAGCCCTTCCGATGCAAAAAAACAATATAATGAATTCACTCAATAAAGCCCTAGATACATGCCGTTACCTCATTATGGCCAAGATTCCCTTAATCGGCGTTTTTTTCGTGTAAGAAAACACCTTATCCTCGTGTGCGACATATCTCACAGAGTGGGTAGGAGAGTACCACCAATAACCCATGACCATTCCCCATTAATTATTGAGTAAATATCTAAGATGTTGATTTATAAGGATTTTATTAATAACAAAAAACACAACAAAAAGATTGGTTAAAAATAACTACTTTTCACTTTTTTACATTCTGCTAACTTTAATAGCGCAAGGACGGCAGCGTTACAGGATGTAACGGTTAGGGATAACAACTTTGCCAAGGACTGCTTCAAGGAAGAACGTTAGCCAATTGGATGGCTGCTAGGGTGCTGAGACGGGTAGAACAGGATGTTCTCCCGTCTTATTTTCTAACGGATTAGAAATAAGCACTGCTTCCTCTTTTTACATCATCAAGTTTTACATCATCAAGATGCATTATTTTCCTATTCGATACTTGAACCAAAACCCCACCAGCAAAAAAGTAATCAAAGTCATGGTTATCTTAGCTTAGCGTTTCATTTATGCCTCTACCCTTACAAGGGGTTACCAAATGTTAAGCAAAGCAGCTGGTTAAAATTTCTCTCTATGCCAATCTGTTAGCAGAGTAATTTTTCCACTCGCGGGAGAGGGCGGCAATGTCAAAAACAGCCATACGCTTAGGGCAAATATTATTAGCTCGTAATACCATCAACCAACAACAGCTCGAGCTGGCACTGGATTATCAGGCCCATCACGGGCAACCCATTGGACAATGCCTATTAGCCCTAGGATTTATTGATCAGAAGGTGCTTGATCGCGCCTTACGCCGTCAGAGCTGGCTTAAGCCTTGTGCTGCATGCCTCACTTGCTTATGCGCCCCATTTACCTTCTCTCCTTGTTTTGCAGACGATGTAAACCCAGATACTATTAACCCGCAGTGGACAGAGCAGCACGACCCCTATAGCAACTGGTCTGAGAATCTTTATTTAAATAGTACTGAATTGGCCAGCGTCGATGCCTTAAAGCTCGTTGCTGAAACCGCTTGGGGGATTTATCAAGGTGAACCCGAATCTGGGCAATGGCAATATGGTTTATCGAAGCAAAGCTCGGGGTATACAGTATCGATGAAGATGCACTTCTAATACTGCAGACATAAAAAAACCCCGTTATCTTACGATAACGAGGTTTTAGTATTTGGTGCCGACACCAAGAGTCGAACTCGGGACCTACTGATTACAAGTCAGTTGCTCTACCA
>CAXIBC010000048.1:0-22568 GCA_964022115.1 uncultured Oleispira sp. | reverse complement strand
ACCTAGTATACAGTTAAACGGAATATTCCTCCATGAGAAGCTTTACCCAATCGTTGTTGATTTTATCCTGCCTTGTTTTAGCAGCCTGCTCCTCTTCGGATAAACGCCTAGAAGAACTGACAGAGCGTGAATACTACGAGCAAGCCCAAGAGGCGATGGAAGATAATAACTTTCTTATCGCCAGCGAGCGCTTAAAACAGCTAGAGTCGCGCTACCCTTTTGGTCAATACGCCGAGCAAGCGCAATTAGAAATCATCTATGCCCAACATATGATGGCCGATATGGAAGGTGCCTTAGCTTCTGCCGAGCGCTTTATTCGCTTGCATCCTCTGCATGAACAAGTCGATTATGCGTATTACATGCGTGGCTTATCGGTTTATGAATTAGGCTTTAGCTTCGTCGAGCGCTATACCCCATCAGAGCAAGCGCGTCGTGATCCAACCCCATTGCGAGATGCCTTTAATCATTTTGATGAATTAATCCGCCGCTATCCTGATAGTCAATATAATGAAGATGCCCAAAAACGCATGATTTTTCTACGCGACCGCTTGGCTAAGTATGAAATTGGTGTGGGCCGTTTTTACATGAAGCGTCATGCTTTTTTAGCCGCCGCTCAGCGCGGCGAGCGGGTTATGTTGAAGTTTCAAGGTACCAGCGCCATAGCCGATGCCTTAGCGCTGCAGGTCGAAGCCTATGATTTATTGGGTCAAGAGTATGAATCCAAACAAGCACTGGCGTTATTAAAACAAAACTACCCAAAGCACCCACAGCTGAGTGAGGAAGGGACATTTATCGCGAGCGGGTTAACCAAAGAAGACCGCCGTACCTTAATTGGTGTGATGAGCTTTGGGCTAATTGAATGACCCTACTGGTGCTGAAAGACGATCTTCGGGTAATCATGCGCTCGAAGATCGTTATAGGTTATTGCCTTATTTAGCTGCCCGCTTTCCAACCATTGGTAATCGGGTAGCGACGATCACGACCAAACCCTCGTGCGGTCATTCTAACCCCTACCGGTGCTTGGCGACGTTTATATTCAGATAGGTCAACCAAGCGAGCAATGCGCTTAACATCTTCACTAGCAAAGCCTTTTGCTATGATGGCATCAACGCTTAAATCACCTTCAATATAAAACTCTAATATCTGATCCAAGCTATCGTAAGGAGGCAGGCTATCTTCATCGACTTGATCTGGGGCCAATTCTGCTGAAGGAGGTCGTGTAATAACCCGCTCAGGAATAATCTCGGCCTCACCTTGCAGGCTCGCTAGTTCATTACGGTAGCGCGATAATTTAAAAACTAAGGTCTTATAAACATCTTTTAAGGCGCTATAACCCCCCACCATATCGCCGTACAAGGTTGCATAACCTACGGCCATTTCACTCTTATTACCTGTGGTCAGTACCATGTAGCCTTTCTTATTAGAAATGGCCATTAGCATCACACCGCGACAACGGGCCTGTAAGTTTTCTTCAGTCGTATCCTTACCTAGTCCCGCAAATTCATCGGCTAAGGTATGCATAAAGGCATCGTACATAGGCTCAATGGGCAGAACTTTATAGCTCACACCCAAGGCATCGGCTTCTAACTTGGCATCTTCCATACTCATTGAAGAGGTATATTTAAACGGCATCATCACCGCTTCGACTCGATCTTTGCCAATGGCATCCACCGCAATCGCCAAGGTTAAAGCGGAATCAATGCCCCCAGACAAACCCAGTACTATGCCCTTAAAGCCATTTTTCTCAATGTAATCACGCACCCCTAAAACCAAGGTATCGTAAATACTCGCGAGCTCACTTTTAACCTCTACGTAGGTAGGCTGCTGACAGTTTAAAGCCTCATCGAAGGTCACCAACGCTAATGCCTGTTCGTGCTCCGCTAGGCCCGCAACTCGCTCTCCTTGGGCATTAACCACAAAAGAAGCGCCATCAAATACCAGCTCATCTTGGCCCCCCACCTGATTGACATACACAATCGGCAGTTGATGTCGCTTAGCATGATTGCTTAATAACTCATGGCGTTGCTGCAACTTCCCTAGATGAAAAGGCGAGGCATTAATATTAATGATTAACTCCGCCCCAGCGGCTTTAGTCTCGGCAATAGGCTGTTCGTGCCAAATATCTTCACAGACGGTCAGCCCGATGGCATGACCTTGCCATTGGAAAATACAAGGTTCTTCGCCCGCGCTAAAATACCGCTGTTCATCAAAGACTTGATAATTAGGCAGGCAACGCTTGGCATATTGAGCGATTTGCTCACCGTTACTCCAAACCCCTGCCATATTGAATAACTTACCCTCTTGCTGCCAAGGATAACCCACCACAATAGCGACCTCATGGCTCAACTTAGCAATTTGTTGCAGACCCAGCTCAATTCGATGCTGTAGACTAGGGCGCAATAATAAATCTTCCGGTGGGTATCCTGTTAGCGCGAGCTCAGAGAAAACCACCATCAAGGCATTATGATCATCAAGGGACTTAGCTTTAGCCTCCGCCACAGCGGTGCTTATAAGCTTTAGGTTGCCATCAATATCACCCACTTTAAAATTAACTTGGGCGAGAGCAATTGAGAATTGTTGCATAGTGATTATCTTTGACCACGGAATATTTGCCGCGTATTGTCGAAAAATTGTGAACAGGTTGCAAACGGAACTTTTAAAATGTGGTTAAAACCAGCGGACGTTCTTGTCCAAGGGCAAAGATTATTACGCTATTACAGCTTTTACGCTCTGATTCTTGCGTTAATTCTGATCGTTATTGATAGTCTAGATAGCAAGAACGACATCATTGCTGCTATCGATCCCAATGCTTTCTTATTTGCCAATACAGCCTATGTGTTTTGGGCAGTGCTCATGCTGGTATTTTCCAGCTCGAACCTGAGCACCCAGCCACAAAACGCGGTCGTATTCTTTTTTGGTGATATCACCTTATTGATTATTATGATGCAAGCCAGTGGTGGCTTAGAAAGTGGATTCAGCAATCTAATTCTGGTTCCTATGCTGCTGTCCAACTTACTGGTCACGCAATCATTAGGTTATGCCGTAGCCGCTTGGACGACCATTGCGGTCATTTATACTCAACACGTTATTCCTTGGCGCTTTGAAGAGCAGGAGGTTTTTACCTCGGGACTATATGGTTTCTTCTGCTTTATTTTAGCCTTCCTCACCCAAACCTTATCGAGCAAGTTGAATAGCACCCTGGATCTAGCCCACATCCAAGCCGCTAATATCAGTCGCTTACGCAAGATCAATAAACACGTATTATTCGCACTACCGGATGCCATTATTGCTTGCGACCAAAATAACCAGATTTTGCTCAGCAATAACATGGCCCAGCATTGGTTTGGCTGCATTGAAGGGGAAACTTTACCCGCCAAGCTGCGGATATTATTAAATTCAGATAATGACCAAGATATCCGCTTAGAGCATGAGGGGCGCCAGTTAATCTTAAATAAATCCCCGCTAGCAAGCTCCAAAGAAGGTGATTATGTCTTGGTTATTGAAGACACTAGCCACATAGCGGCAGAAGCGCAGAAGATTAAGCTCGCATCGCTAGGGCGTTTAACCGCAAGCATTGCTCATGAAATACGCAACCCATTAAGTGCCTTACGCCATGCATCACAATTATTAGCCGAAGCCCCCGACCTCTCCAAAGGGGATATCAAGCTTACTCAAATCATTGAGCAACACTGCATGCGCATTAATCGCACGGTTGAAGACATTCTGCAAATTAGCCGCCGCAATCATGCCAATAGCGAAGTCATCAAACTTAAACCTTGGTTAGAGCATTTCGCCGACGCTTTTAAACAAGCCAACGAGCAGTCATTTTCATTAATCGTCAATTGCCCCCCTAGCTACCTCGTCCGCTTTGACCCAGACCAACTACAGCAAGTCTTACATAATATCTGCGGTAATGGCTTACGCTATGCACTCATCAATAATCCAGAACAAGCAGAAATTAGACTGACCGCTGAACAACACATTGATGGTTCCATTAAATTATACTTAGTAGATAATGGTGCTGGTATCAATGCCGAAAATCAGGCTAAGCTCTTTGAACCCTTTTTTACCACAGAGCATAGTGGCACAGGGCTTGGTTTGTATTTGTGCCGAGAAATCTGCGAAGCCAATAAAGCACGTATCGACTATGTTCCCAATACCCCTTCAAATACAGGTCTAGGCAGTTGTTTTTGCCTAGCTTTTGCCAAAGTAGATTAGGAATTTACCCTAAATATGACTTATAAAGCCTTGATTATTGACGATGAGCCCGACATTCGCGATTTAATCCAAATTACCCTAGAGCGTATGGATATCGATTGCTCTTGCGCCGCGGACTTTAGTAGCGCCATCGCTTTATTAGATCAGCAAGAATTTCACTTTTGTTTAACCGATATGAAACTGCCCGACGGCAATGGCATGGATCTCATTGCTTTAGCCCATAAGAAATACAAAAAAATGCCCATCGCTATGATCACCGCGTTTGGCAATATGGAAACGGCGGTTGCCGCCTTAAAAGCAGGGGCATTTGATTTTATCGCCAAGCCCATCGACCTTACTCGCTTACGCGAAGTAGTAACGTCGGCGCTTAAATTAACTGAAGTGCCTCTCGCCACAGACGCGAATAAAAGTACTAACATCCGCCTAATAGGCCAATCAAAGGCGATGGAGAACTTAAATAACCAGATTGAGAAAGTCGCACGTACTCAAGCCCCTATTTTTATTCACGGGCCATCAGGAACAGGCAAAGAACTGGTCGCACAACTCATTCATAACTTAGGGGTTCGCCGGGAGCAGCCTTTCATTGCGGTGAACTGTGGAGCTATTCCAAAAGATTTAATGGAAAGTGAATTCTTTGGCCACATGAAAGGCAGTTTTACAGGGGCTAGCGCGGATAAACTCGGTTTTTTTCGCGCAGCCCACGGTGGTACGTTATTTTTGGACGAAGTAGCCGAGCTGCCCATTGAGATGCAAGCCAAGTTGTTACGGGTTATTCAAGAGCAATCCGTGCGCCCGGTTGGCCACGAACAAGAGCTGCCGGTAGATGTTCGTATTCTAAGCGCTAGCCATAGGGACTTGCATAAGCGCGTTGAGAAAGACCTATTTCGACAAGACCTCTACTTTCGACTCAATGTCATCACAGTAGAAACCCCTCCTCTAGCGAAACGCCCAGATGACATACCTTTATTAGCCGATTATTTTCTCGATAAATACGCGAAAGAATGGCAAATGCCAATAATGAAGCTTGCCCCAGAAACGCTAAAAGCCCTGTGTGAATACGCTTTTCCTGGAAACGTACGTGAGCTAGAAAATATTTTGCAACGCGCTTTTACTATGACGGAAAGTGATGAGATTAGCATCGAAGACTTAAACCTACCCAACCACCAAAGCCAGCCGAAATTCGACAGCAAAACATCAACCAATATGGCGAATGGTAATTTAGAAACTTATATCGAAAATATTGAACGCTTAGCGATTAATGAAGCACTAGAAGCGACACGCTGGAATAAAACCGCCGCCGCCGAAAAACTCGGCATTAGCTTTCGAGCATTACGCTACCGCTGTAAAAAACTGGATATAGAATAACCTCCCTGCCCAGAACCACAACCAAGCCCCACAACCAAGCCCCGCAGATTGATACTGAAGATTTAGTATTAATCTGCTGTCAGCTAAAGTTATTGTTCTCTTCACGCTAAAACCTGATTTTTATTAGCAGCAGCCAAAGTTGGCTAAATTATCTGCTGTACTCAAACCGCTCCTCATGAAATGACCGCCTTTAGCGGTCATCAGACCAAGGAAGGTATTATGAAGCAGCAAGGATTTAGCTTAATCGAACTCATCATTATTTGCGCCCTTGCGGGCATGTTAAGTATCAGTTTCAGCCATGGCTATACGTCTTTTATCGAACAGGTGCGTAAGCAAAAAGATGTAGCACGATTATTATTAATGATTCAATCGACTCGTTTATACTCAATCAACCATTCTTCTACCATCGTATTATGCCCAACAAAAAACCAGTCACACTGCATACGCAACTGGAAATTGCCTATTATTCAGTTCAGTGATGATAATAGAAATAAGAAGCGTGATGATGATGAAGCCATCTTAAACCGCTTCGCAGCTTTGTCTGCAGACGACATTAGTATCGATTACCCCAAATCTCAGATCCGTTTTAATGAAAATGGCATGGCCAATTTTTATAATGGCACTCTACGCTATTGTTTAAATCAACAGATCGCTGGCATTGTGATCTCCCGCATTGGTCGTATTCGCTTTGCTCGAGACTTAGATGGTGATCACATTCCCGATGTGAACTCAAATACGCCGATAACCTGCCCATGACCGCTAGCCCAATAAAAGCCTACCGCCTATCCTGCAAGATTGTGCATTTTTCCACCAAGCCTCTAGTCTATAAATGAGAATTCATTTCATTTGTAATTTATTGTAACTGCGTCGATTGTAACGTTTCTTACGCTAGGCAAGAGGAAAGACTATATGCATTCATACTCTTCTAACAAAGGTTCCGCCTTAGCCATTGGCTTAGTCATTTTAACGGCGATTACCCTAGTCTCTATTACGGCGATTCAACGCTCAGGGATTCAAGGGCGAATGGTCGGTAACGTGCAACATAAACAACAAGCCTTTCATGCGGCTTATGGTGAACTGGAAGAAATCTATCACTTCTATGCCACTCAAGCATCTGCAACCCTAGCCCTATCGGCGCCACTCAATGAATTTGACATTGTTAACGGTGAACAAGTCTTCCACCAAGTCGCTCCTGGACATAGCTCTACTTATTCGAACCACTCTGCTTACCCAGCAGGCGGTTATGGTGAATCATCTACTCGCGGTCAAAGCCCTCGTTTAAGTATTGCCAGTAATATTCAACATACTGGAATAAGAAGCTCGTTAGTGGAAGGTTTTAGCGTAGGTACTTTTGTGCAGTATGGCTTTGTCGTGACCGCTGAGTCTGCTGAACCTAGCTTTGGTATCAAACCCGGTAAAACACTTTCTAGCCAAACGGTTGGTATTAAATACATAGCCCCAGCGGGTTAATTCTAATTCTGCTTACTTTTATGGAGGCACCCAATGCGTAAACTTACTCTCGCTATACTGCTAACCTTAAATCCTTGGTCCTTGGCCGTAGGGCAAAATCAAGCGCAGTTAGACCCAGACTTGATCGATCCAGAAATGGCCCAGGTTATGTATGTTATTAGTCCAAATGACATCAAAGTAGCCACTTACCGTAACGGCGCCCCAGCCTCTCTTGACCTCAAGTTATGCAATAACTGCCAAATTAAGCGCTATCGCCTAGCCGAGGATGCCGAGTTATTAATCAATGAAAGCCCACTCGTATTATCAGAACTCACCCTTGAGCTCATCAAAAAGCAATTTGATGCCATTCAGCTAGGTATAGATCGCAGCAAGCAGACCATATCGTATCTGTATTTGGGTGGTTTGAGTGAATCAAGTGCCGAAGAATACGCGCAGGAGCAGTCAGATGAAAACTAGTCTAATAAAATCTCGGGTTTTAACCTGTAGTGCAGTTATCTTTTCGCTATTACCACTATTTGTTCATAGCGATGATACCGAAATTTATACCGGCATTGCCGAACGTGATGCTCCTAACGTCATTTTCATCATGGATACTTCCGGCAGTATGGGTTGGGCTAATGACGGTTCGAGATACCCTCCTCCAGGAACCTCTCGTTTAGCGCAAGTTCAACGCGCGGCGATTGATACCATTAATAATACGGATGGCATCAATATCGCGTTAATGAAGTTCAACGAATACCGCAGTGGCTGGGGTGGCTATGTTGATATGCCAATGACCCCAGTCGCCGATGCTCGCGCCATCTTTGCTCTCAAAATGAGCGCTTACATTGCAACAGGTGGCACCCCAATTACTGAATCATTAGAAGAAGCATTACGCTATTTGCGGGGCTCTGATATTCATTATGGCCGTTATGGTTCGACATTTTATAGCACTCCAGCGTCCCGTTCTGGTGGCCGCTATATCAGCCCAGTGAGCCATCAATGCCAAAAAAATCATATTGTACTTTTTTCTGATGGTGAACCGTCTTCCGATACCGGCGCCAATAGTCGGATTAGAAACCTACTATCGACCATACCCGAGGCGAATCTCGTCGCAGGATTAAGCACCAGTTGCGAGAATAGTGGTGGCTGTGCAGAAGAGATCGCATTTTATGGCAACCAAGAAGATTTAAGCAGTACGCTGGATGGTATTCAAAATGTAACCTTCCATACGGTAGGAGGCTTTGTTCAGGGCGCCGCTCAAACCAAGTTAGAAAATATTGCCAAATATGGCTCTTGGGCCGCCCCAGGTAAACTACTTAACCCGATTGTGAAAGAAGGTGAAGGACTGTACGCAAACGTGCAAAACTATAGCCAATTGAAAAGATCTCTGCAGGATATTTTTGATTCGATCGCTAAGACTTCCAGTACCTTTACCGCACCGGCAGTATCGGTGAACGCATTCAATAACCTAGAGCACCTTGATCAACTGTACTACTCGGTTTTCAAACCGACCGACTCAGCGGGCTGGTCAGGTAATCTTAAACGTTATCGTCTAACTGGCGAAGGTATTGTAGTAGACAAGAATGGTGACCCAGCGGTCGACCCTGATACCGGATTCTTCAGCGAAAACGCCCATAGTTTTTGGACCCTCACGGCTGATCCTGATGGCAATGAAGTTAAAAAAGGCGGCGCCGCCAGCCGCTTTACTACCGAACGAAAAATAGTATCTTATCTAGGGGCGGATAAAACCTTGTTTTCTAGTGATAATGCCATTAACGAAAGCAATGTAAAACTCACGGATAGTTTATTAGGCTTACCACCTACCTACACTCCTGATGATAAGATAAAGCTATTAAAATGGGCGAAAGGCTTGGATGTAAATGATGAAGATAATGATGCTATCTATGATGATGCGCGTATCTTTATGGAAGATCCATTGCATAGTCAGCCAGTGGTTATCAACTACGCCAAAGACAGTGTCAACAAAACCTTTGATAGTACGATTTTTCTCGCGACTAACTCAGGCTATTTGCATGCAATTTCAAGTGCTGAAGGCAACCCTAAAGAACTTTTTGCGTTTATTCCAAGCGAGCTACTCGATAATATTTATCAATACTATAGTGGGCTTTCGAGTCTAGATAAGGTCTATGGTTTAGATGGCCCAGTCTCTTATTGGCATAAAGATGTTAACCGTAATGGGGTAATTCTTGATAGCAGCTTAAGTATCGAAACCGATGAGCACATCTATCTTTATGCGGGAATGCGTCGCGGTGGACGCAGCTACTACGCCCTTGATGTGAGTAATCGTAACAACCCTAAGTACCTATGGAAAATCGACAATACAATGTCGGGCTTCAGTAAGTTAGGACAAACCTGGTCGAAAATGACCCCCGCGGTTGTGAAGTGGTTAGGGGTTAAAACCCATGTTTTATTCTTTGGTGGTGGTTATGACCCTGACGAAGATGATAAAGCCAGCCGCAGCAATAGCGCTATGGGCAATGCAATCTATATGGTAGATGCTAAAACCGGTACCCTGCTATGGTCGAGCTCGAATTCTGGTGCTGACTTATCGTTAACGGAAATGAAAAACAGCATAGTCGCTGACATTGTTCCGATCGATAGCACCCTTGATGGTTATACCAACTTATTATATACCGCAGATGTTGGTGGACGAATTTGGCGCTTAGACCTTAACAATAATGCCTCTAATGCCGCGTCTTTCGCCAAAGGGGGGGTTGTCGCTGACTTTAATGGGGGTACGAGTACGACGAATATCCGCTTCTTTAATACCCCTGATATCGCCTTTACTCGCTATGGTGGTATTTCACCGAGTGGGCAATTCCAAATCAGCATTGGCTCGGGCTACCGCGCCCACCCCTTGGATACTCGAGTTGTTGATCGCTTTTATATTATCAATGACCTCGATGTAGCCAGTATTCCTGATAACTATAGCGACTATGAAGAGTCTGATTTAGCCGATGTGGATAACTTTACTTCTGCAAGTGAAGAGCAACAGAAGGCGGGTAGTTATTATAAGTTAACCACTGCGGGGGAAAAGGTACTCGCGAACTCGGTAACCGTAGCGGATAATATTTTATTCACTACCTATCGTCCATTAAGTTCAACGGCTGCGGCAAACTGCGATGCGGATACGGGCTCGACGCGACTCTATCAAGTTAAGCCCATAGCGCCACAAGATCAGGATGATAGTCCTCTTGAGAGAGACTGGGGCTTAACCGATTTAGCACAAGGCGGTATTCCACCAAATCCGGTTGTTCTTTTCCCACCCTCTGATGATCCAAATAGTAATGGCAGTGGTGGCGAAGAAGAATGTCCTCTCGGTGAAGAGTGCCCTCCTCCTTGTGAAGGTGAAGCCTGTGAAAAGAGCTGTGAAAAACTCAAGAGTATTACGGCGATTGGGGCAGAAACCTTAAATACTAATATCACCCGCTGCGACCAGCTGACTAAAAGCTATTGGCGCGCTAATTGATCATGAGCGCTAAGCGTCGATTTAATAGGGCCAAATACGCTATATTTGGCCCTATTAAGTTATTTAGCTCGCCAAAGGCAGTGCTTTTATTTTATAAAGTGATAAATTAGACCTTTCGTACCAATTGATAAACCGCTTATCTGACAAGATTAGAGAATAAAAAGAGTATATAAGACACTTATGTTATGAAGAGAAATAATGGTTTTACCCTAGTTGAATTAATCATAGTTCTAGCAATTGCCAGCTTGCTATTCAGCATAGCTATGCCCAGCATGCGTACTTATATTTCAAATTCATCCGCCAACCAACTGAGTAATACTTTATTAATCGACATTATGTTTGCTCGCAACCATGCTATCAGTAACGATATCGCCGTGGTTATGGAACCTTTAGGCAGTGACCCTGACCCTACCGTTGCCGATGGCGCAGATACGGGGGCGAGTACCTTTACCCCTAACTCTGCTGGGGTAAATTGGGCTTTGGGGTGGCGCATTGTTGAGGTCGATGGTGATGCAAATGCTTTAAATGATGTGGTTATTCGTAACCAAGGCAGTTTTGGTCCGCAAGCCCATATCAGCTCTGGACCAGGGGCACATATTTTAACCGGTCCCAACAACTTATTAGATCGTGATAACCCAATTAGATTTAACCCAGATGGAACCTCTGCTAGACCTGGGGTTTTAAGTATCGCTACCTTCGGTTGCGCCGGTGATAATGCCCGTACTCTGCAAATCAATAACATTGGCCAAGTCATCGGCATCGACAAAGAATGCCCACTAGCATTCACTAACTTATGATTAAGGAACTCGCAATGAAACGTCATCATGGCCTGAGCTTAATTGAAGTCTTGGTCACTATCACAATTACCAGTATTGGCTTAATGGGGCTTGTGTCATTACAAATGCAAGCGGTAAAAGCCACCACAGATTCTGGTAATCGAAGCCAAGCCGTTTGGGTATTCAACGATATAATTAACCGCATACACGCCAATGAAGTGGCGTCATCAAACTATATAACAGCAGGTTTTTACAACTGCGACCTTGCCCCCGCTAACTTAACCCGCTGCAGTTCATACAATACAGGCACAGTGACTCAACCCGCTGTAGCAGAATGCACCGGGGCTGAAATGGCCGCTTGGGATTTATTTGAAGTCGCTTGTGGTGCACCAAAAGCCGATGCCGCCGATGGCAGTACCCGCTACCTAGGGAATTCCATCGACTATTTACCTAATGCTCGACTGGCCGTAGCCTGCGCCAATGGTGGCGCCTGCGTTGACGGCGATCCTCTCACCATCACATTACAATGGCGCGCTAAAGCCGAGCAAGGGGCTATTACCGGTGCGGCAAGATCGGCCACTAGTGGTTTATTAACCTTAACGGATGTGGTGACCCCATGAAGAATATTACGATCACTCGAGGCTTTACCTTATCTAGAGGCTTAACATTAATAGAACTGATGATCACCTTAGTGCTCAGTTTAATGATTACCTACGCCATCGCTCAAGTTCTTATCAGTTCTAACCGCACCTCTGTCACATCTGATGGCATGTCACAATCCCAAGAAACTGGGCGCTTTGTGATGTCTTTTTTAGCCAATAACATTCGCTCAGCTGGGTTAGATTCCATCACCAACGACAATGTTACCACCGCGGCCATTATTAGCTGTGAAGATCCTGCTATGGCCGGGTTAATGGACTTTGAAGTAGCCGGTAATCACCAATGCAGTTTTGAATCTGACCTAGGCGGAGACCCAACCGTTAATACCGGAGATAGGCTAGCCATTGCTTGGGTTCCACCCGTTCCTGCCGGTGGTCAGGCACTCATCCGCGACTGTTCTGGCACCGGGGGTTACTTCGCCGACGAAATCATTCTCAATGTCTTCTGGGTAGAGTTTGATGCCAACAATAATATGAACAACTTAGTTTGCCGAGGACATGCGTTTGATGGCACTAATATCATTCGTTCTAATGATGCCCAAGCAATTGCTAATGGCGTCGAGAGCTTACATGTTTTATACGGTGAAGGCGTACAGCCACTGCCGGTAAATAGTAACCGTAATGTCGGGCGTTATGTTCATGGAGGAGCAATCGCAGACGGTGGTGTTAATGACTGGGATCGCGTCTATGCCATAAAGGTCTCGATCATGACTCGCTCATTAACTGAGGTGACCAATGCATTAGCCTTACGTCGCTACGTATTATTAGATGCTCAACCTTATGAAATTAACGACGCAGTTAGCCGTCAGGTATTTACTACTACCTTTGCTATCAATAATTATAACTAAAAAAAACCAATGAATCAGGCGTAGATCTGATCATTAACCTTCCTCACTACGTTCAGGATGCACCATGATTAAGAAGCAATCAGGGTCAGTGCTGGCTATAAGCCTAGTATTGTTAACCGTAATTACAATTATCTCGATGATGAGTCTACAGCGCTCTGGGTTGCAGACAAAAATCATTGCTAATATTCAGCACAATGAAAATGTTTTTCAGGCCGCATTAAGCGAGCAAGAGTATTGGTACAACCAATACAATGAAGCGGGCAACGCCACCCAGTTATTATTCGACGTAATTAATAATAATAACCAGCCATTAGGATTAAATCCATCACGCGCACAAGGGGAGAATATTCCCTTACAAGTTTCTTCAACCAATACCCATATCCCATCATCAGCGGATGATATCGTTTTTTCCGTAGGCAATGAGATTAATAGCCGTATCAGCTATAAATTCCACCTAGATAGTGATGCGGATATTCGAAACTTACCAAAAATAGTTTCAGATCAACGTACTTCCTTTAAATTTCCTGCGTTAAAACTTGCGCAAAATTCATTTTAAGGCGGTATGTATGTTCATTCGATTACTATTAATGGCTACTCTGTTAGTGCCTGCTTTTGCCCAAGCTAAGCAGATAAGCCAACTATTTAAAGTCTCTCACCAGCAATTTTCAGTGGTTAAAAGTTACGATGCTTTCAGTAAAAAAGGCACCATCAGTTTAAAAACTTGCCCGACCTGCCCGCTACAGTTTTTCACTTTAAGCCCTAAAACCGTATTAGCTGACAATGGCAAAGTAAGACCCATTGAAGATTTATTAGAAGTCACACTATCGAACTCGGCTAAACACATCCTAGTGCAAACTCATAAATTCGATCAGTCGGTTTTTTATATTGAATGGGGCTACCCTCACGGCGAACAAGAGGGGACAGAATAATGAAACATATATTGATCAGCCTATTTACCTTAGGTCTTTGCATAGCGACCCACGCCGATGACATTGATATCTTCCAAGGGCAATCTTCAGGCCTTCCTCAGGATGTCATGTTCGTCATGGATACTTCCCGTAGCATGTCGCGCTGGGTCTATTTAGACCTAGGGCCTTACGACCCAAATACCACCTACCCAGTACCTATCAATGGCTTCGATCCAGAAACTTATTATTACGGAAAGTTCTTAGATGGTGATGGCAGCACGGATACTGAGACTAGCCTATTACATGCGCGCAAGTTGAATAAAGATGCCATCGTATGCGATGGTGCAGTGGATATCATCGAAGAATATGGCCTCATCAGCGGCAAGTTTAAACGTTGGGATCCTATTGAAGAACGCTGGGAAGCCCCTGGGTTAATTACTACCGGCTTACCCCATAGCAGTTTACGCAGCGACGCCTTATGGGAATGTAAAAGTGATGAACTCACTCACCCTGCCAATAAACACATTCGATTCAGCGGCGCCTCGAATAGTAATCAATACCGAACCCCAGCCCAGGATTGTTTTTTTGGCAGTTGCTGGCAAGCACCTTGGTATACAATTGCTTATGGCGCGTTTTGGTTGGATCGAGTTGGTAAAATTTTTAAAGGCAATTATTTAAATTATCAGATTTATTCAAAAGAAGGCACGCTCTTTGGCTCTGGCCAAGATAAAATGTCTAGAATGACTTTAGCGAGGGCCGCGGCAAAACATGCAGCCAATACGGTACAAGGCTTCAACCTTGGTTTAGCGCGCTTTGATTCTAAAGACAATGGTGGCTTTATCGATCTTCCCGTTGGGCCGATTGCAACCAATAAAGCGCTATTCAATCAAAAGATTGATCAATATTTTACCTTAGGTAGCACCCCATTAAGTGAGACCTATTTTGAAGTTGCACGCTACTTCCGTGGTGATACGGTATATTTTGGTAATGATACTACCTCTAGAATTCAGAACCTCACTGTGGACCGCTGGATCAGTGGTTTAGTCAGCCTAATATCGGCCAACTTCCCAGGGGTCAGTCATGACCTCGCCACCCCAAGCGTGCCTGAGTCTCGAGTTGGTAATTCCGGCAATCTATATAACTCCCCTATCGATAGCGCCTGTAAATCTGAGAGTATCATCATTTTATTTACCGATGGTGAACCTTACTCGGACACTGGGGCTAATAATGCTATTCAAAGCATGATTCAAGATGTGAGTTTTCCGCCTAACTCCGGTTTGAGTAAATCATGCAGTGGTGATGGTGGCTGTGCGGATGAACTTGCTTATTATCTGGCTAACTTTGATCAGAGCGACGAACCTGGTATGCAAACCATTAGAACCTACGTTGTTGGCGGGTTCTTAACCGATAATAGTGGTGATGATGAAGGTGATGATAGTGATGGTGGCACCAATAATGACCTAACCGGTATCCCACTTCTGAAATCCATTGCTCACCATGGTAAAGGGGAATATTTTGCCGCCGATAGCTATGATGAAATTGTCAGTGCCTTAGAGAGTATTTTCACCAGTGCATCTGATGCCCCTGCGACCTTTGTTGCCCCGGCCATTACTACCAACTCTTATAATAGCTTTGAACACCAAGATGAACTGTATTACGCCATGTTTTCACCCAATAGCCGTGCTAATTGGAGTGGCAACCTTAAGCTCTATAAACTCGGTGAACAACACAATGTAGTTGATGCCAATGGTAACCCTGCCATAAATGCCACAGGCCAGATCGCCAAAGAAGCGAGAAGTTTTTGGACAGACCCTGCGCATCCTGATGGCCGTGACGTCGCTATGGGTGGCGCTGCTAGTGGTCTAACACCCTCACTGAATATATTTACTCACTTAAGCGAAAGCAAAGGGCCACTCACAACCAAGATTTCGGCTTCCGCTGAAATCAAGGCACTGATGCAACTACCTACTAGCCTTGGGGCAGCAGATCTCACTGCAATTTTCAATTGGGCAAATCGCATTGATCCTTTAGCGGCTAACGGTATTCGAGCCCAAATAGAAGACCCACTGCATAGCCAACCTGTGGTTATTAATTACGCCCCAGCAAAAGATTCTACCAGCTCTGCTGATAGTGTCGTATTTATGTCGACTAATAGTGGTTATTTACATGCCTTTAAAGCGGATAAAAATAATTTCAAAGAGTACTTTTCTTATGTACCCAAAGAGTTACTGCCTAACTTAGCAAAATACGCCAATAGCCCACCGGTGCGTAAAGATCAACTTTATGGCCTAGATGGAAAGATTTCTTATCTGTTTAAAGATGTTGATAAAAATGGCGAGGTTAATCCTGCAGCAGGAGATCAAGTCATTTTATTCGTTGGCATGCGCCGTGGTGGCCGTAATTATTACGCGCTTGATGTTACTGATCGCGAAAACCCCATTTATTTATGGCAGATCAATGGCGGCGATTCCGACTTCGCTCGCTTAGGCCAATCTTGGTCTAAGGTGACCCCCGCTAAAGTGCCTTGGGGAACAGGTCATAAACTGGTTTTATTCTTCGCTGGCGGTTATGACGATACTGAAGATGATTCTAATGTACCAAACCCTAATCAGCTCGGTAACGCACTTTATATGGTCGACGCGATAACTGGCAAAGTACTGTGGAAAGCGAGCAAAACTGGGCATAATTTTAATCACCCAGAGATGAATGCTAGCATCCCTAATGATATCCAGTTGATAGATTATAACGGTGATAACCTCACCGACTTTTTCTATGTTGCCGACGTTGCAGGGCGTATTTGGCGATTTGATATTAATACCACCAATACCAATGCTAATGATTTTGTCAGTGGTGGTATCATTTTTGATGCTAATGGTGATTCGGGTAACAGTATTTATAAGCGTTTTTACAATAATCCGAGCATTTCTTATTTTAAAGAAGAGAATGGTACCGGCTTTCTTACCATTGCTATTGGTACTGGCTTTAGAGCCAGTCCATTAAGTGCGAGTCAAGAAGATGCCTTTTATATACTCAAAGACTACAACATACTGACCAAACCGAGCAGCTATGACGCGGCAACCCCTGCCGACCTAGCAGTGTATTCGGTACAGACTAACTCAACCTCTAATACCAGTGACGCTTCATTAAGCCTTGGTTGGAAAATGCCACTGCCCGGTACCTCAGAAAAAGTACTTACCAGTGCTTTAACGACCCATGGCCGCATCATTTTTACCACCTTCAGCCCCAAGGTAGCTAGCAACCCTGGCTCTTGTAGTGCCGATGTGGGTACAACCCGTACCTATACCTTGTATTTCCAAGGTGGTGAACATCAAATGCCGACCACGGATTTACCTTGTGTCGCAAGCAATACCTGCCCAGAGCCCCCAGCTTGCGCCGCCACCGATTCTTGCCCCGTGCCCCCTGGGCGTTGCATCGATGGCAACTGTGGCTCAACCATAGTTGATGCCCAAACCTTAGAAACGGGCTGTGATAAAGAAGATAAAACACAATGCACGTGCGAAGATGGTGGCACGGCTATCTTAGTCGGTACCAGTAAATTAGGTGACACGATTTCACGCTGCGGTATACTCGAGAAAGAATATTGGCTGGAGAAACAATAATGAAAAATAAAGGCTTTACCTTAATAGAGCTGATGATAGTAGTGGCTATCATCGGCATACTCGTATCTGTCGTCATGCCAGGTTACCGACATTATGTTCTGGAGAGCCAGCGCACTGATACTCAAGGTAAGCTTTTGCAGATGATCGAGCTGCAAGAACGTTTTTATATCGATAATTTCACTTATACGACGAATTTAGGGGGGGACCCTGCAGTGCAAGGGGATGGTCTAGACTATCCTGTTGCTAACCCAGGAGATCCTGTGATTATTAGCTATAGTGGCGCACCAGCGTTTAGCATAAGCGCCGCTCCTTGCTTAGTGCATGCGACGCTCTACCCAGATATTACCGCTCCAGCGACAGACCATTTAAATCGCTGCTTTCGCCTGATTGCTACACCTTTAGGTGATCAAGTGAACGATGGTGGCATGGTCATTGATAACCGCGGACGTAAAATCTTAGATTACGCCAGTATTCAGCCAAGAGATTGGAATGATAACGACCTGCCCGCCGCAGCTTGCCCAGAGTGCGCCGCCTTCCCGCCGGCACTATAAGTTATATTTAGTCATAAAAAAGCCCAGGATTTAATGCTAAATCCTGGGCTTTTTTATCTTAAGGCTACTCTATTTTAGTGAGCCTACTCTATTTCGGTCAGTCTAAGCTCTTTTGGCAAAGAAAATACAACATTCTCTTCTTGCCCTTGTAGCTCTTCAGGTACTTCGCCACCCCACTCTTTTAAGCGATCGACCACAGACTGCACTAATACTTCCGGCGCCGAAGCCCCTGCAGTTATGCCGATGCTGTCGATCCCCTCTAACCATTCGCGCTGAATTTCTTCGGCATTATCAATCAAATACGCCTTAGCCCCCATGCGCTCACCTAACTCGCGTAAACGATTGGAATTAGAGCTATTCGGTGAGCCAACCACCAATAATAATTCAGACCCTATCGCCAAGGTTTTCACCGCATCTTGGCGATTCTGTGTGGCATAACAGATATCGTCTTTACGGGGTCCTTCAATCTTTTCAAACTTAGCCCGTAACGCTTCAATTACCTTCGCAGTATCATCCATTGATAGCGTCGTTTGGGTAACATAATAAAGTGCTTCAGGGTTCACCACTTCTAAATCAGCAACATCTTGCTCGTCTTCAACGAGATAGATATTGCCACCATTCGAGTGATCATACTGCCCCATAGTACCTTCTACTTCTGGGTGCCCTTTATGACCAATCAAAATACATTCACTGCCATCTGCACTATAGCGGCTAACTTCTAAATGCACCTTAGTCACTAACGGACACGTCGCATCAAATACTTTTAAACCACGATCCGTAGCTTCATTACGAACGGCTTGAGAAACACCATGAGCAGAAAAAATTACAATACTGTCATCAGGCACTTCATGTAACTCATCAACAAAAACAGCACCACGCTCACGTAAACCATTAACCACAAACTTGTTATGCACAACTTCATGGCGTACATAAATAGGGGGCTCAAATAAATCTAAGGCACGATTTACGATATCAATTGCGCGATCAACACCTGCGCAAAAACCACGTGGGTTCGCCATTTTTATCTTCATAATTATGCATCCACCGCCAAAATCTGAACTTCAAACTCTAAATCCTTGCCCGCTAACGGATGGTTAAAATCTACCGTGACATAATCACCATCAATAGACTTAATCACGCCGGGTAATTCAGCTTTTGCGGCATCGGCAAATGAAACTACTAAACCAGGGGATAAAGGCATATCCAAAGCAAAGCTAGAGCGTTTCATTTCTTGAATATTTTGTGGGTTAGATTGGCCAAAGGCTTTTTCGGCTGGCACGGTAAAGGTTTTGTGGTCGCCTGTATTCAGCCCTAATAAAAACTCTTCAAAACCCGGTAATAGGTTACCATCCCCTAAGACAAATTCTGCAGGTTTAGCATCAAAGGTTGAATCAACTTGATCTTTCTTACGGGTACCATCCTCTGCAATGGCGTCCATACGTAATGCAAAGTGCATCGATACTTTAGAGTCTTGCTTAATCGTTTGAATTGAATCAGACATTATACTTTACCTTTATACTTTATCTTTGTGAGTTGATTCAGCATCTGCCTTAGCAGCCGCTTTTTCACGACGCGCTTCGAATACCACGTCTAACCCGAGCATAATAGCGCCAATGGTGATGGCACTATCGGCGATGTTGAATGCGGGGAAATAAGAGCTACCCCAATGCACAGAAATGAAATCAATCACATGCCCATAAACCAAGCGATCAAATAAGTTACCTAGCGCGCCCCCTAAAATCAGGGTTAAGGCAACCGCTAACCATTTATTCGAACGTGGCAACTTATACAACCAGCTAATCAGCATAATACTGACACCAATAGCGATGGCGGTAAAAAACCAACGCTGCCAGCCATCTTCTCCGGCTAAAAAGCTAAACGCGGCCCCAGGGTTATACAATAGGGTCAAATCAAAAAACGGCAAGACCGGGACTGGCTGTCCATAGCTTAATAGATTTTCCGCTAGCTGCTTGGTGATTAGGTCAAGGGCGATAACCAAAACCGATAACCATAACCAAATTAGAGCTGAGGGTTCCCCAGCCTTACGTTCTTGATTCATTTTATTTCCTAATGTTCGTTAGCTGTGGTTTTAGGTAATTCATTTTAGGGGACGCCACCTAAAACGAACAACCTAAGACCACACTCATAAATTGTCTTAAACCGCAGAGCCTACATGGAAGTATTCACGGCGTGCCGCATAAGGACGAACCTAATAGCGATAGCAAGCGAAAACGGACAATTTAATCCTCTAAGCGTTATCCCAACTCAGATAGCTTAGAGTTACTTAGAGTTAAGCAAAGTGACGAACTTCGCCATCCCCTGCAATATTCGTTACACAACGAGAACATAACGTCTTATGTTCTGGGTGCGTACCCACTGTGACATTATGATGCCAGCAACGCTCGCACTTATCCGCCGTTGACGCGGCCAGAGATAAACGTAAACCACTTACCTCTGTTTTCTGGCTAGTAGCCTCATCCGCTTGATCTAACGTGGCAACATCGGCTTTCGAAGTAATGGTCACAAAGCGTAGTTCTTCACCGAGCTTTTCTAACTGAGCTTTTAATGCGTCGTCAGCATATAAAGTAACATCCGCCGCTAAACTAGAACCCACAGTCTTCTCGGCACGAGCTTCTTCTAATACTTTATTCACAGCGGTTTTAACCGCCATGATCTGACGCCAATAAGCATCGTCTAAGCTCAACTCATTAACCTGAGGTAGCTCATACCATTCAGCAAGTAAGACAGATTTCTCACGTTCAACGGCATTGCCCTGTGCATCAACCGCAACCGGTAATACCGCCCAAATTTCTTCTGCGGTAAAACTCAATACCGGAGCAACCCAGCGCACCATAGCCTCAGCGATATGATACAAGGCCGTTTGTGCACTGCGACGGGCAAGGCCATCCGCCTTACAAGTGTACTGGCGATCTTTGATGATATCTAAATAGAAGGCACCTAGCTCACCAACACTAAAGTTCATCAATAACTTAGTTAAACCACTGAAGTTATAATCGCTATACAATTCTTTAACTTGCTGATCTACCTTAGTCGCATGATTCAAGATCCATGCGTCTAATGGCAACATATCTTCAACCGCAACTAAATCCGTTTTGGGATTAAAGCCAGCAATGTTCGCTAATAAAAAACGACACGTATTACGAATACGACGATACGCATCGGCGTTACGCTTTAAAATCTCATCGGATACGGTCATTTCAGTGCTGTAGTCGGTATCGGCTACCCACCAGCGTAAAATGTCAGCACCTAACTTATTCATCACATCAATAGGCGATACGGTATTACCGATCGACTTTGACATCTTGCGGCCTTGAGCATCCACAGTGAAACCGTGAGTCAATGCCGTCTTATAAGGCGCTTGGCCTTTGGCGGCCACCGAAGTCAATAACGACGACTGGAACCAGCCACGGTGTTGATCTGAGCCTTCTAAGTACAAGTCTGCAGGAGAACGTAAACCCTCACGCTGATCAAGGACTGCCGCGTGGGTGACACCCGAGTCAAACCATACATCTAGGGTATCGGTCACTTTTACATAATTCGCTGCGTCTGCTTCACTCAATAACTCTTGAGCTTCTAATTCGAACCAAGCATCAATGCCTTTTTCTTCAACTTTCAGTGCTACCGTTTCAATCAAGGCTTGGCTATCTGGGTGCAATTCAGAGGTTTCTTTATGCACGAACAACGCAATAGGCACACCCCAAGTACGCTGGCGCGAAATACACCAGTCTGGGCGACCATTCATCATGCCTTCGATACGCGCTTTACCCCAGCTTGGGCGCCACTCAACATCGTGCTCAACCGCATGCATGGCTTGGGTCAATAAAGACTTCTCTGCTTTTTTAGATTCCATAGCAATAAACCACTGCGGCGTTGCACGGAAAATAATCGGCGTTTTGTGACGCCAGCAATGTGGATAACTGTGCTCGATTTTCAATTTCTTAATCAAAGCACCCTTCTCGCCAAGGATACCCAATACGCGGAAGTTACCTTTATCCGCTACCGACAAACCCGCAAGTTCTAAGCTTTCTAAAACAGGGTTATTGATGAACGTCCCTTCAGCACTGACCAACATAGTATCGGCTTTAACGCCGTATTGATTAGAAACCACGTAATCGTCCGCACCGTGCATTGGCGCAGTGTGTACAGAACCGGTACCCGCATCGGCGGTGACATGCTCACCGGTAATAACGGGTACTGTTTTAGCCTGTTCATTCACTGTCATAAACGGATGAATTACCGAGAAAGGCGCTGCATCTTGCTCAGGTATTTGTCCAAAAGCAGAACCATTAGCGTTGGCGATCACGTTAAAATCTGTGATGCCATAACGGCCCATAGCGTCTTCAACAAGTGCAGTGGCTAAGACTAGGATTTCATCTTGCTCACTTTCAGTATTAATGTGAACGAGTGAGTATTCTAATTCTGGGTGAACAGAAACCGCTTCGTTAGCCGGTAACGTCCAAGGGGTTGTTGTCCAGATAACAATGTTTGCCGTCTTATCAGAAAGAGCGCTAGCAAAAGAAGCATCTGCACCAAAAGCTGTTAACAAAGCCGCGGTATCGGTGAACGCAAACTTCACATCAATAGCGATGGATTTTTTGTCTTGGTATTCAACTTCGGCTTCCGCTAAAGCAGAACCACAATCCATACACCAGTTAACCGG